>PCWA01000001.1 GCA_002796125.1 Candidatus Ghiorseimicrobium undicola
GACTGGATAAGTTTTTTTAATATAAAATCCCAATATAGCTCTTTTTTTGTAAGTTCCTCTATCTTTTCAAGAGACAGTTTGTTATAATATAAGTTGAAACAATTTGAGATAAACAGCAGCTCGTTTTTCATTTACAAATTCTAACATAAATCAAGTAAATTGACAAGTTATCAAAGAATACAAAAATATATATCATGAAGAACAAGCTATTTTTGTCTATAGTAGCGGCTATATTTATGATGCTAATCTTAGAAATATCAGCCAGGGTAATAAAAAATAATTGCATATCGGAAGATACTTATGGATTTTATAGAGTGCCTTTTAAAAAAAGCAGTTTATTGGGATGGGAATTAAAACCAGGGGCTAAAGGCCATTGGTATGGGAATTTTATAGAAGTGAATTCTTTGGGTTTTAGAGGGAGAGAAGTGCCTGTAAAAACAGAAGATTCTTTCAGGATATTTTGTCTGGGAGATTCTTTGGTGTTTGGACATGGTGTAGAGTATCGAGATTCTTTTCCGTGCAAATTACAAGAATATCTCAGTCTGCTTGCTAAAAAGCAAAAAATAGAAGTTATTAATGGCGGCATACCCGGATATGCAACGTGGCAAGAACGCATTTTGTTTGAGAATAAAGGAGTAATGCTCAAGCCGGATCTTTTAGTATTGACATTTTGTTTAAATGATATTACTTCGCAGGCGAGTTACAAATGCGGAAGCGCTCTGCACAGGATAAGAATTTTCTTAGCAAAAAACTGTGCTTCGCTTGATTTATTGGACAATTTTATTTACTATAAGATAAAAAGGCCTGTTTGGTTACACCGCCATAAAAAAGAACAAAATGTTGAAAAAAATATAAAGAATTCAAGCGAGTTAGCTAAATTGACTCAATTTCCGGAATTCGCAGTTCTTATAGATAAAAATTCTACCTTAAGAGACAGATGGTGGAGACAAACCCGGGATGAATTGAAAGGCATTATCAGCGATGCAAAAGAAAATAAAATCAATGTAATTATAATGGCGATACCTTTCAGATATCAGATGTATCAAGCCGAATCGGATATATTACCGCAAAGGCTAATAAGGGAATTTTGTTATCAGAGCAATGTTTCATTGATAGATTTGCTGCCTATTTTTAAAAAATATAATAATAAGCGTATTTTTTTGGATGTTGCTCACATGTCTTCATTGGGTAATAGAATAATATCAAAAGAATTAACCAAATTTATTATCAAAGCGAATTATATGAATAATTAAAATGAATGCCATAGAGATAAGAGATTTGGATAAAGAGTTTTATGATGCAGAAGGATTTTTACGCTCTTTTCTGCATATTTTCAGGAAAAAAACAAAAAAGATAGTTCTTAATAAGATAAATCTGGAAGTAAAAAAGAATGAGTTGTTCTGCATTGTGGGCCCAAATGGCGCAGGCAAGACAACGTTAATTAAAATATTATGCACTTTAATTTTGCCTACGCAGGGCCATGCGTCTGTGAATGGGTATGATGTTATAAAAGAGGAAAAAAAAGTAAGAGAATCTATCGGGCTTATTTCTAGCGATGAGAGGAGTTTTTTCTGGCGTTTATCCGGGATAGAAAACCTTAAATTTTTTGCCGCGCTTTATAATCTACCTTCCAGTCGAATATCTAAAGAAGTAACTCGCGTTATAGAGATTGCCGGCATAGAGGAACCTGATAAGGAGTTTCAGCAATATTCCGCGGGCGCGAGGCAGAGATTGGGCATAGCTCGTTCATTATTAAAAGAACCTGAGATATTATTTATGGACGAACCGACAAAAAGTTTAGACCCTTTGATGACCGTTAGTTTTAGAAAGTTTATAAAAGAGGAGCTAGTAGTTAAGCATAAAAAAACTGTATTTTTTACAACGCATCAATTAAATGAAGCTGAAATAATGGCTGATAGATTGGCTATATTGCATAAAGGAGAGACAAAAGCCATCGGCGCATTAGCGGAATTAAAAAAAGGCATTAATCAAAAAGAAGCCGTTACGATAGAAGATGTGTTTAATTATTATATAGAAAAAAAATAATATGTTTTTATTTAAATTGGCCTCATTTTTAAAAAAAGACGCAAAGATATTTGTAAGTTATAAGCTTTCTTTTTTAATGACTTGCATTGGAATGGTAGTGTCTGTAGCAACCTTTTATTATATAGCGAAGCTATTCGGAAAATCAGCGAGTACATATCTGCCGTCTTATAATACCGATTATTTTTCTTTTGTGCTTATTGGAATAGCGTTTTCCACCTATTTAACGACGTCTTTATCGACCTTTGCGAATCATATTAGAGAAGCCCAGGCCTCAGGTGTATTGGAATCCATGCTGGTAACCCCGAGTTCAGTTGCGGAAATCATGATAGGCATGAGTATTTGGGATTTCGTATTCACATCTTTCAGGATAATAATATACCTAATTATAGGAATATTTTTCTTTGGGATGCAGTTTAATAATCCGGATATTTTAGCGGGCATATTGATTCTGATGTTATCCGTAGTATGTTTTAGTTTTATAGGAATAATGTCCGCAGGGTTTATACTTATATTTAAGAGAAGCGAACCTGTAGGCTGGTTTATAGGAGGCCTGACGGGGCTATTCAGCGGGGTATTTTTCCCCATAGAGGTATTACCTTTGAAACTTCAAGTTATATCGTATTTTTTGCCGGCAACATATTCTTTAAGGGCTTTGAGGCATGCCTTATTGAGCGGCTACTCATTCAAGATGCTTATGCCAGATATATCGGTTTTAATTGTCTTTTCCATAGTTTTATTACCTTTGGCTGTTATAATATTTAAATATACTCTAAAACAGGTAAAAATAGACGGCAGTTTAGTACATTACTGAGAAAGAGATATGATAATATGGCGCAGGAAGATATTAACCAAATAAGAAATATCTATTTTAAGCTTAAAGGAGGAGTTTTTAATTTTAAAGGCAGCAGCATGGAGCCTGTTTTAAAAGAGGGCGATATTCTGCGGGTATTGCCTATCAATACTGCCAATATCAGGGCAGGGGATATAGTTGTTTTTAATAGGAACGTTTTAGTATGCCATAGGATATTGGGCAGGTTCAAAAGAGACGACAAGTTATGCTTTTTGGAGAAAGGGGATAATTCAAGCGGAGCGGGATATATCTCTTACGAAGATATTATAGGCAGGGTAAAATACATCATAACTAAAAACGGCCTTAAAAAACCGCCTTTTGTTATCTTCAGAAAAAATATTCTATTTTTTGCGCTTGATATTTTTATGGGTATTTATATTGAATTTTCTGATTTTTTGAAGAATAAACTGTTTCTCGGAAAAAGTAATAAATTTCTAAAATTTTTAGGAACAATCATCTGGCGGGTCTATTATTTTTACTTTAAATTAATAGTAAAAGATAGGTTTAGCGCAGCCGGAAGCGTATTTTTTTCTGTAACGCCAAAGTGATAATGTCCTATTCTAAAGATGCTATAATAAAGGTTATTGCATGCGCCCAAAAGCAAAGAATAAAAAATTCAAGATTTTATTATTACAGCTGCATGGCATTGATCTTTTGCTTACAAGGAATACGCCTCTAAACATGCCGTTTGCGGCAGGATACCTTAAGGCAATGCTTTATAAAGAAGGTCTTCTGGATGAGGTTGATGTCGAGATATTGGATTTAAATAAAACACCATTGCCCGGTAACGCCAGGTTAGTAGATTTGATTGTTTCAAGATCTCCGGATTTACTTGGGCTTACGTTATTCAGTTTCAATTCTATACAAAGTCTTTATATTGCAGAAAACGTCAAGAGGAGATTGCCCGGATTAAAGGTCATTGTCGGAGGACCGGAGGTTACTGCAGAAACAAGTTATATCCTTAACAATCCCGTAGTGGATATTGGATGTATAGGCCAAGGCGAGGTTACCTTTGTGCAAATAGTTAAAGATATTATGAAAAATAAAAGCGGTTATGCTGATATAAAAGGTATTTTTTATAAAAGGTCAGACAGGGTTAACATTACACCTTCTCGTGAACCTATAAGGGAGTTAGACAGCGTGCCCTCGCCATACATAGAGGGGTTTATTAATTTAAATGATTATATCACTGCCTTTATTGAAACATATAGAGGGTGCTATTTTAAATGCACTTACTGCAGTTATAATAAACCTTACGGTTATTTTTCAGCGAATAGAGTGCAAGAAGAGATAGAATTTTTAAAACAAAACGGAATAAAAAAGATTTATTTTATAGACTCTAATTTTATTCTTTCTCCTGTTTTTTATGATGCATGCGAAAGAATAATCAGGCTAAACACTCATAATGATCTGGAATTCTATGCCGATATAAGCGTCGAGCATCTTGACGATAAAAAGGCTGATTTGTTAAAGGCATGCAATTTTAAAGGCGTAGAAGCGGGTTTGCAGACAATAAATCCCGCTACTTTAAAGAATATAGGCCGCCCGCTCTTGAATGCCGAGAAGTTCAAAAAAGGCATAAGACTTCTAACGGAGAGAAAGATTTCATGTGCTGTCAGTGTTATGATTGGGCTTCCGCAGGACACATTAAAAGACATCAGGAAAACAGCAGGGTTTCTCAGAGAAAGCAAGGTCGGATCTGCTCTTGCTCAGTTATTGCAGGTATTTCCTGGGACTAGAATAAGAAGAGAGGCAAAAAAATATGGAATAAAATACCAGCGCAAGCCGCCTTATCTTATGATAGAAAGCCCTTATATATCTAAAGGCGAAATTAAAAAGGCCGTGGGACTTTATAGAAACGCATCAGTGAAACAATGCAATGTGGGTATATTTTTCAGTTATTCCTTCTGTAATTTCCCTCTCTCTTTGGAAAACAAGGGCAGGAAGAAGACTTCAGGGGAAACTGGGTTGCTTGATAGCGGAATTAATAAGGTCATAATAGAACTTAATGAACATTTACCTCTAGTGAAGTTAGGTGAAAAAATAAGTAGGCTGGCTCAACAACCTTTCACGATTTGGTTTAAAGCCTCTTATCTTCAAAAGTACTTAACTCCTATAAAATCATTTCTTTCGCACATAAAAAAAGACAACCCATTTCTTGTATGGAATGTAGTATTGGAAACGGATGGCGTCGTTTCTTTTGATATAATAGAGGAGATTAAAAAAAGCGTCAAAGCCAAAGAAAACTTATCTTCGGACGGTTGTTTTTTATTAGAGCCTTTATCAGTTTACATTGTGTGCGAGAAAAATAGAGAGAAAGGATCAAGCAGCTTGTTTAAAAAACTTGCTCCTGATGCAAAGTTTTATTGCCCTTTAAATATATCAGCTGCTGATTGCTGGGAGAATAAGCTGGATGATATCCTGAAAGAGAAAGGATATGCAGGTGTGCTGATGGATTTTGATAAAACCCTGGAATTGAGTTTTATTATCAGGACATTAAAAACTGCCATAAAAAGAACAAGAGCCCAGAATAAAACCATGCTATTTAGAAATATTGCCGTATATTGCCTTTTTTCCCTCATTGATCAAGGACAAAAAAACGACAATACCTCGCTTATCAAACCTGCCCCTTCTAGAATTATTTATATAAACAAAGATTTTAACATAAGTTCTGAATGCTTGCCGGATGCCGACGCATTTTTGGACTTGGTTGAGTTTCAAGTTAAAAGCCTTAGGGCTTTAAGAAAGATTTAAAAAAAATCCGAAAAAAAATACAAAATTTCTTGACTGTTACATCGCTCTATGATAAACTTATTTTGTATAAAAAAGACATCCTATAAAGAGTAAAGATAAATTTTAATAGATTTTCAAAGAACAATCGCTCTTTTAAAACTAAGCGCAACTAAAGACC
>PCWA01000102.1 GCA_002796125.1 Candidatus Ghiorseimicrobium undicola
GAGTATTTTTGGCTGATGTTGTTGGTTTGGGTAAAACCTATATTTCAGCCTTGCTTGCTCAGCAGTTAGACGGCTACACGCTTATAATCTGTCCGCCGGTTTTAATGGATTACTGGCGTGATACCTTCAGGGATTTTGGCGTCAGGGGTTTTGAAGTGGAATCTTTGGGCAAATTAGACAGGATAATAGAAAAAGGCGTTGAGAAATATAAGAATATTTTTATTGATGAAGCGCATCGTTTTCGCAATGAAACCAACCAGACTTATGAAAAGCTGAAGCAAATCTGCTGGGGCAGGCGTGTTATATTAGTATCGGCAACGCCGCTTAATAACACCCCTTTCGATATCTTAAGCCAGGTAAAACTTTTTCAGAAAGGCCACAATAGTACTATTCCTAATACCCGCGATTTGGATAATTTTTTCTCAAAACTGCATAGGAAGCTGAAAACCGTTGATCGCAAAAATCTTAAAGTTTACTTAAAGATTGTAAAAGAGAATTCGCTTGAAATGCGCGAGAATATTCTTAAATATTTAATGGTCAGAAGGACGCGTTCCGAAGTCTTGAAATATTTTAAGAAAGATTTAGAAAATAGGAATCTCAAATTTCCCACAGTTTCTGAGCCGAAAAAGGTCTATTATGAGTTCGATGATAAATTGGAAAAGGTATTTACAAAAACCATTGAGCTGATAAAGACTTTTAATTATGCGAGGTATATGCCGCTTACTTATCTTAAAAATCCAGACGTAGATGAAAAACAAGAAATGGTTGCCCAGCGTAATTTAGGCCGTTTTATGAAGATACTGTTGGTTAAGCGCCTTGAAAGTAGTTTCTATGCTTTTAAAATGACCCTGGATAGATTTATTGGTTCTTATGAAGGCTTTATAGACATGCTTAATAAAGGCACGGTCTATATAAGTAAAAAATATGGCGATAAAGTTTTTGAGGCACTTGATAATGATGATGAGGAAAGCATAATACGGTTAGTAGAACAGGAAAAGGTTAAAAAATATAAGGCCGAAGATTTTGACAAGCCTTTTAAAGAAAACCTGGAGAATGATTTAAGTATTTTATTGGAGATTAAAAAGTTATGGGATAGCGTAACAACCGACCCTAAAATAGATAAATTTACAGCTATCCTTAAAACCGATAAAGTTTTAAAAGATAATAAGCTCATTATTTTTACCGAGTCCAAAGAAACAGCCGACTATTTGGACAAG
>PCWA01000020.1:0-1655 GCA_002796125.1 Candidatus Ghiorseimicrobium undicola
TGTAAATGGAGTAGTTCGGTATTACAGCAAATTGCCTCAGGGACTAAACAACCCGGAGAGCTATTGCGTAGCATTCCTGGACTGACCAAAAAGGTCATGTATCAACGGTTAAAAAAGCTTGGGCGATTTAGGTATATTAAAAGACAGCTTATAACCGAAAAACCGCTAAAAGTCTTTTATACATTAACACCTTCCGGTCGAAAGGTAGTCAAAATAATTAAAATGATTAAGTCGTTATAAGCAGTTAATCGAGTAAGAATTGACATAGATTTATAATAAACAACAAATTAGCAGGGAGGAGAAGATGATGCGAAAGTTATTTAGTGGTTTTCTTGTTTTATTACTTATTGGCTCGTTGGGAGTAAACGCGTATGCCGCTAAAGGAAAGTATCTGGTCGTTCTTCAGGCGGGAAAGGAAAGTCATGAAGGAATGGCACGAGCCGTTCATGCTCTTTTATACAGTAAAGAATTGAAAGAGCATGGCCATGAAGTTGTCCTTTTGTTTGACGGCGCTGGGACGGAGTGGATCGCTGAATGGTCAAAGCCGGATTCGACCGATAAATTGGCACCGATGTATAAAGAATTAAGAGAAGCTGGCGTTACCAATGTTATTTGTGATTTCTGTGCCAGCGCTTTTCAGGTTAAGGCGAGTTTGGAAGAGAACAAGGTGTCGTTGACTGCGGAATATAAAGGTCATCCCAGCATTGCCAAGTTTGCTGATAAGGGTTATCAAATTATTATTCTGTAGTTTCCCAGGGAATAGAAATGAAAAATTATTTTTTCCATTTTTTAACATTCTTTATAACAGGGTTAGCCGTTAATTTAACGCCGTGCGTTTATCCGATGCTGACGGTGACCGCATCGCTGTTTAAACCGCCGCAAGGACAACCTGTAAGATTGCTTCCGTCATTCGGCAAGGCTTTAATTTATGTACTGGGAATGGCTGTGATGTATAGCTCTTTGGGCGTCTTTGCGGCGATGACGGGAGCTTTGTTTGGAGGCATCTTACAAAATAAGTGGGTTGTTATAACGGTTGCGGTTCTCATGCTTGGCTTGGCGCTTTCGATGTTCGGCGTATTTCAGATAAGCGTTCCTTCCCGGTTGTTACAAAAATTGGAGCGGTTAACCCGCCTGCCGGCGAGGCAGGGGAAAATCCGATTTTTTGGATTATTTTTTGCCGGAATGTTCGTTGGTATTTTTGCCGCTCCCTGCATCGGGCCTCCAGTCTTGGCGTTGTTGACTTCAGTAGCCGACAGAGGGAATCCCTTTTTTGGTTTTCTGTCATTCTTCGTCTTTTCTTTAGGTTTAGGATTTCCATACCTTGTCCTAGGGACTTTCTCGGGTTTGCTTAAGAAAATACCAAAAGCCGGAAGCTGGCTTATGTGGGTTGAGCATGTCTTTGGTGTTATCCTTTTAGGGTTTTCTTTTTATTATTTTGTCATCGCTTTTAATCCTGAATTTGTCAAATGGGTTTTTCCCGTTACGTTGATTTTGGGAGGAGGATATCTTGGTTTTATCGAGAGGTCTGGAAAGGAAAAGCCATTATTTGTCCGGTTAAAATGGGCCGCGGGGTTGGTGAGTTTGATTTTTGGGATTTCGATCATCGCCGCGATCCTTACACCGAAAGAGAGTTTGGCTTGGGATGAATATAAATC
>PCWA01000020.1:1704-2297 GCA_002796125.1 Candidatus Ghiorseimicrobium undicola
AGTCGCGATGGCTAAAGAAAAGAAGCAACCAGTGGTCATTGATTTCTATGCGGATTGGTGCATTACGTGCCATGAGTTGGAGAATTTTGTCTTCACGAATCCGACAGTTATAAAAGAGTTGAAAAAATTTGTGCGCTTAAGGGTTGATGCCACCGACATGATGGCCCCGGCGGTTCAAGAGGTCGTAGAGCAATATCGTGTTTTTGGTTTGCCCATGATTGTTTTTTTAGATGAGAATGGCCGAGAGGTTGAAGATGCCCGGGTTGCGGGATATTTACCGCCAGCAGAATTCTTAAAGTCATTGGAGTTAGTCCTAAATGAGAAATAAGGTGCTTATAACGGTTTTCGTGATTGGGATCATAATTGTTTCTTTTATGATTCAACAGGGGATGAGTCGTCCTAAGACAGCTAGGCAAGCGATCAAAAAAACCGAGATCGTTAAAATGGAATCTAAGGTTGATGTCACAAGAAAATATCCGGATGAAAATTTATTATCTAAAGAAAAGAGCCCTTATTTACTTCAGCACGCCAATAACCCTGTCCATTGGTATCCGTGGGGAGACGAGGCCTTTGCCAAAGCCAAAGCGGAAGAT
>PCWA01000077.1 GCA_002796125.1 Candidatus Ghiorseimicrobium undicola
GGTATCCACATCAGATCCATCTCATCCAGGACAAACCACAACGTCCTTATGGCTCTTTTAAGAACAGATGTATATGCCGCGTCAAACGCATATCCTTCTTTTTTTAAAACCCTTCCGGCTTCTTTCGCCTCGCTCATGCCTTTCTCAGACAAGTCAACATCTGTCCAGCCGGTAAATTTATTCTCTTTATTCCAAACGCTCTCTCCGTGCCTTAAAAGCACCAGGCGCATATTTGCCATATCTTTGACTCTCCTATTTTTCTACCTGATTTAATATACACTACTTGATTTGAAAAATCAAAAGAAATATTTGTTTGACAGCGGGATTATAGGCTTTGCTGCGTTGCAGACATGCGTGGATAAGAAATTTGTTTTATAGCGGTATTATCAATGTTTGGCAATATCCTGATATAGCTTTCTCCCTGGCTCCTTTTTTCAGCCCAACTAGAAGTACCCGAGAAACTTATTATAGGCCTCACTCTTATTTGATATGTACAATCCATCGCTTTATCCAATCTAAAATCCCTTGTTTCTGATTTAAAAACATCTTTCAGAAAATCCCACCTCAAAATCGTATCAATAACGCCTCTATAGCGCCATGTGCCGCCGCCTTTATCTTCTACCGGTTCCATTCTAAACGCCTGTATATAGTCAGGCCGGTTATTTTGCTTAAATATTATCGAAACCTCCGCTGCCTCGGGGGGGATATTATATTTAAATTTCACGTCAGCTTCTACATTAACAGGGTCATATGTGCCGTCTGTTTTAAATGCTCTCTCGCTTAATGCGGCAGGCGATACATTGCTAATATCTATTTTTTTCAATAAGGCTTCCGGGTCTTCCAGAGCAGCAGCTACTTTCTTAGCCAGCTTATAATTATTCTCTTCCATGCGCCCGGAAAACATCGCTTCTTTTGTATAATATTTCCTGGCGTATTCTTCTATCATGCGGTCTGTCCCAAACCTGAGCATGCCTGTCCTCAGGGATTCCCTCATCATGCTAAGCCACTCCCCGGAAGGCCTCTTGGAAGGCTTAATGTTTTTTCCATAATATTTATTTATCGCGGATTCCGGATTTTTTAAATCTAATTCATTATGAAACTCCCCTATATTATTAAAAAGTATCGCATTCCTGTTATGAACAAGGTCTTTTCTCATAAAACCCGTAGGAATGCCTCCGTTAATTATTCCATTCACAGCGACCTTTTCCCCGCTTGTAGCTGACGCCTCCTGCGGTATATAATTTACTTCCGGATAACTAAGCCACAGGTCGCAACCCTGCTCAAGATAATGAGCCATATCAAGATTATAATTCTCCAGGAATACCACCTGATTCTTTATGCCGTTTTCCTCCAGCTGTTTTATGTAATCGTGAATACGCCTGATAATTATTTGGCCCCGCACATCTTCCGGATGGGCCTTGCCGGCAAATATCAACTGGACTGGCTTTTTTGCGTTAATGGCCTCTGTGAAGATCCTCTTTATCCCTGTAAAATCTCCGCTTAACACCCAATCGCTTCTCTTATATTCCGCAAATCTCCTGGCAACCACAATCGTAAAGGCATTCTCGTCAAACAGGATATCCGCTTCTTTTATTTTCTCAGGGCGTTCGTTATTTCTTACGCGCTGATTCTTAACGTTCTTTCGCGCAAACTCAATTAATCTTTTTTTAGCAGGCATGTGCGCATCCCATAACTCGCTATCGGTTATCCTGTCAATTGCCAGGTTTAAAATCTGCTCGTCGCCCAATACCTGGTTAGCAGCTTTTACATCTATAATCTTACTTTCAATAAGTTCCTGTAATTCTGAAGATTGCCAATACGGAATACTTACGCCGTTCAATATCTCCCCGATCACATAACCGCCCCACTGTTCCCTGGATACGCTGCCGTGTTCATCGCTTACGCCGTTCTTGAATCCGCACAGATTCAGCAAAAGCTGGGCCATGTTCAATAACCCATCTTTATCCCCCAAGGCCGCGATCTTTTCATGCTCTTCTTCAGACAGCAAATTGTTATTGAACGCGTAGGCATGCTCTGCTTTGCTAAACGCCCAGTTACCCGCGGGTATCGGAGTATGGATAGTAAATAAACTTTTATAATACATAGTTACCGCCGCCTGTTCAAAACTAAGGCCGGTTTTTTTCATCAAGTCTTTTATCAGCCCTATGATGGCGAATCCGGAATGGCTTTCGTTAAGGTGGTAAAAATCCGCCTTTATCCCGAGTTTATCCAATAAAAAGGCCTCTCCTATACCGAGTATATAAGCCTGATGAAATTTTATCTGATCTTTCTCTCCCTCTCTTTTGCTATAAAGATATTTTGTTACCCTTCTTTTCCAATTAATTCTGTCATCCTTGCCATTTTCAGCTATGTCAGTATCTAACAAATAAAGCCTGCCTCTGCCTACCATAACCTCCCATACCTTGACATAAACAACGGTATCATACATAGTTATCTCTAGAAGCAATGGTTTTCCGTTTTGTTTATCTATCACTTCCCGCTTAGGCATCCTGGAAAAATCCGTGTCATTAAACACATCCTCCTGATCGCCATTAGAATTAATCCGCTGCGTGAAATACCCATATTTATACCCAAGGCCTACTCCTATAAAGTTAAACCCCATATCGCTCATCTCTTTCACGTGATCGCCTGATAAAGCCCCTAGCCCGCCGGACTGCAGGTTTTGGGTAAATTTGCTGATGCCAAACTCAAAAGATGAGTAGACTGCCAGTTTGTTTTTCAGTTCCGGATAATTCTCGCTGACCCAGGTCTTTTTGTCAGGATCCATATAGGTTCTGTATGAAGTCATTAATCCGGCGTAAGCGTCCCGAAACTTCTTACTCCCGGATATATCTTTTAATCTTTTTATGCCGAAATATTTTAAAAATAAAGCTGGGTTCTGATCCACTTCATAGCTATTCCATAACGCAGGGTCCATCATCTTGTACAGGTCCCTGGCTTTATAGTCCCATTCAAACCACAGATTCTGCCCGACTTCCGCGAGATCAGCGTAGACTGCCTCTGTCTTTAAATAGGCCAGGTAGCCGCTGTTTTCTTGGGAGTCATCGCTATAGATTTCTATAAATTTAATATATCCCGCGATATCTTCTGCGATAAGCTCTCTGGTACCGCGGCTGCCTTTCTGGGCCAGAATTTCTTCTGTCTCAGCTTTCCCGTCAGCGCCTCTTTCGTGAGCAAGCTCTTCTGACATTAAAGAGGCCACAAGCTCAGATACAAAAACCGGATTTTCTCCCCTATTAAGCATAGATTCAAGATCTGAGGCATTCAATATTATAAGATTATTTGCTTTATGGTCTCCTGCCAGGTAATCATATTTATCCGCTAATATTATTGTAATGTCCCGGCTCAATAACCCCTTATGGAGGGATTCTGAGCGCGACATGGCTTTTTGTAAAATAGGCGTATTATTGCGGAGATAATCCGCCAATCCAACTCTCGCAGCAGGGCCGCGTATGGTAAAAGTTACGCTTAACCCCGATTCAGGTTTTATTGTCCCTAGCTTATCTGTATTTACTTCTATTTTATTCATTATGCCTGCGTCATTAACATCATATTCTTTTCTTCCAATTTTAAATCTTTCCGTAGTATTGAGCCCGGCTTTAGAGGTAAGGCTGTTATCTTTGGAACGAAGAGAAAAATGCGCCGCCCCGCTTGCCGTAAATACGCCGCTATTGGAAAACATTATATAGGCCTTTACTTTGGCGACTGCCCTTTCTGTCAGCGACCTGACTCCCATATAATCAGCCGCAAGAAAATACTGGTACGCGTACGGCGGATAATAACTGGAATTAAACGCTTCGGAATATCTGGCCCGTAAAGCGTCCGGTATTTCCTTGTATTGCCCTACTA
Source organism: Candidatus Ghiorseimicrobium undicola (assembly GCA_002796125.1). Taxonomy (GTDB): domain Bacteria; phylum Omnitrophota; class Gorgyraeia; order Ghiorseimicrobiales; family Ghiorseimicrobiaceae; genus Ghiorseimicrobium; species Ghiorseimicrobium undicola. The sequence continues at coordinate 3,871 of PCWA01000077.1, forward strand.
CCCATGAGCTGGAATTTTCATTCATGATAGAAGTATCCGGGATATCTGTCTCGTCTTTATTTCTCCAGGCTATTTCTTCCGCTTTTACTCTCATCGCGTATGCGGCCAATAAAATATTTATAGGCTCTGCGTTATTTGCAAGGTTATTAAGCGTCGGATATATTGTTTTGAGCCAGCCCTTCCATCCGCCTTCATCCTCCTGAATGTCTTTTATAAATTCATATCCGAGCGTATCATCAGTCCCGTCTATAAATTCTTTAAATGCCGCCTTGTCAGCTTCTGTATCAAGAAGCTGCTTCATGATAAAATCACTGTTATCATACAGAAAATCCAGGAATTCTTTATTCTGCATAAAAGACGCGCTTACGTTTCCAAGGCCCACTGTATTTTTCATATCATAGAAACCTGCTATCCTGGAAAGAAACTCTTTGATGGATTCTTTTATCGTATTCAGAGAATTTGTATGGACGTTTTCTTCATATAAAAAGCCTGCTATAAAAGCAGGCTCCAATTGCCATTCATCCGCGGCGAATTGCATGGCCTTAACCCTTTCCGGATTCAAAAACCCTTCCACTCTCGCGGTATCTTCAGAACTAAGGATATTTTTTTTGGATGCCCTGGCTGCGGTAAAGTCCTTCTTTTCTTTTTCAAACTGCTCCTTTGAGGCATATCTTTCGCCATGCATTGGTTTTCCTAAATTAACGACTTCCTGCTTCTCGGCATCAGATGATTCTCCTGATTCGTATGTCAATTTGCCTGCCGCTAAAGTGAATATTGCGGCAATAGCAGCCTTGCCGGTTTTTGAAATAAAAACCCTTCGCGGCATTGTTCTTTTCTTTATAACACTCTTTGAGATATTCGTATAAAAATCTAATTTCCTTGCCCCTGCCCAGCTGACATCCCCCAGAGAAACCTTTTCAAATCCGTCAAAACTCAAATCTGAATTAGGCAGGTTTTCCATTACTATAAAACTGTTATTTTTAAATAAACTATTGATAAGCCCTGATTTTACAGCCTTGCTCATTTTTCCTATAAGGCCGGGATTTCCCCTTGAATATAATATATTATAGCCGCTTTTTAATTCATCCGGATAAATCTGCGCCGCATCCAACTGATAATATATCTTCACCTTCCTTATTTTCCCTAGATATGAGAAGTTCGCGGTAAACACAGGATAACCTATGCCGTCTATATTTTCGACGCCGCGGCCGAACGAGATTTTTTCCGGATCTATCACCTGTAAAGATGATAAGTCTTTCTTTATTCTCCTTTTGAATATTTCATAATCTCCCTTTGTAACATCAGCTCCGATCAACTGGGTAAACTCAGTAGCTATGAGAGGGGAAACTATATCAATATCCTCAACCCCGGAAACCGGGCTGGAGAAGCCTCCGCCAACCGCATAATAATAGACCTTAACATCTATTGCCGCGCCTCTTAATTCCAGAATCTTGTTCCTGACATCCAGGAGGTACTTGGCATATTCAGGCCTGCTCTGCCATCCTTTATTTTCTTTTAAGAACGACTCTTGAACTCCCGCGCTCAGGGCATCCTGCATCCTCTTATAGCCGTTTGTAGAATCAATAGGCACTCTCAACGTATTGTCTTTTATATATACGCTAGATGTATTATTATTAGATATAGATTCCGGGCAGGCTGCGCTTGTAACCAGAAATACCTGGATTAACAGAAGAGCCGCTAGTTTAATGAAATTTTTATCTTTATAGTTTAGCATATTAAATTAAAAAAACCCGGGCATGTCTCTG
>PCWA01000061.1:0-1229 GCA_002796125.1 Candidatus Ghiorseimicrobium undicola
ATTCATTTTGCGAAGGAACCAGCAGCGAAATAGAGAAATTATCTCTACCCGCTAGTTTTTTTAATATTCTACCGTGCCTTGCGCAAAACATACCGCTTTTAATCTGCGAGTGTATAAGCTCTTCCTGCCAGTGAGCGTTATAAAGACGGCACTTTCTGATTTTACAAAATGGCTCGCCGGTAAAATAAAAAAAGAGTGCCTGGGAAACCAGGCCTTTCAAGACCTCAGTTATACGGCTATCGCCATAGTCTATAAATCTGTCCTTCAGCTCCTTCTTTATTCTCGCTTCTTCTATTTCCCAGAGCCCGGTATGCGCCAAACTCTGCTTTGCCAGGTAATATCCGCGGGGTTTTGCCGGTGCCTCAACTATGCCCGGCAATGATATGATAGACGGATAACTAAATAAAGAGGACCTTAAATGTATACGCTTGTCCATATCGCTAAACGTTGCGAACAAGCTATTGGTTATGATAATATAATACTTGTCTTGGGTATAAGATATATTATCGCGCGTAGCCATAAAATCCAATACTAATCCTCTGGCTACCACGGCGTTTTTTACCTTTTTAACACAAGCGGGTATTTTAAACGTATTTTCTATAAAATCCTTTACCTGGGCCAGCCTCAAAGAACAATTATCTTCATATAGATAAATTTTTTTAATCCTGACGCGCTCTTTCATTTGATAAAAAGCTATTTTTTCTTTAGGATCTTAAGCGCTACATCCGCTGCTTTTTCTCCGGATAAAAGCATTGAGCCGAAAGTCGGGCCCATGCGGGGGAGGCCATAGGTCGTCGTAACGCTCATGCCGCAGACAACCAATCCGGGATGGGCCTCTTGTGTATATTCAACCACCAAATCTTCCGAGCGCTCAACCCACATAGCTCCGAATCCAGCCTTTTTCATAATCCCGCGTTCTTCAAGTTTTGAAACAACGCATGCGTCATGGCCGGTGGCATCAATTACTAATTTTGATTCTATGGCCACCGGGTCAACACAGGTGATTTCACGCGGCAGGGCTTTCACCGGAGTCCAGTTAATCACCACTCCCGCGACCCTATTGTCCTCGCGTAAAACCACATCGTCAAATATAGTCATATTCGCGAATTTTACTCCGGCATCGCAGGCCGCCGCTATCAACTTTGAGCAGGCATGCGGGCCATCTGCCACATATAAACCTTTTACATATTGAGTATACGGTATCCCTAATTCTTTTAAATTTTTCTCGG
>PCWA01000061.1:1247-5484 GCA_002796125.1 Candidatus Ghiorseimicrobium undicola
GTTTGTTCATGAGATAACCGCCTATCCAGAAACCGCCTCCTAAATAATTATTCCTTTCAATAATAAAAACTTTTACGCCGCGTTTGGCAAGAATCCTGCCGGCCATAAGCCCGGATGGCCCCGCGCCGATTATAATACAATCGCTTGAAACATATTGCTGAAATTGCTTGGAAAACTCACCAACGATCGCTCTGGTTACTTCTTTTTCTCCGACTTCGGCGAAAATATTTTTGCGCTTCTTTGTCATTGTTACACCCCAATATTTTGCTCAAAATATCATATTTAACCTTTGATATTTGATGCTTACTTTTTATTCTACAATGTCTCCTACTATCGGTTCAACTATAACTCCTGATTTTACAAGAAACTTAATTCCCTTTTCCAGATTTTCCTCCTTGCCGTCAAGCTCAAGAACAATCTCTCCAATTTGATCGGTAACCTTCGCCCTCCTTATATTCGGCATAACATCAAATTTCTTTGCCATGCGGAAAGTTAAAGGTTTTTTTATCGCCTCTCCGGTAAATGTAAGTTTCACGACTTTTTTGGCCATCTGTTTCCTTCCTCTCTATTTTTCATCTCGTCTTATCTGGCAGGCCTGCTGTTGGTAATCTAGCAGCTCCGTGATTGTGGCATGATCAGAACAAACCGCGCATTCATTATCTCTGGGCACTTTTACTGTGCGGAAACTCGAACTCAAGGCATCAAAAATAAGAAGTTTACCTATTAATAAATCGCCTATCCCTAAAACAAATTTTAGTACCTCGTTTGCCTGTAAAACGCCTAAAATACCGGCTACCGCCCCAAGTATGCCGCCTTCCTGGCAAGAAGGAACCAGCCCCGGCGGCGGAGGCTCCGGAAAAAGACACCTATAGCATGGGCCAGACTTAGGCATTATCGTCATAATCTGCCCATCAAACCTAAAAATACCGGCGTGAACTAAAGGCCTGCCCCCCATGACACAGGCATCATTTATCAAAAAGCGCGTGGGAAAATTATCTGTTCCATCCACTACTATATCATAATTCTTTATTAATTCTAAGGCGTTTTGCGATGTAAGGCGTAAATTATGCGTAACCACATTAATATCGGGGTTTAAAGCAGTAATTCTTTTTTTTCCGGATTCGGCTTTTGGAATTCCCACATCCGCGGTAGTATGTAAAATCTGCCGCTGTAGATTATTAAGCTCTACCTTATCCGAATCCACAAGCCCGATTTTGCCAATGCCGGCAGCCGCCAGATAAAAGGCGCACGGCGCGCCCAAACCGCCGGTACCCACAATTAAAACTTTCGCGTTTAAAATTTTATCCTGGCCTTTTCCTCCAACGTGAGGAAGAATAATCTGCCGCGAATACCTGTCTATCTGCTGTTCGTTTAATATCATAATTTAAGCTTTTTTATCGCGCAAGGCGCCACAGACAGGGCAATCCTTATTGGCGCGGATCGGTAATTTTTTAAAATCCACCGATGCGCCGTCCCAGACCAAAAGTTCGTTTTCCAAATTACGGCCGACACCGGTTAAATATTTTATCACTTCTAACGCTTCCAGGCAACCTATTACTCCAGGGGTCGCTCCCACGACGGGAAACTTAGCCTCCCTGGGAGGGGCCTCAGGAAATATACAGGAAAGACACGGTGTCCGGGGGACATTAATAAAACTTAAATAGCCGCTTAATCCCCAGACAGATGCATAAACCAGGGGTATTTTTTTGGCAATCGCGCATTCATTTAAAATTAAACGCGTGGCAAAATTATCCATACAATCAATAATTATCCGGCTATTGCCTACGAGGCTATGCACATTGTCAGCTTCTATTTTACATGGAAATTCTTTTATCTCTATGCTAGGATTAAGAATTTTTAGCGTTTCTTTGGCAGAAAGCGCCTTATTAATGCCGATACGCGCGTCATGGTGCAATATCTGCCTGTTTAAATTAGACAACTCAGGGACATCAAAATCACAAACATTTATCTTGCCCACTCCCGCAACCGCGAGATATATTGATACAGGGCTGCCTAATCCGCCAACACCGGATATAAAAACCTCCGCGTTTTTAAGTTTTAGCTGTCCATCCTCCGACCATCCGTCGACAAGCATCTGCCTGCCGTATCTTTCTTTATCATGAGCTGTTAATTCTTTTTTCATATCCTATTGCTACCTTACAAAATATTTTAATATATATTCTCTATTTTCTATTCTCGCCTGCTCCGCCTGCTATGGCCGGAATAATAGAAACCTGGTCAGCATCTTTAAGAACAGTATCATCTCCCTTTAAAAAACGCACATCTTCATCATTTACATAAAAATTAATAAAACGCCTGATTTTTCCGCTCTCATCACAAATCCGCCCCTTTATACCCGGATAAACTTTTTCCAGGCTCTCAACTAATTCCTTTATCGTCGCTGCCTCAACCTCAACTTCGCTTTTATTACTTGTTAATTTCTGTAATGGTGCCGGGATTCTTACTTTAACAGACATAATTATCCTTTCTTTGGTGTTCCGCGCCCCCGCGGATTGGAACTCGCTTATGATTTCTTGACCATGAGGGTGTTTTTACTCGCTACTTTTATATGCTATAATGGTCTGCCGTCGGGACTTTCTTTTGCTCTTCCTCAAACGAAGACAAATTCGGCTTGATCTTAAGCGGCTTGTGCAGTTTATCCATTACCACTTCCTGCGTCTTCAGGCCATTTCCTGTTACGCAGATAACTATGGATTCATCCTTCGGTATACGTTTTTGCTTAATAAGCTTTATTGCCGCCGCTACCGTTACTCCGCCGGCTGTTTCCGTAAATATACCTTCGCTCTCGGCCAGAAGCTTTATGGCCTCAACAATTTCTTTATCAGAAGCCGCCTCCGCCCATCCTCCGGACTTCTTGACCACATCATAGGCGTAATATCCGTCGGCGGGATTTCCTATAGCCAGAGATTTGGCAATTGTTTTTGGTTTGACCGGTTTAATAATCTCGCTGTCTTCCTGGATAGCCGTAACTATCGGAGAACACCCCTGGCCTTGGGCGACATAAAGCCTGGTATCAAACTCATCTATTAGGCCTAAATCATAAAACTCCTGAAGGCCCTTTTTAATCTTAGTAACCAATGAGCCGCCGGCGGCAGGAGAAATTATATGCTTTGGAGCCCGCCACCCAAACTGCTCGGCGATTTCAAAAGCATAGGTCTTGGAACCCTCCGCGTAATACGGCCGTATATTGATATTTACAAACGCCCATTTATATTTTGAGGCGATTTCTGAACAAAGACGGTTTACTTCGTCATAATTACCCTCTACCTTTACAACAACAGGGTTATAAATTGAAGAGGCTACAACTTTACCCTGTTCCAAGTCGGCGGGTATAAATATGAAAGCGCGCAGTCCCGCTATAGCCGCCTGTGCCGATACGGAATTAGCTAAATTACCCGTAGAAGCGCAAGCGATAGTATTAAACCCAAACTCTTTGGCTTTAGAAAAAGCCACGGCAACAACCCTGTCCTTAAAGGATAAGGTTGGATGATTAACAGAATCATCTTTTATGTATAATTCCTTAACTCCTAAAATTTTAGCCAGGTTATCCGCTCTTATAAAAGGCGTAAATCCGGTATTGAATCCGTCGGTCGGATCACGATCCAACGGCAAGAGCTCCTTATAACGCCACATGTTTTTGGGGCGCGCCTCTATCGTCTCCCTGCTTAAAACCTTTCTTATCTTCGCGTAGTCATAAGCAATCTCAAGGGATCCAAAACAATACTCACAGACAAATAAAATACCGTTAGGATATTCCCTGCCGCACTCGCGGCATCTAAGCCCTTTCACATAAGACATTTTATTATTCCCTTCAATAGTTAATCGTTAATAATTGGCCTATTATACACCATAAAACTCAAACAGGCTATCCTTGATTCAACCTTTTTTAACAGTTACCTTGTAGAATTCGCCGGTTTTTTCTATGCTTAAAATCTTATGCCCGTCGTTTTTCAAACTTTCCGGCACGTTCTTTATCGGCTCGCCTTCATCCAGGATTATCTGCAGGTTATCCCCGGCCTCTAGATTCTCCAAAAACAGCTTTGCTTTTACATAATTTATCGGGCAGGGCGTGCCTTTTAAATCCAACACATTGCCCTTTTTATCAGAAATATCCTTACCGGCTGTTTCCGGGCTTTGCTTGGGAAAATTAAAAGACTGGTCCATGTTTTTATAAAGCCAGTTTATGTGCCCATACAACTTTCTCACATAAGCTAAT
>PCWA01000091.1:0-850 GCA_002796125.1 Candidatus Ghiorseimicrobium undicola
TGTTTTAAAGACGGACTTTTCGTCCGTTGCCTGGTGCACATTCACCGACCCTGAGGCCGCCTCCGTAGGTTTAAATGAAGAAATGGCCAAACAAAAAGGGATTGAATACAACGTTTACAAATATGAATTTAACCATCTCGACCGGGCACTGGCAGAAGGTCAAAATAAGGGGTTCGCCAAGATTCTTACGGACAAAAAACGCCGTTTGATTGGCGCGCAGATTGTCGGACTCCATGCCGGTGAACTGATCCACGAATGGGTGGCAGTTCTTAATGGAAAAGTTGATATCGGGAAAATCGAAAAGTCTATTCATATCTACCCGACATTGGCGCAGATTAATAAAAAGGTCAGCGGCAGCTTTTTAGCCGGCCAGAGCGTTCTGGTTAAGATAGTGACCTATCTGTTCAAATAAAGAAAGGATAGGATTATGGGTAAGTTGAAAAACAGTCCATGGATGAAATTGGGTATCGTTGTTGCCATTCTGGCGGCGATATTTTTGATTTTGCGGTATTTCAATGTCGATTTCTCAAACATCACCGTTGAGTCATTCAAAGAAAAAATTGATTCCTTCGGTATCTGGGGGCCGGTTATATATATTATTCTGTATGTTTTACGTCCGCTTATTTTGTTCCCGGCGGCAGTCTTTTCAGCGTCAGCAGGCGCGATTTGGGGGCTTAAGGGATTAATTTATTTGCTCATCGGCGCTAATTTATCGGCGATAGCGGAATTTATCATCGCGCGATATTTTGCTCGCGAAGCCGTTGAGAAATTAATCAAAGGCAAATTCAGCGGTATAGATAAGCAGATCGAGAAAAGGGGGTTTATCACGGTTCTTTTAATCCGGCTGATC
>PCWA01000091.1:866-1232 GCA_002796125.1 Candidatus Ghiorseimicrobium undicola
ATATTCAGAATTTGGCTTTAGGGTTAACAAAAGTCAGATTCCGTGATTATGTGCTTGCGACTTTAATCGGTATTCTTCCGGGTTCCTTCGCGCTTGTCTATTTCGGCTCTTCATTTATCAGTGTCATAACAGATCCAAAGAATTTTTGGAAAATCATTGTGGCTTTCCTGATTTTTGGGGCCGTGTATTATTTACAACAAACTTTAAGGAAAAAACAGAGTAAAGAGCCTGTTACACCGGAAGGATAAAGGCATGATCAGCGTCATTATTCCTGTTTATAACGAAGAGACGATGTTGAGAAAGAATGACATTTATTATCAGATGCTTTCTCAAACAACAGAGCTGATATTTGTCGATGGGGGCAGT
>PCWA01000040.1 GCA_002796125.1 Candidatus Ghiorseimicrobium undicola
TTATTTCTAACCTTTATTTTCCTCTTCCCGCAGCGCTCCCTCTAACAACTTCGCCTTATCCGCCTTTCTAATCCTCTCCCACTTCTCCAATATCGACAGTTTGCAGGCGTAAACGATAAGAAAATCAAAATCAAAATAGTGCCCTTTTGCGATTTCATCTAAAAAATCCCAACGCTCTTTATCGAGAATTTTCTCGCCTTCTGAAATAGACGGGTTTCTATAAACATTAAATGCCGTCCTGGAAAAATGCGGCCAGGGATATACCCCCTCGCGCAGATACCTTAAAGGGTCTGTCTTTTTGCGGCCTGCCCTTACTTTTACAAACTCATTCCTTAAGGCTGTTTCAAATTCACGCCATTTTTTTAAAACGGGCTCCGCTATGTCTTGAGGGTGCGCAGGAAAATTAAGGATACCCTTTAATATGTTTATTTTATTGTCGGGTATGAGCCCCCTGCACTTATCAATAAATTCCTCAGAAGAAAAAGGCGTTTTTGCCCCAAAGTGCAGCATCGGCAAACTTGAGATTAAATATATATAATATTCCGGCATTTAAATAAACCACCTGCGGGTTGCTGCCATCACACAATCGAATCCCCTAAAATTTGTCCCAGCCTCGGCCTAAGATAAACCAGCAAATATTCGGCTATCGCTTTGTCCGTAAAATCATAGTGTGAGTGCCCGCTGTCATAGCTTATCGTAAAGCCTCCGTCTATATCTTCTGACGCCTTAAGGATAATTCCCCTTTTTGCGGCATCTCTTAACTCATCCAGGAAGCCCTGTTCTATCTTCTCCAGATCTTCTTTATTTAAGGATATTACTATATCCTGTTTTCCTTTGCCTGCAGACTCTTTTATAAAATGCGCTATAACCTCGGACAACTCTTCCGGGCTTAGCGCCTTGTGGGCATGAGAAGACACGAGCCCCTCAAGCATCACATCTATCTCTTTTCTTAGCGAAATAATAAGATCCCTGCCGGCTTGTTTAAGGGAGAGACGCGCGCTATCTTCTGTTTTTGCTATTTTTTCTTTCGCCTCATCTATAATCCCGCTGGCGCGCTCCTGGGCCTTCTCAACTATCTCTTTTGCCCGGCGTTTCGCTTCATCCTCAATCTCCTTAGCCTTGCTTTCCGCGGCCTTGATACCCTCTTCGTTTATCTTGTCTATT
>PCWA01000038.1 GCA_002796125.1 Candidatus Ghiorseimicrobium undicola
ATATAAGTATGTTTTTTGCTATATAACACTTAATGGAGAACAAGGATGATAAAAAGAGAGAATATTAAAAGCAGGATGTTGATTTCCATAGGACTCACTTCCATAATTTTGTTGTTATCCAGTTTGGCGTTTGCTTTCGATCATACATACAGCGCCTTGGATCAATTCCTAAAAAGACATGTCAAGGACGGTTTAGTGGATTATTCTGTCATTAAAAAATCACCGGCGGATCTTGAAAAAATAGTTCATGAACTGGAAGGCGTGACATTAAAGGAATATGAAATCTGGTCAAACCCTGAGAGAATGGCCTTCTGGATCAATGCTTATAATATCGGCGCCGTCAAACATGTCCTCGATAATTATCCACTAAAGAAATCATTCGGGTTATCCGCCCTGCGCTATCCTGCCAACAGCATTCAGCAAATCCCTGATGTCTGGAATAAACCTATTCTAAATTTACTCGGCAAGAACGTCAGTCTTAATGAAATTGAGAATGAGCGGCTTCGTAAGGAATTCAAAGACCCTCGAATCCATTTTGTCATTGTCTGCGCTTCCATAGGATGTCCTGTCTTAAGGGAAGAGGCGTATAGCGCGGAAACGCTCGATGGTCAACTCAACGAACAGATCAAAGAATTTGCGAATACGCCGAGCAAGTTCCGGTACGATGCCGATAAAGATATCTTATTTCTTTCTCCTATTTTTAAATGGTTCGGAGAGGATTTCGATAAAAAGGGAGGCGTTATCAGCTTCCTTAAGGATTATGTGCCATCGGATATGGCCTCGAAGTTATCGAATAAGACACGCATCGAATGGCAGGATTATGATTGGAATCTAAATGAGCTCTGAACTTACGGAGTGAAACGAACGTAAGTTTATGCGCGAATTTATCCCGACCTGATAGGTGTCGGGATGAATGAACAGAAATAGGATATTGAAATAATGGAAAAACAAAAAATAGCCATAATAATTCCTGTGTTTAATGAAAAGAGCCATATCAGCGACGTTCTCAATCACCTTCAGACACTGGGGGCAGATGAAATAATTGCTATCGATGGCGGATCGCAAGACGGGACTTATGAATTGATCAAGAATGAGTTTCCAGCGGCGCGTTGTTACCAGACAGCCTTTGCCGAACGGTCATTCCAGATGAATCTGGGGGCTTTTGAATCACAGTCCGA
>PCWA01000003.1 GCA_002796125.1 Candidatus Ghiorseimicrobium undicola
CGATAAGCAGTCTATAATAAGCCAGAGAGAGCTGGGTATAGACGTAAAATCTTATCCTACGGCTCTTAGGCAGGCGACTCTTCAGAGCGTGGATGTAATTTATATTTCAACTGTTAGGGACCTGGAGACAATGCAGGCAGCGATTACCGCGGCGGAAATGGGGATGTTGGTATTTGCCACGGTTCATTCGGTGAATGCTTACCAGACGGTAGAGCGGGTAATTAATTTATTCCCGCCGCATCAGCATAATGAGGTAAGGGCGCAGCTGGCGTTGCTGCTGCGCGGAATTATTTCTTTAAGATTGATCCCTACCAAAGACGGTACTGGCAGAGTTCCTGCTTGTGAAACAATGGTTTCTACACCTACGATTTCGCGCCTGCTTCGCGAAGGAAAAACCTGGGAGCTGCTGCATTTTATTGAAGAAGGAGACCTTTTCGGCATGCAGAGTTTTAAGCAGTCTCTGGTGCGCCTGATAAGAGAAGATAAAATAAGCCAAAGCTATGCGGCGGATTTCGCAGATTCTAAAGATGAATTGGATCTGGAACTTAAGGGGATAAAAAGAATAAGTTAATAGTGAGGTAGTATATGTTTGATGAAATAAGAAAAGAGCTTTCTCAGATAGAGTCCCGCCTTAATAACCTCCGAGGTTATCTTTGACCTAGAAAACAAAGAAAAAGAAATATCGGCTATCCAGCAGGATATGTCTATTGAAGGGTTTTGGGGCGATTCTGCAGGCGCTAACAAAAAGGTGTCCAGGTTAAAGGAGCTCAGGAATATTGTTGAGCTATGGCAGGGTTTGTATAAGCAGTATAAAGAATTGATGGAATTTAGCTGCCTGGACACAAATGATGCCAATTTCGTAAACGAAATAAAAGCTGAATTTGATAAACTCACTCATAATATTAAGGGCCTGGAGTTTAAAGTTTTATTTTCCGGAGAATTAGATAAAAATAGCGCGATACTTAGTATTAATTCCGGGGCCGGGGGTACTGAAGCTTGTGACTGGGCCGAGATGCTTTTGAGGATGTATTTGCGCTGGGCGGAAAATAAAGGGTTTAAGGCGCGCGTAATCGATATTTTACCCGGAGAAGAAGCGGGTATTAAAAGTGTTACGGTATTTATAGACGGTGATTACGCGTATGGGTACCTAAAAGCCGAATCAGGCGTACACCGTTTAGTGAGGATTTCGCCTTTTGATGCCAATAAAAGAAGGCATACTTCTTTTGCTTCCGTGCACACTACAGCTCAGGTTTCGGGGGATATAGATATAGCCATAAAGGCGGAGGATTTGAAGATTGATGTATACCGTTCTAAAGGCCATGGCGGACAGAGCGTAAATACCACTGATTCGGCAGTACGCATTACACATCTGCCCAGCGGGATAATAGTCCAATGCCAGAATGAGCGTTCCCAGTATCAGAATAAGCAGGTCGCGCTGAATGTGCTTCGAGCGCGGCTCTATGAAAAAATACACCA
>PCWA01000060.1 GCA_002796125.1 Candidatus Ghiorseimicrobium undicola
AGAAACCTTTAAAAGAATTTACACAATTTATTTGACATTACCGGTGGCGGATCCTGGATAGGTTTAGGTAGCAGAACGTGCGGCGAAATTGAAGGCGTAAAAGTAGTTTTGCCAGCTTTTGTCGGTAGAATGGTATTGGTTATCAAAGGCGAAATAGTCGCACATGACCTTACGGACTCTTGCTAACTCCTTAAGGCACCGCTTATTTTTCCACCTTATCGCCCGCTCCACCTCGCTGCCGATATTTGCCATCTGCGCGAAAAAAGAAAGCTCATGCCATCTGCCGGAGGCGAGTTCTTTGTGTATATAAGCCATTATTATAACCCTTTACTGATTTTTAATATCTCGGCCGATTCTTCCGCGATTGGCAGGTCTATTTTAAAGGTGGTGCCTTTACCGTAGGTGGAATCTACCGAGATTTTGCCGTTATGAAACTCTATTATGCGTTTAATTACATGCAGCCCTAGGCCTGTGCCTTTACCGCTTGACGCTTTTGTGGTATAGAAAGGAACGAATAATCTTGGCTTGAACTCATCTTTTATGCCCATGCCGGTATCGGATACCTCTATGTGGATATGCTTTGAATCCGTCTTCAGATACGCTTTTATGGCGATTCGCGCTTTGTAATCAGGGCTGTTATTCGCATTTTTTCTCTCTTTTATGGCGTCATAGGCGTTGTCTATCAGGTTAAAGAACACCTCGCCCAGTTGGGTGGAATCGCCTAAGATCTTAGGCGATTCTTGCGGGATATCGAGGTTGAAATCGAATTCGCCAAATTTAATTTTATAACGTAATACCCCTAGAGCAATATCTAATACTTCTTGCAAATCTATAGGCTTAAATTCTGCCGATGAAAGCCTGCCAAGCCTGCGGATAGAAGCGACGGTTTCACCGCCTTTTGTTGCTTCATCTGAAATCTGCCTAAGGCGGCCGATAGTCTGCTGGATTAAGCCTTTCCACTTTTCATAAGACGATATATTGGTTTCGTCAGCGGTGATAATTTCAAGCATTTCGGAAAACCCCGCCAGGTTATTTACCGCCTGAAACCTGTTGTTTACCTGATGCCCCATCATGGATGCCATGGTACCTAGCGATGCAAGGCTCGCCGAATGAAACAATATCGCCTGCCGTTCGCGCTCCTCTTCGTTGAATATGGCGTTTTCTATTGCCAGGGTCGTATGGTTATTCAGGACCATCAAGACCTCAATATCAGCCGCCGAATACCCCAAGCCGGAACGCTTATCGCCAAGCACGAGAAATCCCATAAGCTTGTCATTGCGGAAAGCGGGAATGATTAGCTGGGCCGTTAATGAATCAAAGGATTTTTTTAATTCGTAAACCTCAAGAAGGTTTCCCCTGTGCGAATGGAAGCTTATTTCTTCAATATTCAGCGGCATATCTTTGCGCGCCGTAAAGTTTTTTACCAATGCCGAATCAAAACTTACCTCTTCCGGCAGATCAGCGCGTTTAAGGGGCGGCTGCCAGGCGGATTTCAGAATAAAGGATTTTTTATCGTCATCGGCCAGATAAATGGCCGCCAGCTTAACCCGCATAATCCGTACCAGGCTATGCACTATCGCTTTAAGCAAGGCATCCAGTTTATTAAAGCGCAGGACATTGCGCGAAACCTTCCTCAGCGCTTCGTGGCGCGCTCTTTCTTCACGAAGGATCCTTGCTTCCGCCCTGTCTTTCAGGTTCATGTAAATAAAAGGCCCGATGCCGGCGAGCGCCATCGCGATAACCAGAATACCCATCCACCACCTGTCGCTTAAGGCGCCTACTAAGTACGGCTTGGCAAGCCTGACAAACAAAAACGGGATGCCTAAAACAAAGGCGTAAACAAGCGTGAATATCCCGGCGCGGGTGATAGCGAGGCGGATGTCCATGACATGATGACGAACAATTAAATATGCTGTAATAAGGCTGAATAACGCGACTAATAAATTATCAACCGGTGGCGATGCCACACTAAGAACTAATGATAAATACATGCTCGCCGCAATGAAAATTATTACAAGCGATAGCACCATGTATTTTAAATGCTCTCTCCTTAAGTGAGAGCCTTCAGTTCGCAATGCGCGAAATAGTATATAAAAAGGATACAGCCCGCAGAAGGCAAAATATGAAAGATATGCATACCAAATAGGGGCCGGCACAGCGATATATCTGAAAGGAAATTTATGTTCAACATCAATGATAAAGAAGTTTCGCAAATCCGGGATTAGATTAAAAAACAAAAATATTATAGAGAGGCAATATAGGGTAGTAAGTATTTTTTTTCGTTTTGCTTCTGCGACAAGCAAGCTGACGTGCAAAAAAAGCGTCGGAGCGAATGCGCCTCCAGTATAAAGAAATCTATCCCAAAATAACGCGGCTGTTTTGGTAGAAACAGAACTTTCTTTAAAACACCCAAATACCCAAAAAAATATGCTAATGCTTAACAAACAAAAAAACCGATTGAGTGTTCTTTGTTTATTTTGCAGATATACGAATATGCCTAAAATAAGTGTTGATGTAGAGCCGAATAGAGCTGTAATAGCATATATGTTCATTTTAATTGATCGTCCTGCTAACTCCCTGTAGATGCGAAGTCTTTTGCCAGAAATAGTTCATTTCTCCAAAAGGCCCGCCGCTTCGATTAGTGCCTCCATGTGTTGATATGTAGTGCGAAAATCCGGCATGCCGTGAATTAATTCGTAATATGCCGCAATTATCCAACTCTTTAGCGAATTTCCGTAAAAACTTTCCGGATTTTATCCATAACGAAGTTCTTAAGCCGTAATTATTTGTATTTACGCCATCCACCATTTTATTGAAAATATCACTATCGCTGCCAGTAATTTTTACCAGCGGTATTAACGGAAAAAATATCTCCTCGTTCATGCAGAGCATTTGTTTTGCTTTATCAATGCCATCGATTTTTATTAAGGTAGGTTGAATGTATTGTCCCTGCTCGTCAATTTTTCCAAAATGGTCTATTCTTTTTCCTCCGCAGATTAATTTTGCTCCCTTGGATAACGCGTCATCTAAAAAGATAAAAAACTCTTTTATTTTGGAAACAGGGCTTAGCAGCGTTTTATTATCTGAAGGCAATCCTATATTTAAAGATTCCGTTTTTCTGCGGAATTCTTTTTCAAAATCTGAAAATATCTTTTCATGCACTAAAGCTATCTTCGGCATCATGCAAACCTGTGTTGAGCCTAGAAACCCATCAATTAATGAAATAGCGGCTTTCTGGATATCCCCATCACTCCATAGCAGCAGCATATCATTTCCTGAAAGCTCTAAAACAGGCTTTTTGTTTGCTTTATATATCTTCGCTCCTTCCGCTATGCCTTTTTTGCTATCACCAAAAAGTATAATATCGTTAACATAGGAATTTTCAAGCCATTCATCCATCAAGCGTTTTGAGTTACCGATAACAATATTTAATAATCCGTCCGGAGTACGATATTTTCGTAAAATTGGATTTATTATTCTTTTCCATAGGTAAAGTGTAGATATGGGGGTTCTAAGCGGCGGTTTTACAATTAAGGCATTACCGACCAGAAAGACAAGAATCGCATTAAATGAATTGCTCGCGGCCGCGCTTCTAGGCGGGCTTATGCATACAACGCCATCAGGCCGCCGGGCATAATATAATATTTCATTTGTGTCCCGAGCGATTTCTTTTTGTATTAAACTGCAGTAATAATTTACAGTTTCGGGGCTGCTGCCTACGCGCATACCTTCAAATTCCCACTCGCCGAGTTTGCGCGGATGGCCTTCGTAAGAAAGAATCGTCAAAAATTCTTCCTTATGCTCTATGAGCGATTTATTTATGTCAAGTAAGATATTCTTGCGTATTGAAAGCGGAAATTTGCGGAATTCTTTGAATGCTTTTTGTGCCGATTGCATAGCAATCATATTTGTGTCATCAGCATTTATACAATACTTCGCATATATATATTCGTCCGCTTTACCAGTTTTTTCGCCGCTTTTTAATGCTTTTAAAATTGCGGCGGTAGCCGAGAAATCAGTAATAGCTTTATCGATATATGGAAAATAATCATAAATACCGGTATCAATATCTTTGCCATCAATCAGTAAACTAAATTCTTCCATCAGCTTGCTCCATGTTATGCTAACCAGCTATGAATGAAACGCATCTATTGAGCGGTAATATAGCCTTCTATTAATTCGTTAACCAGTTCCTTTACCGAAATTATTTTATCTATCCGGTAGGCGTTTGCGCCGGACATGGCAAATCCTTCGCTCATGTTGCCGCGATAGGCATTTACCAGTGCCTGCGCGAGGCAGTAATTTGCCGCGTACGGGTCGCAGGTTTTCAGGCATCGGTACGGGCATTTAAACTTTATCTTTTCTCCTGTTTCAATACGCTCTACAAATTTATTCCTGATCACCCTTGCCGGCATGCCTACCGGGCTAAGAATGGTAATAATGTCATCTTTTTTGCAGTTTAAATAAGCGTCCTTATATTCTTGAGATACGTCACATTCATTGGTGCAGACAAAGCGGGTCGCCATCTGCACTCCGCTTGCCCCCAATTTAAGCATGCGCGCGATATCATCTCCGGTAAATATTCCGCCCGCGGCGATTACCGGAATTTTTTTATTGGATTCGGCCTCAAACTTTTTAACAACTTTTAGCACATTAAGCAATAAATCTTCCAATGCGGGGAATGTGGATGTAACAATTTCGCCGAATTTAAACCCGATATGCCCGCCGGCAAGCGCCCCTTCCAAAACAAGGGCATCAGGCAGGCGGTTATACCTTCTCTGCCATGTTTTGCAGATTAATTCAGCGGCCCTATCCGATGAAATAATCGGAATAAGCTTTGTCTTTGCGCCGCTGGCCAAAGAAGGTAAATGAAGCGGCAGGCCGGCTCCGGAAATGATAGCTCCGACCTCTTCTTCTATCGCAATTTTTGCCAAATCATCATAATTGGTTAACGCGCACATAATATTTACGCCAAACGGCTTCTTGGTAAGTTTTTTTGTCTCCTGTATCATTTCCCGAAGGGCCATTTTCGACCTTTCTTCATAAGACAGGTCCTGGCGCCCTTCTTCTCCCAGCCCAACGCTTGCGATCACGCCAAGCGCGCCTTCATTAGAAACAGCCGCGGCAAGAGGCGCGGTTGAAACGCGCACACCCATACCGCCCTGAATAATGGGCGGATTTATGATTAAATCATCAATTATCAAGTCAGGTAATTTTTTTGCAGCCATATTAATTCCTTTTTTAAGATGTTATTTGCTTTCAATCGCTTTCTTTATAGACTGTAATAGCGCCGCTATATCAAACGGCTTCTCAAGGTAATCTTTCGCGTTTAATTTCAAGGCCTCCTGATAGATATCCTCTTTAGCGTAAGCCGAGATAAAAATCTCCGGCACCGGGCTCTTATTGTTCTGTTCCAAATATTCCCGGATTCTTTTAACAGTTTCTATGCCGTTCATCCCGGGCATCTTTAGATCTGAGATAATTAAATCAAAGGGGTTAGTTTCCAGCAAGCTTAACGCCTCCTGGCCGCTCTCCGCGATGCTAACTCTATAGCTTTCTTTGGATAATAACCGTTTTAAGGTCATGCGCACCAGTTTATCATCGTCAATTACCAGAATATTTTTACCCATAACGTTATATTTTATGCTGTGATTCTTTTTCTTTTTCTTCTATCCATATATCAATAGATGATCGTTTGAAGCGCCAATGCTTGCCGACTTTTACCGCTGGTATGGCTCCTGTGCGCGCCCAAAGGTATAGCGTCTGCTTGGGGATTTTCAGGTATTCCCCTACCTCCTCAACCGTAAGGATAGGATCGTTAACCATTCGTGGCATCCTTGTTTAAAACCTGTTCCAAACATGGTTTGGAACAGGTTGCCTCTTCCGCGATTGGCAGGTCTATTTTAAAGGTGGTGCCTTTACCGTAGGTGGAATCTACCGAGATTTTGCCGTTATGAAACTCTATTATGCGTTTAATTACATGCAGCCCTAGGCCTGTGCCTTTGCCGCTTGACGCCTTGGTGGTATAGAAAGGAACAAATAACCTTGGCTTGAACTCGTCTTTTATCCCCATGCCGGTATCGGAGACGTCTATATGGATATGTTTTGAATCCGGCTTTAGATAAGCTTTTATGCTTATTTGAGCCTTGTAGCCAGGAGTATTATTGCTTTCTTTCCTTTCTTTTATGGCGTCGTAGGCGTTATCTATAAGGTTAAAGAAGACCTCCCCTAACTGGGTGGAATCGCCGAGAATTTGTGGAAGCGCCTCAGGAATATCAAGATTAAAGTCAAACTCGGCAAATTTTATTTTATACTGCAGGATGCCGAGGGCGACGTCTAAAACGTCCCTTATGGTTATGGGTTTGAATGCTTCCGATGAAAGTTTTCCCAGCCGGCGGATAGAGGCGACAATTTCTCCTCCCCTGATTGCTTCGTCTGATATACCGCGCAAGGCGCGCATCGATTTTTGAATAAGCTCTCTTCTTTCGCCTATATTAAAATCGTTTTTTGACTCAAGCAGCAGCTCAAGAGTTTCGGAAAAACCCGCGAGGTTATTCACCGCCTGAAACCTGTTGTTTACCTGATGCCCCATCATGGATGCCATAGTGCCCAGCGATGCAAGGCTCGCCGAATGAAACAATATCGCCTGCCGCTCGCGCTCCTCTTCGTTGAATATGGCGTTTTCTATCGCCAAAGTCGTCTGGTTTGCCAAAACAGTTAAAACTTCAATGTCAGCCTGCGAATATCCGCGTTCCGAGCGTTTATCACCCAGAGCCAAAAATCCGATAAGCCGCTCGTTGCGGAATGCCGGGACGATCAGCTGCGCCTTCAGAGATTCAAATGCCTGTTTAAGCTCAAACATCTTTAAGGCGCCCGCGCCATAGGAGCGGAATTTTATTTCATCAAGGTTAAGCACCTTATTTTTATACGTATCCAATGTCTTGATTAAAGTGGAATCAAAAGTCAGGATATCGGGCAATTCAGGATTTTTCGCCGGAGGCTGCCAGGCGGATTTTAGAATAAACGATTTCTTATTTTCATCCATAAGATAAACCGCGGCTAATTTAATCTCCAGAATCCTTACCAGGCTGTGGGTTATTGCCCTAAGCAGGGTATTTAAGCGGTTAAGACGCAGTATATTCTGAGAAACGCGCCTTAAGGCCTCATGGCGTGCGTGTTCTTCCCGTAATAAGCTTGCCTCTGCTTTATTCTTCAGGCGCATGAATATAAACGGCCCCGCTCCGGCAAGCGCCATCCCGACAACTAAAATGGCTATCCACCATTTGTCGCTTAAAACGCCT
>PCWA01000018.1 GCA_002796125.1 Candidatus Ghiorseimicrobium undicola
GCAATAGATAATAGAACAATAGACAAGCAAAAGCTCAATTGCGGTCTATTTTCTATTGTTCTATTGTTCAAGAATTAATTTAACAATGCACTAGCGCAGTGTTATAAACGTTAATAATAACGGGTAACTTAAAATGAAAAATATAGTCTTGCCTTTATCTTCTGAAGATATTAAAAAACTAAAGGCCGGTGACGAAGTTTTGCTGCGCGGCAGGATTTATCTTGCCCGGGATCAGGCGCATAAAAGATTGACGGATGCGATTAAAAATAATAAAAAAATACCTTTTGATTTAAGGAATGCTGCTATTTACTATTGCGGGCCGACACCAGCAAAAAAGGGCGGGATTATCGGTTCATGCGGCCCGACCACGAGCCGCCGCATGGACGATTTTACGCCTCTGCTTTTAAAAAAAGGGGTTTCGGCTATGATCGGTAAAGGCAACAGGTCAAAACAAGTAGTTACGGCAATAAAAAAATATAAGGCGGTGTATTTTATAACTCTTGCCGGCTGCGGCGCATTATTGTCTACTTTCATAAAGCAACGCGCCTTAGTCGCTTATCCGGAATTAGGCCCGGAGGCGGTACAAAAAATAGATGTTAAAGATTTTCCGGCCATCGTGGCGATAGATTCCAGAGGTAAAAATATATACCCCGTTAGGGATAATAGTTGAAAGAAAGCAAAAGTTAATAATAATGTAAGGTTGGGGCCGCCTAAAGGCGGCCTATTTCGAATAAGGGCAAATGGAGGTAAAAAATAATGAGATCAAACGGAAGAAAATCAGCGGAATTACGCAAAGTGATAATAACGCCGGATTTTAATAAGTATGCTGAAGGTTCGTGCCTTATTGAATTAGGCAGCACAAAGGTGATATGTACTGCTTCGGTAGAAGAATCAGTGCCGCAATTTTTACGTAATTCCGGCCAGGGCTGGATTACGGCCGAATACGCCATGATTCCGCGTTCCTGCAGGTCGCGAATCCCCAGAGGTAATAAAACCAGTGGCCGCGCGACAGAGATACAGCGGCTTATTGGAAGGAGCCTGCGGACTATCGTTGAGTTAGCTAAAATAGGCGAGCGTACGATATGGATTGATACGGATGTTATACAGGCAGACGGAGGCACCCGTACAGCCAGCATAACAGGAAGTTTTCTTGCTTTAGTTAAGGCGCTGAGTAAATTAAAGCAGGATGGCCTAATAAACGAAATACCTGTGAATGATTTTGTTGCCGCTACCAGCGTAGGGGTGGTTAATGGAGAACCAGTATTGGATTTGGATTATGAAGAAGATTCTAGCGCTGAAGTGGATATGAATATTGTGATGACTTCCAAAGGTGAATTTATCGAAGTGCAGGGCACGGCTGAGCGTAAACCATTTAGCCAGGCGTGCCTTGGTGATCTGCTGGCGCTGGCTAAAATAGGCATAACCAGCCTGGTTGATATACAGAAAACTTTTTTGAGAGGCATCCTGCATTGATTTCTATGATAAAAAAAAAGGAATTAGTTATTGCTACAAAGAACAGGAAGAAGCTGCGTGAAATAAGGCAGCTATTAAATAACTCTAAAATTAAGCTTTATTGCTTAGAGGATTTTCCGGGAGCGCCTAATGTTAGAGAAAACGGAAAAAATTTTGCGGAGAATGCCGCTAAAAAAGCGTCTGTGTTAGCCCGTTTTACCGGGAAGCTTACGCTTGGAGAAGACTCGGGCTTAGAAGTTATGGCTTTAAAAGGAGCGCCGGGTATATATTCTTCCCGTTTTTCCGGCTGGCCTAAGGACGATGAGAGAAATAATCGTAAATTGCTGCGTATGCTAAAGAATGTGCCTTTTCCCAAACGGAAGGCGGCCTACAAATGCGCGGCCGCGCTCGCCGATAAAAACGGATTAATAAAAGTGGTGGAAGGCGCCTGTTCCGGGATAATCGGCTTTGAGCCTAAGGGCAGGCACGGATTTGGCTATGACCCGTTGTTTATTATTCCCAAGCATAAAAAGACATTCGCCGAGCTTGGCGAAAGAATAAAACATATGATGAGCCATAGGGCAAAAGCTTTACAAAAAATAATGCCGGCCATTTTAGCTTACAAGAATAATCAATGATACATTTTATAAAGAATATATTCAATAATAACAAAAGCATCACTCATGGGCATATCCTTAAAAATGTTGTTTCGCTTTCTGCCCCTTTAATGATCGGCGCGCTATTACAGAGCACGCAGAGCCTTATCGATATGTTTTGGGTAGGGAGCCTGGGCCCGGCATCAATCGCCGCTGTCGCTATGAGCGGGATTATAATGATGCTGGTTTTTACAATAGTATCGGGTATTGGCATAGGCACGGTATCCCTGGTTTCCAAAAATATGGGAGCGGCTAATCCTGAAGGCGCTCAGCTATGCGCTTACCAGACATTAATTTTAGGTTCTTTTATTTCTTTGCTTGCGGCTTTTGTGGGCATGCTTTTTTCTGGAAAGCTTCTTACTTTTTTAGGCGCGGGGGAAGAGGTTGTTTTATCTGGGACCGGTTATTTAGAAATTTTGCTTGGCGGAAGCTTCACAATGGTTTTACTTTTATTAAGCGGCTATATTTTGCAGGGTTCCGGGGATGTGATAAATCCCATGATATTTATGATTATAGCCAATCTTTTTAATATCGTGCTTGACCCGATTTTTATATTCGGAATAGGTGTAAAACCCATGCATACAGCAGGGGCCGCCGTAGCTACTGTTTGCGGGCAAGGGATTTCTCTTTTCCTCGCGATGAGGCTTTTTTCGCATTGCCGTTCAAAAGTATGCCTTAATTTCCGCAGGATAAAGCTGCGTTTGGATATAATGAAGGATATGATTAAAGTAGGTGTCCCTACATCGCTGCAAATGTTTTTTCGTTCCGTAATGAGTATGTTTATAATTAATATTATAGCGGGATTTGGAACTGCCGCGGTTGCCGCTTTTGGTATTGTTATGCGCATACATATAAATGCTTTAATGCCAGCTTTCGCTTTAGGAGGGGCCGCGGCTACTCTTATGGGGCAGAATTTGGGCGCTGGAAATATATCCAGAGCAAAAAAAAGTGTTTGGACGGCAACAATTATGGACATGGGTATTATGTTTGTGGCAGGGATTATTTTTTATTCATTTTCCCGGCAGATTATAGGCATATTTACCAATGCCCCCGAAGTCATTAGCGCGGGGTCTGAATTTATGCGCATCTCGGCTTTTTTCTATGTTTTTATAGCTTTTGGCGTGGTTTTGAACCGCGCGTTAGGAGGGGCAGGGGATACGGTTGTACCCATGCTTATAACATTTATAAGCTTATGGGGTTATCTTGTCCCGGCAGCGCATTGGGTGGCAAAATACACAGGTTTCGGGTTAACGGGAATTTGGTGGGTAATGGCAACATCTTATGCTTTAAACGGATTGCTTACGCTTATCTGGTTTGAAATTGGCAGGTGGAAAAAGGCCAGGATCAATCTTTATAATGCATAATTTTTAACATTATCCGCGTAATTGCTTTTCCGCGTCTATTATGTCGCGGTTAATTATCTTTATCGTTTTTTGTATTCTTTCCTTAAGCAGGTAAGAGCTTGCCGGTGAAGAATTGATTTCTTTTAATATCTGTAGTCCCATTCTAAAGTATCGTATAAGTTCTCCTTCGTCTGTATCTGTAAGCGCCGATATTTTATTGAAATCCGATCCTTTTATCCATTCTTCGGCGCTGGATGCCAGATGAAAATAAGGCCTTTTGCTGAAAGGCCTTATTTTATATTTGGCTTCCCGGTATTTGATGTCGCCGGTGATTTTTTTACACCTTTTTTTGATCTCTTCCGCCTTTTTAGGCAGAAAAATTATTTCCTGATTTTTCCTGGGTTCAAATACGATTGCCGTAGCCAATATAGCCAGCCCCTCTTCATCTAAATTTTCCAGGAATCTTGTTTCGTATAATTCAGAAAGTATAAGTTCGTATCCGTAAACGGCTTTTGCGAAATGGCCTTTTTCGGAGAGCAGGTTATTTTTGATAAATCCTAAATCTTTCAAAAGAGACACCTTTGATTTTATTAAGTTTTCTGCCTGTTTTTGGCTATGGCGGTTAGATTGGAAGCAATGCAGAGATAAAGAATAGACTTCTGTTATCCTTTCGCCGTATTTTTCGTAGAGGTTGAGTATCGTAGCATAAGAATTGTTTAGCTGGCTTTTAATGTTTTCCGGCCTGCCGTAAATTATGCGCCGGATTTCCTTCGGGTCCGCGTCATAGGGGTGCAGGCGCAGATATACGAATCCTTCCCGGTCTTTTCCGCGCCTTCCTGCCCGGCCTGCCATTTGGAAGAAATCGCGAGTTTTCAGGTAAGTGGTAAAAGTGCCGTAGAATTTTTTAATTGCGTCAAAGACGACGGAGCGCGCCGGCATATTGATTCCCAGCGCGAATGTTTCCGTAGTAAATATTACTTTAATCAAGCGGCTGGTAAATAGTTGTTCTATCGCTTCTTTAAGAGTGGGGAGCATGCCTGCGTGATGGTAGGCAACGCCCCTTTTTACCAGCGGCATGATCTTTTTAGCACTGGGTTCATTCTCTAAGTTTAATTTAGAACATAATTCGTTAAATAATTCTGTTATTTTCTCTGTTTCTTCCGCATCTAGAAAATTATAGCTTGATATTTCTTCGGCTAAGTATTCAGCTTTTCTTCTTGCGAATACAAAGTATATAAGGGGAAGGTTATTTTCTCCGGCTATATGCTTTATCAGCGTGCTTAGCCTGTTATAATGAGCGGCGGGCTTATATTTTTGATATATCCGCCTATGCCGGTAATCTCTAAACTGGCGGGGGCTAAATTTTATATTATTAATATTATCGAAGATTTCGTTTTGAAATTGGAAAAAGAAATGGAGCGGTACCGGGCGTTTTTCTTCGCATACGATTTTTATCTCAGTCTTGTGCAGCTTGGCAAGCCATGCCGCGAATTCGGATATATTAGGTATGGTGGCTGAAAGGCAGAGCAGCTTTAAATGCGCCGGTAAAAAAATTAACGATTCTTCCCAGACGGTGCCGCGTTCATAATTATCTATATAATGTATTTCGTCAAATATGGCCCAGGAGTATTTTTTCAAAGAATCCGCCTCTTCTATGGTTTTATTCCTGAATATTTCCGTAGTCATTATCAGCAGCGGCGCGTGCGGGTTAATTGATACGTCCCCGGTAAGTATGCCGACATTGTCGTGAAATTGTTTTTCAAAATCACGGAATTTTTGGTTAGAGAGGGCTTTGATAGGGGCGGTATATATTATGCTTTGATTTTGCGGAATGGATTTTTCGATTATGTATTCGGCAATAGCGGTTTTGCCGGCTCCCGTGGGGGCAGAGACAAGCACGGAGTAGCCGTTATCGATATGGCCTATCGCTTCTTTCTGGAATCGATCGTATTGCATAAGGACATTATAAGGCAAATTCGTTATTTATCCAAGCAGTGTTTGCTTGGAATGCCCGCTTCGGTTGTGTAGAATAAATTGTGTAAATTATAGCGGATTAACATGGCCGCTGGCTTGGCCTTATTTTTCGCGGGGACGCGCGATTTTCCCCAGC
>PCWA01000057.1 GCA_002796125.1 Candidatus Ghiorseimicrobium undicola
AGTAACCAAAGTACGTTCATGTTTTTCGGCGCGCTTTGTAACTTCTTTAATCAAATCATCAATCTGGCCCTGGCTTTTTCGCACTTCGATTTCCGGGTCCGCCAGGCCTGTGGGGCGGATTACCTGTTCAACGATTTCACCTCTGCATCGTTTTATTTCAAAATCTGCCGGCGTGGCTGAAACAAAAATACCTTGGCCGGCCAAAGAATCAAATTCACTAAATTTCAATGGACGGTTATCCAGGCAGGACGGGAGCCGAAAGCCATACTCTACTAATGTTTCTTTACGGGCTTTATCGCCTTCGTACATCCCCCTTATCTGCGGCACGGTCACATGAGATTCATCTATCACGGTGAGAAACTCGGAATCAAAGTAATCCATCAAACAGCTTGGGCGCGAACCGGCCGGCCTGCCGGAAAGATGCCGGGAGTAATTTTCAATCCCATGGCAATAGCCGATTTCTTTAAGCATTTCCATATCGTATCTCGTCCGCGAGGCAAGGCGCTGGGCCTCAAGGAGTTTATTCCTCTTTCTTAACGATGCCAGCTGCTCATCCAATTCTTTATATATTAAAGATATGGCGCTATCTATTTTTTCTTCTGAAACAATAAAATGTTTTGCCGGATAAATCGCCGCTTTATCAAGCTCAGTTATAGTTTTTTTCGTTAAAGGGTCAATCTCGGTTATGGATTTTATCTTATCATCAAACAGCTCTATACGCACGGCTGTCTGTTTATACGCGGGATATAGTTCCACCACTTCTCCCCTGACGCGGAATTTACCTCTTGAAAAATCGGTATCGTTTCTTTCGTAGTGAATTTTAATCAGTTTTAAAAGCAGACTGTCGCGGTCTATAATTTCGCCTTTTTCAATAAAAACAAGCGCTTGACGATAATCCCGGGGAGAGCCCAAATTATAAATGCAGGAGACAGATGCCACGACTATCACGTCGCGGCGCGACATAATAGAGGTTGTTGCCGACAAGCGTAAACGGTCAAGGCGGTCATTAATAGATGAATCTTTTTCTATATAGGTATCTGTTGTCGGGATGTAGGCTTCCGGCTGATAATAATCGTAATAGCTGACGAAATATTCAACGGCGTTATGAGGGAAAAATTCTCTAAACTCACTATAGAGTTGCGCCGCCAGAGTCTTATTATGCGAGATCACTAAAGTTGGCTTGTTAATTTTTGCGATAA
>PCWA01000034.1 GCA_002796125.1 Candidatus Ghiorseimicrobium undicola
TGATAAAAGCAAAAGGCAGGGTGCTTTCCAGAGATTATCTTCTGGATACTATCTGGGGGTTTGACCAGGCCCTTGAAATACAGACCCGCACCGTGGATGTGCATATACAGACTCTCCGCAAAAAGATAAAAAGCGAAGCAAAGCGCATAGTTACCGTTAAAAATTACGGCTATAGGTTCCAATTAGAGCCAGATGAAGATTAAAAAACATAGTTTTTTATTCAGACTAACATTTTCTTATGTATTTATAATTTTAATTTCATTTGTATCCGCTTATTTATTCCACGCTATTTTACCAGGTTTATTTATTGCATTAGGCCTGGCTTTTTTGTCCAGCTTACTTTTAACCAGAGACATGACTCTGAAAGTGCATAAGATCGTTTGTATTTCCGACAGTTTTTCAAAAGGCGACTTTAGCCATAAAATATTCATGGATTCAAAAGATGAATTAGGAGAGCTGGCTTCTGTTTTAAATAAAATGGCCGGGAATCTTGAAGATAAGATAGGCGAGATTGAAATAAAAAACCAGCATCTTGTGGCAATCCTGGAAAGCATGGTGGAAGGCATAATAGTTGTGGATAAAGCAAGCCGTATAATATCTGTTAACCCCACTGTAGAGAAAATATTTAATACCTCAAAAAATAATTTAGAAGGCAGGATATTTTTGGAAGCAATCCGCAATAATGATTTATCGGACATCATAAGCGAAGTTTTGAAAAAAGGAGAGTTTACCTCCTGCGAACTCAAGCTGGTTTTGCCTGTGCAGAAGATTTTTCAGATCAATGCCTCTCCTGTGTTCGAGAAAGACATAGTCTCCGGATGCCTCCTGGTCATTCATGATATGACCGATATAAGGAAATTAGAGACGATGCGCAGGGATTTCGTAGCCAATGTTTCTCATGAATTAAAAACACCCCTTACTTCCATAAAAGGCTTTATAGAGACCCTTATAGAAGGGGCTATTGATGATAAAGAAAATAACCGCCATTTTTTAATCATCATGCAGAATCATACAGAACGCCTTAATAAATTAGTGGACGACCTTCTTTCTCTTTCGCGCCTTGAATCAAAAGAGATGTTACTGAGAAAAGAGATTTTTAATTTTTATCAGCAGGTTGGGAAGGTTATCGCGAATTGCGGAGCGCAGTTAAAAAAGAAAAATATAGAAATTAAAAACGAACTGCCGGTAAATCTTTCAGTAAATGCCGATAAGGATAAAATAGAAGGCGTCGTGACAAATCTTATA
>PCWA01000065.1 GCA_002796125.1 Candidatus Ghiorseimicrobium undicola
GTCCCCGCGAAAAATAAGGCCAAGCCAGCGGCCATATTAATCCGCTATAATTTACACAATTTATTCTACACAACCGCGCTTACCTTATTGTCGCGCCCAAGTCCTCGGTAAGCTTTTTTAATATCAGGGAATGCACACCGTCCACCTCGTTATCCGTCAAAGTGCGTTCGGATAAATTATATTCCAGCGAGATAAGCAAATTTTTAAACCCTTCTGGAATCTGCCTGCCCGTATATTGCTCCAAAAGCTTAACGCCGCTAATTATGCCCGAACCGGAAGAATTAATAATCGCTAAAATATCGCGGTATTGGATTTGGTCTTTAAGCAATAAGCTTATATCCCTGGCAACGGAGGGATAAACGGAATACTGCTTAAAGCTTTTTTCCAGCCCGGAATTGGAATCCAGGATGTTTACGCCAAGCTGTGCCATAAAAATACCGTTTTCTCTTATGGAATAAGTACCCAGGATTTCCGGTTTTACTTCCCCGATTACACCTATATTTTCACTGCCGATTTTTACGCTGAAAGATGCTCCTTCCGTAAACAAAGGGAAGGAGCCGGAGGAGAACGTGGCGTTCTCTATGCCCAGCTTCGATAAAATGTGCTCTAGCTCTCCTTTTAAATCAAATAACGTAAGAAGCCTGGTTTGCGGCCGCTGCCAATCAAGCCCGGGATTGCCGCAACAAGCCAGGCCCAAAGCAAGCTCTTCGCGGCATTGATTACCGGCAGACTGAAAAATTTTTCCCAGCTCAAATATCTTTACGTCTTTATTTCTCCTGTTCAAATTATGGGCTGTATTATTAAGCAGCCCGTAAAAAAGATCCGTTCTTAAAACTTCCTGTTCCCGGCTTAAAGCGTTTTCCACCTCTATTGCGCTTATTGACCCCTTTGTTTGATTTTTTATGAATGCGTCTTTAGGAATTAAGCTGTAATTAATAACTTCGTAATAACCGGAGACTATCAATGCTTCTCTGATTGTGTTTATCAAGTCCTTGCCGGGATTATGCTCTTTTAAATGCGCCAATTCTTTAGGATTTATAACCCTTGTCAAAACATGGGGCAGCGTTGCGGGAATCTTCGCGTAGCCATAAATACGCCCTATTTCTTCCAGTAAATCCTCGCAAATAGCAACATCTTTGCGGAAAGAAGGGACGATAACGGTTGTGGATTGTGAGCTGCCTGCCCCGTGGCGAAGCTTTACGGGGTGAGTTTTGAGTTTAAAGCTCAAAGAAGACAATATTCGCCTGAGCTCACCCGCGGATATCTTTACTCCTAATTTTTTTTGTACCTCTTGCCTAGATAAGATTATTTTTTTTCTCTGGCGCGCCGGAAGCTTGACGGGCTGACAGGCTATATTTTCTATTCTTCCTCCGGCTAATTTCAGAATCAGCCCCGCGGCTCTTTGCGAGACGGCCAATACATCCGAATAATCAATCCCGCGTTCAAAGCGATAGGACGAATCGCTGGATACGCCCAATAAACGCGCGCCCTTTCGCACGATTACGGGGTCAAATTCTGCCGCTTCCAGCAATATATCAACGGTAGCCCCATCTACCTCACTCTCTTTACCGCCAATAATACCCGCGACAGCGATAGGCCTGTTATTGTTTGCAATAACTAAAATGTTTTCATTTAATGTTCTTTTTATGCCGTCAATGGTAATTATTTCCTCGCCTTGCTTGGCCTTTCTGACCACTATCCCGGACTCCGGCATTAGAAGCTTGCCCAAATCAAATGCATGTAAAGGCTGGCCTGTTTCATACAACATATAATTCGTAATATCAACGATATTATTAACCGGCCGCAACCCTATGGCGCAAAGCCTGTCCCGCATCCATCCCGGAGACGGAGAAACTTTTACGCCTTTGATGATTGTCGCGGTGTATAAGGGGCAGTCTTTTTTATTTTGAATTTCTATTTTTTGCGGGCATTTTGTTTTTTTAAAATTTCCGGCGGTGGCCTGTATTGCTGATTTCCTATTCTTGATTTTTGATTTTGTTATCGCCGCTACTTCCCGGGCGAGCCCAATGATGCTAAGCCAGTCAGGACGGTTGGAAGTAATCTCTATGTCAAAAACCCAATCGTTGCCGGCCTTTTCCAGATGCGTCACTTCCAGCCCAGCCATAGTCAAAGCTTCTGCCAGCCTCACCGGAGGCATCTTGATATCTACGTAATCTTTTAACCAATTATAAGTTGCTTTCATCTTAATGAGGCCATCACTTATGGAGGCGAAACCGACATAAGTGATCTGGCCGAATTAATCCCGCAGCCTATAGGGTAAATATCGAAGAGATTTACCCGATGTTTAGGCAAGGGATATTGCTCCCAAGCTGCTGAGCCCATCCGCCTATGGCTAGATATGGGCGAACTTTCTCCGCAGGCGAGGGATCTATTCTTAAAATTGCTTTAAAAACCTTAAGTCGTTCTCAAAAAATATCCTTATATCATTAATCCTGTATTTTAACATTGCTATGCGTTCAATGCCCATGCCAAAAGCAAACCCGCTATATTTTTTATGGTTATAACCGACATGCCTGAATACATTGGGATGGATCATGCCTGAGCCTAAAATCTCAAGCCACCCCTTGCCTCCGCAAACACTGCAGTGCTTTTTATGCTCTTTACAAATTATACAAGAAACATCCACCTCTGCCGATGGCTCGGTAAAAGGAAAAAAATGCGGGCGAAAACGCGTCCTTACTTCGCCGCCTGCGGAAGAGAATAACCGTTTAACAAAGGCATCTAAAACTCCCTTTAAATCGCTGAATCGCACATTCTCGTCTACTAAAAAACCTTCAACCTGATGAAACATAAATGAATGGGAGGCATCTGTTGCGTCAGGCCGGTAAACCTTGCCAGGCACAACTACTGCCAGCGGCGGCTTGAGAGATTTCATTGCCCTAATCTGTACCGGCGAAGTATGGCTGCGCAGCAACAACTTTTCTCTGCTGGTTTCTGGCGGCTGGTTTCTGGCCTGCGCCCGAAAGGGTATCGCTGGTTTTAAATAGAAGGTGTCGAAAGCATCTCTCGAAGGATGCTCCAGAGGAATATTCAAGCCGGTGAAATTATTGTACTCCGTCTCTATTTCAGGCCCCTCAAGCACGGTAAACCCCATGCTTGTAAAAATAGCGCATACTTCTTTAATTGTCTTGGATAAAATATGTATGCCGCCGGACTCAACAGCCACCCCGGGCATGCTGGGATCCAATGCCCGGCGGTCAAATTCTACTTTTTTAAGCAACCCCCGCTTCTCTTCTATCAATAGCTCGAGTGACTTCTTTAAATTATTAAGCGCGCTGCCAAAAGAGGCGCGCTCATCACCGGGCAATTCCTTGATTTTCGCAAAAAGCCCGGCAATTAACCCTTGCCTGCCCAGGTATTCAATCCTTATTTCCTCAAGCCGCGCCAGGCCGCTGCAGGCGCCTATTGCCTGCTCTGCTTTTTTCTGGATATCACCCGTATTAATAATAGACATAATAAAATCCCCGATAAGTAAACCAATGCCCGTTTTTGACGGGCGTCTATTTTACTGCTTTTTAATTCTCCCTGCTCGATGCTTATTATTTTTTTTGCGTGGATATCAAGATCCCCTCCATGCATAGGACACGAACGGTTAAACTTGCCCGAAAGCAGGATATAATCGCCGCGGGCGGGAGGAAACAGCCTGCGCATAGCAATAGCTATTTGAAATATATATGCCGGTTTAAGCGCCGCCGGAATGCCCTGATTTTTGGCAGCTGATTTCTGGTTACTGCTTAGCTATTTCTGCCAACTGCTTAAAAGCTTCCGCGTCATTTACCGCCATCTCCGCGAGAGCTTTTCTGTCCAGATTAACATTTGCCTTTTTCAAACCCTGTATAAAACGGCTATAAGTCAATCCGCTTAATCGCGATGCGGCGTTAATGCGCGAAATCCACAACCTGCGAAAATCCCTTTTTTTAACCTTGCGGTCGCGGTAGGCGTACGATAAACCGCGCACAACCGTAATTTTCGCGTGTCGATAACGCTTACTCCTGGCGTTCCAATAACCTTTAGCCGCCTTAAGTACGCCCTTTACGCGTTTTTTTCTTGCAACATTGGTTTTTACACGTGGCACTGTTTCCTCCTTGCTTCATTTTCGATATCAAAAAAATAATTTTTGATATTTGCTTTTTTATTTGTTAACCATACGGCATTTGTTTTTTTATCGCCGAAAGGTCGCTTTGCGAAACAGATCCAGCCAAGCTCTTATGTCTTCTCTTGCGGTTTTTCGCCTTGCCGGATAATAAATGGCCGACATAAGCAGATTTATATTTAATGCTGCCGGATTTTCGCCTCCGAAATCTTTTTGCTACCCCTTTTTTTGTCTTAAGTTTAGGCATGCTGTCTTCGCTCCATTCATAACGCAATACTTACCGTATATTTTAATCTTGCTTATCTCCAGATAAATTAAAACCGGCAAGCGTGAATAATTTATTATTTTGGCCCGATAACGGCTGTTATGGTTCTACCTTCAAACGCCGGCATTTTTTCAACCTGTCCGGCCGCGGAAGAATCAGCCACCACTCTTTCTACTATGCGCATACCCAACTCCTTATGCGCAACTTCACGGCCTCTAAACATCAGCGTTATCTTGACCTTATCGCCCTTTTTTAAAAATACCAGCAGATGCTGCAGCTTTGTCTGGTAGTCGTGTTCTTCAATATTAGGCTTAAATCTTATTTCTTTTAGGTGCATCAGCCTCTGATGTTTCTTCGCTTCCCGCTCTTTTTTCTCCTGGTCATACTTGTATTTACTAAAATCCATGACCCGGCAAACCGGCGGCTGAGCAGTGGGAGCGACCTCGACCAAATCCAACTCATTCTGCACGGCCAATTCCAGCCCCTTAGCTCGAGTCATAACGCCCAGCTGTTCTCCTTCAGGTCCTATAATTCTAAGCTCGGGAGCTCTAATTTTTTCATTAATTCGAATAAACTTGCGAATATGAACCACCTCCTCAATGAGCCCCGCCAAAGGCGGGGCGAATTGATCCCGCCGAGCGTACCAAAATTATCGAATAAAATTTTGGCACATTTTGCGAGACGGGATACACAATTTGCTTCTATCCTAGCTCTTCTTTTACACTCTCAATAAACTCTTCTACCGTCTTTACCCCCAAATCCCCTTTAATTCTTTTTCGCACCGAAACCTTGCTTGTCTTCGCTTCGCGTTCGCCGACAATCAAAATGTAAGGTGTTTTTTCAAGCTCTGCTTCCCTTATTTTTTTATCCAGGGTTGAGCGGCGGTCATCTATTTCAACGCGCAAGCCTGCTTCCCGCAAGCGGTCCGTAGTTTTTTTGGCATATTCCAGGCATGTATCCTTTATTGGGATAATCACGGCCTGCTTTGGAGCCAGCCATAACGGCAAATCTCCGGCATAATGCTCAAGCAAGACGCCCAAAAACCTCTCTAGCGAGCCCAGTATCGCCCTATGCACCATAATCGGCTGCTTTTCTTTGCCGTCTTCGCCGATGTAGCCGACCTTAAACCGCTCAGGCAGATTAAAATCCACCTGAATAGTAGTACACTGCCAGGCCCTGCCTAAGGCATCCTTTATTTTTACGTCGATCTTCGGGCCGTAAAATACGCCTTCGCCGGGGTCTTCCTGCCATCTCACCGCCCTTGCTTCAAGAGAATTCTTCAGTGACTCTGTGGCCAATTGCCAATGTTCATCGCTGCCGACATATTTCTGCGGCTTGGTAGAAACATAAATATCGTACTGCGAAAAGCCGAATTTTTCCAAGAGGTAAAAAGTTAAATCCAAAACTTTTTTAATTTCTTCTTCCAATTGTTCCGGCCGGCAGAAAATATGCGCGTCATCCTGCGTAAAGCCGCGCACGCGCAAAAGCCCGTGCAAAACACCCGAGCGCTCATAGCGGTAAACCGTACCCAGTTCCGCAAGCTTAAAAGGCAGGTCGCGGTAACTTCTGGTTTTGCTTTTATAAATCAGGATATGCCCCGGGCAATTCATTGGTTTTAAAACGTACTCCTGATTTTCCACTATCATCGCCGGAAACATATATTCGCGGTAAAATTCCAGGTGGCCGCTAGTCTTCCACAGCCCGGCGTGGCCGATATGCGGCGTATTTACCAACTGGTAGCCGCGCTTAATATGCTCATCTTTCCATGTGTCCTCAATTATTTTACGCAACAGGCCTGCTTTAGGGTGCCAGAAAGTAAGGCCCGCGCCCATTTCTTCTTCGATGCTGAAATATTCTAATTCGGCCCCTAGTTTTCTATGATCGCGCTTTTTGCTTTCTTCTAACAGCCGTAAATAATCATCCAGTTCTCCCCGGCTGAAGAATGCCGTGCCATAAATACGCTGAAGCATGGCATTTTTTTCATTTCCGCGCCAATAAGCGCCGGCAACCGATAAAAGCTTAAATGCTTTTATTTCGCCCGTGGATGCCACGTGCGGGCCGCGGCATAAATCCATAAAATCATTTCCGGTCTTATAAATCGTGGCTTTATCGTCCGGCAATTCATCAATCAACTCTAGCTTATAGTTATCCTGCGCAAATAATTTACGCGCCTCTTCCTTGCTTGCTTCTTCCCTGATAAACGGCCTGTTGCCGGCGATAATCTGGCGCATCTTGTCTTCAATTTTAGCTAAATCAGCGTCGGAAAAAGGCTCCTTTTTATCAAAATCGTAATAAAAGCCGTCTTCTATGGAAGGGCCGATGCCTAATTTTACATCCGGCCAGAGCTCCTTTACCGCCTGCGCCATAATATGCGAACAGGAATGCCGTAAAATATCTAAATCCCTCTTAGTTTCCATCGAATCTCTCTGGTTTTTTTTGATGAACTCTTCAGAATAAAGTCGTGCATCTGCCTTAACCACTCTAATTTTTTCTTAGGCGGTATTCTCATGTGCCTCAAAAGCCGCTCTTCCTCGGTTTCCCATTTAAAAATCATTTATATCCTTTTATCTTTTTTAATTCTTCTATATCCAGCTTGTCAACCGCGCGCCCGGTTTTTTGCTTCATCTTAATCAGGTTTTTTATAGAAATTACCGGTAAAATTAAGCCGCCGATCTTGATGCGCTCGGCATCTTTTTTTGCCTGGCTAAAAGAAACCGGGGATTCTATTATTATATCGACTTCTTTTAACTCATCATCTTTATAAAAATTAAACGCTTTCATGCGCTTATTTTTAATCCAGTCTTCCCTGGTTTTTCTGTCTGCGATTTTCATGGGGTCAACCGGCTGTTTCAGATGATAACCGTATTTTTTGAAAATTTTAACGGCCTTTTCAAGGTTTTCATCGCTCATCTCCAGGAGAACATCTAAATCAGCCGTGCTGCGCATTGAACCAAGAAGGTTAACCGCGATACCGCCCACAAGCACATATTCTACTTTTTGCTTCTGAAACGCCCTCAATATCTCTTCGTAAAAAAACATTTCTTATCCTTAATTTAACCCTTAGCTGCAAACCTTAATCTGAACAATAAAAAATTGAAAATACGACGAAATTAGATTAACGCTCATAATCAATTCTCAACTATTTATCGTTCAATTGCTCTGTTTGATTTTTTTATATTACTAACCCGCCCCTTGCGAAAGCGCTTAAAAATTCTTTTCGCTGCGCTCAATAATTTTCTTCGCTCGCTTCGGGGTAAATTTCTTGCCTACAAGGCAAGAAATTTATGGGCCCAGGAGGACTCGAACCCCCGGCCTTTTCCATGTCAAGGAAACGCTCTAACCAGCTGAGCTATGAGCCCGGAAAATATACTTTGCCCAGTAGAAAATCGAAAATATACCGCAAGTGTTCTACCAAAATTTACTGTGCAGATTTTGGTGGGCAAGGAGGGAGTCGAACCCTCACGACCTTACGGCCATTGGATTTTAAGTCCAACGTGTATGCCATTCCACCACTTGCCCGCGAATTTTTATATCCCTTGCTTAATCGCTCAATAATTTTCTTCGCAAGCTTCGGGCTAGATTTGCTTTAACAAAATTCAGAGGCGTGGACCGGACTTGAACCGGTGAATAGTTGTTTTGCAGACAACTCCCTTAGCCTCTTGGGTACCACGCCACGAAAAATAATTTTTTTACGCCAAACTCTATGAACTCAATAAACTCTTAACTGCCTTTATGATCTCCGTGCTTTGGGCCAGACAGCCTTCGCCGACTTTTCCACAAGCCAGCTTTCCTCGCCGGCAAGGGATAAATTTAAACCCGGAATTTTTCAATTTAGCTATATTATCCCTGACTATTTTATTGTTATACATATTTTCATTCATCGCCGGCGCAAACAATACCCGCGCTTTCGCCGCGCACACGGTAGCCGTTAATAAATCATCGCAAATCCCCGCGGCAATCTTGGCAATAATATTCGCCGTCGCCGGGGCTATTAATATTAAGTCTGCCATATCAGCCAAAGAAATATGTTCTATCTCCTGATAGTCTCTTCCGCCGAACATATCCGTGTACACGCGCTCTCCGGAAAGAGATTCAAGGGTCAGGGGGGTTATAAATTTTTCTGCCTCTTTGGTCATTATCACGGAAACATAAATTCGCTCATCCAGAAGCTTTCTGATAATGTCGGCGCTCTTGTAAGCGGCGATACTCCCGCTCACCCCCAATATTATTCTTTTTTGTTTCATTTAAATCCGCCCTTTAGCTTGCCTTTCTTTTTTTACAGCCTATCTTGCCCTCCATGATTTCACGTAAAGCAATGCTTGCCGGCTTAAGAGAGGGGGATACCTCTACGAGCTTGGGAGAACCCTCTGCGATTTCTATGGCCCGCCTGGAAACCAGGATTACCAGCTTATATAAAGAATTTTCCGTTACGCTCAAAAGCTTCTCTATGGGAACGCTATTCATTCGTCTTATCCTCCTTAGCTGCCTTGTAGTTGTGCCGCTTTATTTTTACGGGTTTCTCTTTCTTTTTTGATAATCCCGGACAATTGTTTTACCGCCCGGCTAATGCGCTTATTAACGATTATGTAATCATAGGTTTTGGCGCCGGCTATTTCTTTCTCGGCCAGCAATAGGCGGCTTTTAATTTGCTTGCTTGTTTCGCTTAAACGGCCCTCAAGCCGCGCCAAAAGTTCTGCCTGCCAGTTATCGCTGGAGGGCAAAATAAAAATAAATACAAACCTGAATTTTCCCCCGCGCCTTAATGCCCGCGCCCCTTTAACGTCTATGCAGAGCAAAACGTCCCTGCCTGCCAAAAGATTCTTCTTAACCAGCTCTTTGGGCGTGCCGTAATACTGTCCGAATACCCTCTGCCATTCCAAAAAGTATCCTTTTTTCGCTCTCCGCTCAAACTCTGCCGCGCCAATAAAAACATAATCCCTGCCGTTTTTTTCGCCGCCCCGAGGAGGCCTCGTAGTACAGGTCGCGACTTTAACTATCCCGCTGCCGGCTCTCTTCTGCCGCAAGAAATTTTTTATTAATGTGGTCTTGCCGGATCCTGACGGCCCGGATATAACAAAAACCGTGCCTTCTCTTTTCTTTCTGCTATTTGCCATCTAAAACCCGCTGACAGCCGGCATCACTCTGCGTTTTGAAGCTGCTCTCTTATTTTTTCAATCTGGCTTTTTATCTCAATCACCGCGCTGGACAAAAAAGCATCCTGTGATTTTGCGCCCATGGTATTTGCCTCGCGCTGCATTTCCTGGGCAATAAAATCAAGCTCTTTGCCTATGGGGCCCTGGCTCTTCTTTGATTTAACCTTCTCAGAAAAAACTTTTACATGAAAGCCCAGGCGCGTAATTTCTTCGCTTATATCGCAGTTTTTAATGATAGCGCTTATTTCTTCTATATTATTGGCCGATTTTTTAAGTTTCTTCCGTTTTTCGCCAATAATAACCGACAGGCGTTTTTTAATTAAAGATATGTTGCCGGTTATTTTTCTCGCCCGCAGTAAAACATCACTGCAAATCACCCGGCCCTCTTTGGCGCGCATGGTTAATAAATTATTTCCGGCGCTATTAAGCAGTTTCTCTATCCTAGGCCAAATTGTTTCCTCGCTAAACTGCTTCTCCGCTAAGTTAAATACGCCGGGAAACGCGCTTATCGCTGTTACGCTAAGTTCGTCTTTAAGGCGCAATTCCTTCTGCAGCAGGCGCAGGGAGGCGGCATACTGGCCGGCCAAATCTTTGTCTAGCTTAACTTCGCCGCTGAGATTGCCGGCGAGAAAAAGGTTAAAGCTAATTCTCCCCCGCTTAAGGCGCCCGTGCAAATACTGCTTTATCTTGTGTTCTAAAAAAAGCAGTCTTTCCGGCATATGGCAGACCACTTCAAAGAAGCGGTGATTTACGCTGCGAATCTGCACGCTTAGTTCTATATTTTTATATTTCGCTTGGGCGCGGCCAAACCCGGTCATCCCCATAATCATTGCACACTCCTCCAGCTAAAGGCGCTATGCCCAAACCTTTCTTTTCAGCTTTTCTTCTTTTATTTCTGTCGGATATAAATCAACTATTATCTCATCCGGCCCAAACCAAAGTTTTATCTCCCGCTCGGCCTCGTTTTCATTGGTGGAGGCATGTATAACGTTTTCATACAAACCCCGCGTGGTAATCCTGCCGAATGATCCTCGTATAGATGTTGATTCGGCTTCTTCCGGATTAGTGGCCCCGGCGAGCTGGCGCACCTTGTCGATAGCATCATTGCCCCAATAAACCATTGCCAGAACTTTCTTGCGGTTATGCAATTCTCCCTGAATATATTTAATAAGCTCGGCAAAAAATGGCTTGTCTTTTAAATGGCAATAATGCTCCTCTGCCAATTCCTTTGAAACCTTTACCACTTTGGCCGCCGCTATTTCAAGTTTTGTCTCAGAAAGACGCGTTAAGATGTTGCCGGTTAAAGATTTTTTAAGCCCGTCCGGCTTAACTAAAACAAGCGTTGCTTGAGCATGCTTCATGTCTTACTCCAGATACTATTCTCTCTATAGCAGGACTAGTGCTCATAAAGAGGTTGTGGTTCTGCCAGTGAAACTCTTTATTTGTTTTTTACCACCCGTAGAATTCTTTCCAGGTCTTGCGCAGAGTAAAATTCAATTTCTATGCGCCCGCGCTTCTTTGCCTGAATAATTCTTACTTTAGTTCCCAATATATGCTGCAGTTCTTCAGCAGCGGCCGAAACATATGGATCCGAGCCTACTGCGGCATGGCGCTTCTTTTCTTTCGCCTTATCTCCGAAACTACGTTTATGTTTTAAAATGTTTTCGAGCTCTCTCACGGACAATTCCGACGAAATGATTTTTTCGGCAAGCGAGATCTGTTCTTTTTCTTCCCCTATTTCCAATAACGTCCTGGCATGGCTAAAAGAAAGCAGGTTTTTCCGAATATATTCCTGAATTTTTTGTGGTAACTTCAATATTCGCAATGTGTTATTGATAGTTGTTCTTGCCTTACCCATTGCCTGCGCGATTTTTTCCTGAGAAAAGCGAAATTTATCGATTAATTCCTGATATGCCTGGGCCTGCTCAACAGGATTTAATTCTTCCCGCTGTATATTTTCAATCAATGAAATTTCTAGCGATTCCTCGTCATTAACATTTTTAATAATTGCTGGTATCTCATTGTACTGCAATATGTTAGCTGCACGAAACCTTCTCTCTCCCGCTATCAATTCATACCGGCCTTCTGCCTGTTTGCGCACAATAATCGGCTGTATAAAACCTTTTTCTTTTATTGACGCTGCCAAATCCTGCAGTGTCTTTGCGTCAAATTCTTTACGCGGCTGGTAAGGATTGGGGACGATTTGAGTAATTTTCAAATTTATAATCCCGTCCCCCGGTTTAAAATCAAGGATCTGCTTATTTATTTTTTCTGGAATTAATGCGCTTAATCCTTTGCCTAATGCTTTTTTTTCCATTTAAATTACCTCTCCTTCCATAAGCACATCTTTTGAGTCGCCGGGAAAAAGCTTGTCTTCTATTGGCGCGTCGGACAAATCAAACATTTCCCGCGATAATTCCCAGTATTTTTTAGCGCCCAAAGAATCCTTGTCGTATAAGACTATTGGCTTGCCAAAACCGGGCGACTCACTTAAGCGGATATTGCGCGGTATAATCGTGCTGTATACTTTTACTTGCGGCTCTGCGGAAATAAAATACCCTCTTGTTTCGCCAATAACCTCCCTGGTCAAATTTGTTCGGAAATCTGCCATTGTTAAAATTACGCCTTCTATGGAAAGATCTGAATTAAGATTATCCCTAACCAACGAAATGGTATTAAGCAATAATCCCAATCCTTCTAATGCATAGTATTCGCACTGCACGGGGATACAGACAGAATCTGCGGCACAAAGAGCATTTATCGTGCTCAATCCTAACGATGGCGGACAATCTATAAAAATCAAATCAAAATCATCCTTAATTGCCTGTACAGCTTTTTTAAGACGATACTCGCGGGCCATAACACCAACAAGCTCTACTTCACAGCCGCTCAAGTCGGTATTCGCCGGAACGATACTAAGGCCTGAGATTTGTGTTTGCCGAATCAATTCCTGAAGCGGCACATCTTCTAACAACGAACAATAAATGCTTTTTTTTACGGATTTTTTATCTATCCCCAATCCGCTGGTCGCATTAGCTTGCGAATCCATATCAATTAACAAAATTTTCTTGCCTGCCAATGCTAAATACGAGGAAATATTTACGGCAGATGTTGTCTTGCCGGTTCCGCCCTTCTGATTACAGATAGCGATAATTTTACTCATTTAATGAGCACATAACTTACGGAGGCGAAGCCGACGTAAGCTATAGGTGCGAATTATTCCGATAGCTACAAGTAGATTTCGAAGAAATCTACGTAGTGTTTAGCTATCGGAAAATGAGCACATCCGCCGCAGGCGGATAAGTGCGAATTATCTCCTCGCTTAAGCAAAGGGTAAATTCTCTCCGATAATTTACCCTTTAAGCTTCGGAGTAGATTAGAATTTAGTTTATAATAAATGCGGCTTAAGCTTGAACTTACCCGAAGCCTGCGCAGTAAATTTTGCCCGAAATTTACAAGTGCTTACCCTCAAGGGTAGGCCCTCCTAATACCTTTTAAGGATGGGCCTATGCAAGGGATTGAATTTCAATAGGTTAAGATACGTTCCACGGGGAACACCCCCCTTGCCCCGCTTATTTTCGCTGCCTTTTCAGCACGGCTTTTATTCTTGCCGGCTTTGCTCCAGGCATGCCAAACAGCCCCTTGGTTTCTTCAGAAATTATCTTAATTTTTACCTCTGTGCGAGCTGCTTTTAATCTATGCAGGGCCTTCTGTATGGCCTCTTCTACTGTTTTCCCTTCAATCTCTATACCATCCATAATAGCTCTTTTTATTTGCTTTTTTTGCTAACGCGCCATTGATTTACCCCTGACAATATTCCATAGACAAGCCAATACAACACTAAACCCGATGGCATATTGTAAAAAATCAGCCCGAACATCAGCGGCATCATAATCGACATCATTTTTTGTTGCTCGGAAGATGCGCCCCCGGACATATTCCCTGTGCTCATTTTCTGCTGCAAGAACATGCTCCCCATCATTAATAACGGCAAGATATTAATACCGTCTCCGATGACTGGTAATTTACCAGATAATGGGATTAATCGATCCGGCTTTGATAAATCTTTAATCCATAAAAAGGCTGCCCCTCTTAAGCCTACAAAACGCAGCAATGCTTGGTACAGCGCAAAAAATACCGGCAACTGTAATAATAACGGGAGGCATCCGCCAAATGGATTGACCTTGTGCTCACGGTACAATTCCATCATCTCTTTGTTTAAGCGCTGGGCATCACCTTTATATTTAGCTTGCAGCTCCTTAATTTTTGGCTGCAATATCTGCATTTCTTTCAAAGAGCGCATTTGTTTTATAGAAAGAGGCAACAACAAAAGAAAAATAAACACCCCGAAACAAATTATCGCTAAGCCCCAATTACGCGTAAATTTAAAAAAGAACTTCAGCACAGCTAAAAGTACTTGGCTGATTGTATCAAAAAACCCAAAGTATAACATACTGTCAAAATTCAGGTTAGCAAACGCCAGTTTCTCAGCATCTTGCGGGCCGGCATAACAAACAAATCTATCTGAATAAGTTCCCTGACTAAGAGAGTCTTTTTTTTGGCTAGTGATACTCATCGCTACCGCCTGTGATTGACCGTCTGCTTTAATAGCAAAAACATTAAATACTTTTACATATGGCTTTACTATAAAAGTAAAATATCTATCGCGCAAACCAACCCAGCTGGAATCACCTGAAAATATAATCTCTGGCTTTAGCCCCGCCGGGTTTTTCCGAATCACTTTTTTGGGGGTTGATATTGCTAATTCCATAAATCTATTGTCGTAACTCGATCCTTTAGCAATCTGTGATGCTAAGAAAAGATTATAGCTATCGCTAGCTCCTGCGGGTTTCAAAATATCGACATTTCTCTCTAACTCTATGATATAACTATCGTTATGAAGAATAAAACGCTTAACAATTTCTTTGTCGGCATCGCGATAGGCAAATACTATGCCGTTGCTTTCTTTCTGCGCCTTAAAATCAAGATTAAGATCCTCGCTAACAGCCATCAACCCGCTGAGAAAAAGGGTTTCATCGTATTTCTTGAAATTGATATTTGCAATATAGGCACCGGGATTAGCAAAATTTATTTTAACTTCATCGTTTTCAAATTCAATATATTCCTGCTCTGCATCCAACGATTCGTTAACGGTGCTTTCTATTTTAGAAACAGGGAGAGTGCTTAGAGAAGGCTGGGCAGGCATAACAATGGCTGCCTTTTTCGATATATCCTCTTTGTTTTCAACTGGATACATTCGAGCAGTAATTACCTGAAAAGCAAATAAAACTGCTACAGACAACAAAATAGCTAAAATTGTTCGTTTTTCCATGCTAGTTATTAATTATTCACTTGACTGGGTCATAACCACCGGCAGAGAAAGGATGGCAGCGGACGATGCGCCTCAAACTCTTAAAACCGCCTTTAAGCGCGCCATATCTTTCTATAGATTCGTAGGCATAACACGAACACGTCGGCCAAAAACGACATGAATCCGGCAACAGCGATCTAAAGCACCTTTGATAAATCTTTATTGCCCAGAGGATTGCCTGATTCAACAATAATTCTCCTTTCGTAGAGAACGACGCCCGCCGCTCCATTAAGGCGGGGGCGTAAAAACAAAAAACAGCCTGCTGTTCCGACTAAGGCGCAAGCCGTTTTCTGCCCTTGCTTCTTCTTCGTTTTAAGACCAGCTTCCCCGAGCGCGAACTTTTTCTGCGACGGAAACCGTGAACACGCTTACCCTTTATCTTTGTGGGTGTTTTTAGATGTTTCTTCATAATGCAAAAATTATAACACAACACATTGTTAAGTCAAGCGAAAAGTGGGGGCGCAGAAAGTCTCGTCCGACCGCCAAAGGTGCGGGGTAACTTTTGTAAACCAAAATTTACCCCGCGGCGTCTCGGACTGGCGCCCGAATGTCCTTATGTATACAGCATGCCATTCGGGCGCCAAAAATTTCTCTTGAAAAAAAATACTGCTTTGCTATAATACGACAGCTATTGACATAACATTACCGTTTTGCTTGTATGCAATACTGCGGCGTCCTTAGGCGCGCGCAGCCATTTAGCACCAGGTAAAATATCACGATTTGTGGATATCTTGTTAATAATATACTATGGACATTCTCGCCGTCTGGGCAAATATACAAGAAAAAATAGAAGAAAAGGTAGGCGCCACCACTAAACAAACCTGGTTTGACCCTATAAAACTACGCTCCGAACATCCCAACACGATAATCCTTGAGATGCCGGACGCATTCTTTAAAGACTGGTTTGCGAGCCATTACCTGGATTTAACAAAACAGCTTTTTGACGAAACAAGCCCTTTAGTAGAAGTCAAGCTTGCCGTCGCAAGGCCGGCAGATGCCGCGCCTAATATAGCCAGGCCAGAAAAAATGCCCGCGAAAGAACCCCGCGCCACCGAGGAGGTGCGCTTAACTAATTTACAAAATATCAACCCGCGCTATTCTTTCGAGAATTTCGTGGTAGGGCCTTCCAACCGCTTCGCGCATGCAGCAGCCCTGGCGATAGTTGACGCTCCGGCAAAGGCCTATAATCCGCTATCAATATACGGCGGGGTTGGGCTGGGCAAAACCCATCTTATGCAGGCAATATGCCTGGCAATATATAAAAAAAACCCGGGCATCAAAATCGTTTACACCTCTTCCGAAAAATTTACCAATGAACTAATTAACGCCATACAGCATCATTCCACGCCGTCTTTTCGCGCTAAATACCGGAGCGTTGATGTTTTATTAATAGATGACGTGCAGTTTATTGCCGGGAAGGAATCTACCCAGGAAGAATTTTTCCATACTTTTAACGCTTTATACGATACGCATAAACAAATTATCTTTTCCTCCGACAGGCCGGCAAAAGAAATACCCAACCTGCAGGAGCGCCTGGTTAGCAGGTTTGGCTGGGGCCTGGTAACCGATATCCAGCCGC
Organism: Candidatus Ghiorseimicrobium undicola; assembly: GCA_002796125.1. Classification (GTDB taxonomy): domain Bacteria; phylum Omnitrophota; class Gorgyraeia; order Ghiorseimicrobiales; family Ghiorseimicrobiaceae; genus Ghiorseimicrobium; species Ghiorseimicrobium undicola. The sequence continues at coordinate 16,483 of PCWA01000065.1, forward strand.
CAGACTATGAAACCAGGGTGGCGATATTAAAGAAAAAGCTTGAAAGAGAGCCGGTTAAAGTCCCCGACGACGTAGTGTTTTTTATAGCCAACTGCATAAAAACCAACATCCGCGAATTAGAGGGGGCGGTGATCCGCGTAGTCGCTTATTCATTATTAGAAGAAAAACCGGTTTCGCTCTCATTAGCACAAGACGTGCTAAAAGATATGCTAAAAGAAACAAAAAAAATCATTACTATTGAATTAATACAGCGCTGCGTGGCAGATTTTTTTAATTTAAGCATGGGGGATTTAAAAAGCAAAAAGCGGAATAAGGGGGTTGTCGCGCCGCGGCAAATAGCAATGTATCTAACCCGGGAATTAACAAGCCTCTCGCTTCCTGATATTGGAGAAGCTTTTGGCGGCAAAGACCATACAACAGTGTTGTACGCCTACAATAAAATCAAAAAAGATATTAACAAGGATAAAAAAATATTGGAAATTATTAACAAATTAACCACAGATATTAAAGTTTAATTAAGTATTTATTAACACTTTTTTTATTCTCTAACATATTATCTTTGCAGAGGTTTTGTTTTTGTTATATTTTTCCAACGACACTACTACCACTACAACTATTTTTTTAATGAGTATTATACTATTCGTTACATAGCTTGGGGGTAATAAAAAATGAAAATACGCATTCTTAAAGATGATTTATTGGAAAACCTTCAGATAGTTCAAAATATTGTAAACCCAAAGAATACCCTACCTATACTTTCAAATATTTTATTAGATGCGCAAAATAATAATTTAAAAATGAATACCACTGATTTAGATATTGGTATACTGGTGAATGTGCCGGCCGAGGTTTTTGAAGCAGGCAGTATTACAATCCCTGCGAGAAAAATGTTTGAAATAATACGTGATTTACCAAGCGGCGCTATTGATCTTACTGTGCGGAAAAATAACATGGTAATAATAGAATCCCATAAATGTCAATTTAAAATAATGGGCTTACCTAAAGATGAGTTTCCTAAAATACCAAGCTTTGAAGATAAGAAAGCGGTGAAGATAGAGCAAAAAATATTTAAAGAAATGCTTAATTTAACCTATTTTGCCGTATCCCGCGATGAAACAAGGTATATTTTAAACGGGGTTTTAATAGAGATTAAACAAAATAAATTAAAGCTTATTACTACTGATGGGAGAAGATTGGCTGTGGTGGAAAAAGAGTTATCTTCCCATGTAAATCAAGAGATAAAAATAATTATTCCAACAAAAACCATACAAGAATTAATCCGTAACTTAAAAGACGAGGATGTAGTATCCATTATTTTAGGGTTAAACCAAGTGATGTTTGATTTATCCGGGGGGGCGCAGGGCAACCAAAGGGTGTTGATAATTTCCCGCTTGATTGAAGGGGAGTTTCCTAATTATCAACAGGTTATTCCACAGCCTGTGGATAATAAAATAACTATAAATAGGGAGGAATTTTTGTCGGCCTTAAAACGGGCAAACCTTCTTTCAACAACCGATTATCAGGCAGTAAAACTAGAGGTATTTAAAAATAAAATGGTTGTTTCTAAATCCACCCCTGATATAGGAGAATCAAAGGAAGAGGTGGGGATTGGTTATGCCGGTAAAGAAATGGTGGTGGGTTTTAACCCTGTTTATCTTATAGATGTCTTGAAAAACATAAAAAACGATGATATTATTTTAGAATTGGCCGATAGTGAAAAACCGGGGGTTTTAAGGCAGGACGGGTATGTTTATGTTGTTTTGCCGATGCGCCTTAGTTGATTAGATTATGGTAAAACCTGTGGCGATTAAGGATGTTGTCGGGGATGTTATACAAGAATTAAGCGAGGGAAGCGGCGTATCCAAACCGAGAATAATAGAGGCCGTAAACAGTGCCGTGGGAAGAAAAGCCGCGGGCCATATAAAAACCGAGTATTTTAAAAACAGTAAACTTACAATTAATGTGGATTCTTCTGTTTGGTTATATAAACTGAATATGCAACGAAAACAAATTTTGGATAATTTACGCATTGCCTTACCAAAAACAGAATTTACAGAAATAATATTTAAGGTTGGGAAGGTTTAGTTTTAAGCAATGCCCCACAATGGAGACGTGTAATTATGGCAAAAGACAAAGCGAAAGAGGCGGCAACAAAAAAGGCCGCCTCTACATATGATGCGACAAACATACAGGTTTTAGAGGGCACCGAGGCGGTGCGGCGCAGGCCCGCCATGTACATAGGTGATACGACAACGCGCGGGCTACATCACTTGGTGTATGAAGTGGTGGATAACTGCGTAGATGAGTCGTTGGCCGGTTTTTGCGATACGGTAGAGGTGGTAATAAAAGCAGATAATAGTATTTCCGTTATGGATAATGGGCGAGGGATACCCGTAGATATACACAAGACGGAAAAGAAACCTGCTGTGGAGGTGGCCTTGACAACCCTGCACGCCGGTGGAAAGTTCGACCATCGGGTGTATAAGGTTTCAGGAGGCCTGCACGGCGTTGGCGTATCTGTGGTTAATGCCCTGTCCATATGGCTTGAGGCAGAGATAAAAAGAGACGGCAAAATTTACCACCAGAGATATGAAAAAGGAAAGACGGCATCTAAACTAACGGTTGTGGGTAAGGCCAAGACTACCGGGACCAAGATTACTTTTAAGCCGGACAAGACCATTTTTAACATAACGGAATTCTCTTATGACGTATTGGCCCAGAGATTGAGGGAGCTGGCTTTTTTAAATAAAGGGCTAAGCATAAAACTAAAAGATGACCGCACGGAAAAAGAGGCTTTATTTAAATTTGACGGGGGGGTGGTTTCGTTTGTGGAGCACCTCAATAAAAATAAAAATCCTTTGCATAAAAAAGTAATTTATTTCGAGAGAGAAAAAGACACGATAAGGCTGGAAGTTGCCCTGCAGTATAATGACGGATATAGCGAGAACATTTTTTCTTTTGCCAACAACATAAATACCGTTGAGGGAGGTACGCACTTGTCGGGATTTAAATCCGCCTTAACGCGCGCCTTAAATCAATACATCAAAAATAAAAACCTGCTTAAGTCAAGCGATGCTTCTATCGCCGGCGATGACACTAGAGAGGGATTGACCGCGGTAATCAGCGTGAAGATTCCGAATCCCCAGTTTGAGGGGCAGACCAAAACAAAGCTGGGGAATTCCGAGGCGGAAGGCATGGTTGCTTCTTGCGTATTTGATTATCTGAGTTCTTTTATGGAAGAAAACCCTTCAGTGGCGAATAAAATTGTGGAAAAAGCTGTTTTGGCGGCCCGGGCAAGAGATGCGGCGCGCAAGGCGCGCGAACTAACCCGCCGGAAGGGGGCGCTGGAAGGCGGCGCCCTGCCGGGAAAACTCGCCGATTGTTCCGAAAGGGATGCAGCCCTATGTGAGCTTTATATCGTGGAAGGCGATAGCGCCGGCGGAAGCGCAAAGCAAGGCAGGGACCGGAGATTCCAGGCGATATTGCCCATAAAAGGCAAAATTTTAAATGTAGAAAAGGCCCGCCTGGACAAAATTTTGAGCAATGAAGAAGTGCGTACAATAATTACTGCCATAGGCACAGGGGTAGGAGAAGAATTTGATATAAATAAGTTAAGGTATCACAAGATAGTCTTGATGGCAGATGCGGACGTGGATGGAAGCCATATTCGTACCCTGCTCCTGACCCTTTTGTTTCGTCAGCTGCCGAAACTTTTAGAAGGAGGTTTTGTGTATATCGCGCAACCGCCCTTATATAAAGTGAAACGCGGCCAGCGGGAGGAATATATACAAACAGAGCAAGAAATGTCTAATATGCTTTTAGAGTTAGGTAGTGACGGCTGCACTTTGCTGCGCCTTAAAGACAAGAATAAATTTACAACCAGCCAGTTTAAGGAAATTTTGCACGCCTTGGTTGAATTGGATAGGTTGGGGGCTATTTTAGATAAAAAGGGAGTAAAAATAGCAAATTACCTCACATTTTTTGATAAAAAAACCAAAAAATTACCACTTTACATGGTTAAAGTGGAGAAAATTACCCATTTCGTTTACAATGATAAAGAATTGGCGAAAATAACCGGCGGAGCAGAAAAAGAAAACAACGGCATGGGTTTTGTCGAGTTATTTGAAGCGCAGGAAATAGAAGACATTATAAGTAAATTTTTGAAACTGGAGATTAGTATCGAATCTTTATGTAAGAATATTCCCGCAGAGAAGGAAGGCAAGGATAAAGCGGCAAAGCCGCTATATAGAGTCTTGAGCGAAGAAGAAAAGCTGGATTTTTTCTCTCTTATGGATGTTTTGGGTTTTGTCAGGGCTGAAGCAAAAAAAGGTATACACATACAACGCTATAAAGGGCTGGGAGAAATGAATCCGCATCAGCTTTGGGAGACGACCATGGATCCGCAGAAAAGGACTACGCTTCAGGTGGCGCTGGAGGATACCGTGGAGGCGGAGAAAATCTTTACTGTCCTTATGGGTGATTCTGTTGAGCCGCGGCGCGATTTCATCGCCGAGAACGCGCATTTGGTGCGCAATTTAGACATATAACGAATTTAAAAATACGGGACGAAAAATGTAAAACAGGGAATTAACTCCTTCTCTGTTTTGCATTCTACATTCTAAACTTAACTAATGTACACACGAGGCGAAAAAGTAGTACCGGTTTATATCGAAGAAGAAATGAAGGATTCATACATTTCGTATGCCATGAGCGTTATTGTCGGCCGCGCCCTTCCGGACATAAGGGATGGGTTGAAGCCGGTGCATCGAAGAATTCTTTATACTATGCAGGAGCTTAATCTGCGTCATAATCAGCCGTATAAAAAAAGCGCGCGCATAGTGGGTGATTGTTTGGGTAAATTTCATCCGCACGGCGATACCGCCGTATATGACGCCTTGGTGCGCATGGTACAGGATTTTTCTTTACGTTATCCGCTTGTTGACGGGCAGGGAAATTTTGGCTCAATCGATGGCGATGCCGCTGCAGCCATGCGTTATACTGAGGCGCGCCTGGCATCTATCAGCGCAGACATGCTTGCCGATATCGATAAAGACACGGTTGATTTTGTTCCCAACTTTGATTCTTCCCTGAAAGAGCCGGCAGTATTGCCCGCTCTTTTACCGAACCTTCTGATTAACGGCTCTTCCGGCATAGCTGTGGGCATGGCAACGAATATCCCGCCGCATAATTTATCGGAGATAATAGAGGCGGTAATTTATTTACTGGATAATCCTGAGGCGGAAATAAAAGATTTAATGCGCATAGTCAAGGGCCCGGATTTCCCCACGGGTGGGATGATTTGCGGCAGGGCCGGCATAAAAAGTGCCTATACTACCGGCCGCGGGAAGTTATTGCTCAGGGCAAAGGCGGTTATTGAAAGACAAAAAAACGGCAAGGATTTAATTGTTGTAACTGAGATACCCTATCAGGTAAATAAATCGTCGCTTATCGAGGCGATCGCAGGGCTTGTGGAAGACAAGAAAATAGAGGGAATCGCGGACATTAGAGATGAATCCGACAAAGAGGGCATGCGCATAGTGGTTGAGTTAAAGCGCGGGGTTGAGCCGCAGATTATTCTGAACCAGCTTTATAAGCATACTCAGCTCGAGACGACCTACGGCATAATATTTCTTGCTTTAGCCGGCGGCAGGCCCAGGGTTCTTAATCTTAAGCAGATGCTGCATGAATACATCGTGCATAGGAAGACGGTAATTCGCAGGCGCACGCAGTTTGAATTGGACAAGGCCCTCAAGCGCGCGCATATTTTAGAAGGGTTAAAAATCGCCATAAAATTTTTAGATAAGATTATAAAAACAATACGCGCTTCCAAGAATACGCAAGCGGCAAAAGACGCATTAATGAAAAATTTTGATTTGTCTGGCGAGCAGGCCCAGGCAATTCTGGAAATGCAGCTACAGAGATTAACGGCCCTTGAGCGGGATAAAATAGATGCCGAATATGCCGAGCAGCTTAAAAAAATAGAGTTGTGCCGCGCCATACTGGCTTCAGAAAAAAAAGTGGAAAACATAATTAAAGACGAAGTGGCCGACATAAAGAAACGCTTTGGTGATGCGCGCAGGACGGAAATAGCCGCGGAGCGGGAAGAAATTGCCATAGAGGACTTAATAGCGGAAGAAGACATGGTTATCACTATTTCTCATGCCGGCTATATAAAACGGCTTGCTGTTTCAAGTTATCGCAAGCAGCGAAGAGGCGGGCGCGGGATTACCGCGATGGAAATGCGCGATGAAGATTTTATAGAGCACTTATTTGTTGCCTCAACCAAGGACTACCTGCTTGTTTTTACCAACAAAGGAAAAGCATATTGGTTAAAAGTGTATGAAATTCCTCAAGCGAGCCGTTCCTCAAAAGGCAAGGCGATTATTAATATATTACAGATGAGTCCCGAGGAGGCCATTTCCGGAGTTATATCCGTAAAGGAATTTTCCGCGGATAAATATTTATTGATGATTACGCAGGCAGGGCTTGTTAAAAAAGTTGAGCTTGCTGCCTTCAGCAACCCGCGCAAGGCGGGGATTATAGCTCTTACGCTAGACAAAGAAGATGAGCTTGTGGATGTTCAGCTTACCGATGGAAAACAGGAAGCCCTGATAGCAACCAAGGAAGGCAAGGCGATAAGATTTAAGGATTCCGAAGTCCGTGATATGGGCAGGGCCGCGCGCGGCGTCAGGGGGATAAAACTTGATAAAAAAGATATTGTTATCGGCATGGAAATTGTAAAAAAAGATGCTACAATATTAACGGTTACCGAGCACGGCTTTGGGAAAAGAACCGATTTTGATGAGTACCGCCAGCAATCAAGAGGCGGCAAGGGAATTATTAATATAAAAGCTGCCGAGCGCAACGGCAGGGCTGTGGCTCTAAAGTCCGTTACTGACGGCGATGAGTTGATAATGATTACTCAAAGCGGCATGTTAGTCCGGTGCGCCGTGAAAGATATGCGCGCAACGGGCCGCTCGACGCAGGGAGTGAGGTTGATAAAGTTATCAGAAAAGGATAGGGTGGCCTGCGTTGCAAAGGTGGTGCCGGAAGAAGAAGATAAGATCGAGACGCTCAAGGCAAAGGAAGCG
>PCWA01000094.1 GCA_002796125.1 Candidatus Ghiorseimicrobium undicola
CGGTGTTTTACTACTTTTCCTTCCACCATGTAAATTACGTCTTCGGCGATATTGGTAGTGTGGTCGCAAATACGCTCCAGATGGCGGGCAGCAAGCAATAAAGGCACGGCGCGGCTTGCGGTATTGGGGTCTTTGGCCATGTAATCGTTAATTAATTCATTCTGGACAAAATTGCGCAGTTTATCCGCTTCAGGATCGGATAAAACAACTTTTTTGGCAAGCTCAACATCCTTTTTTACGAAGGCATCAATGGCATCGCGCACCATATTCTGCGCCACATGCGATAATTTAGGTATGTCAATAAGCGGTTTTAATAACGGCTTATCCGATAACTCTAAGGCGCGCTGGGCGATATCAACGGATAAATCCGCTATACGCTCAAGTTCAGCATTTATTTTCATTCCGGTAGTTATAAAGCGAAGGTCGCCCGCCATCGGCTGATAGCGCGCGATTAAATCAATGCATTTCTCATCTATCTCCAGTTCCAGCTCATCAATATAGACATCTTTATCTATCACTTCCTGGGCCTTGACTTTATCACGGTCCTTTAACGACTCCACCGACTTAAATATCGCCTCCTGGGCCAAAGCACCCATTTTAAGGATATCTTTGTGCAGCTCTTTTAACTCTTCATCAAAATGCCTTTCCATCCTAACCTCCAATCACACCGGTTATTAATTTTTCATTTTTAATTTTGTATTTTTGTTTTACCCGTATCTCCCCGTAATATAATCTTCCGTACGCTTATCTTGCGGCGTAGTGAAAATTCCGTCTGTTCTGCCGAATTCAATTAATTCCCCTAAAAGCATAAAACCGGCATCGTCGGAGACGCGCGCGGCCTGCTGCATATTATGAGTTACTATTATTATAGTATAATTCTTTTTTAATTCACGCATTAATTCTTCTATTCTCTGGGTTGACTGCGGATCCAGCGCCGAGCAAGGCTCATCCATCAGCAAAATATCCGGCTTGACCGCTATAAGCCTCGCGATACAAAGCCGCTGCCGCTGCTCCAGCGACAGCGATAAAGCGGATTTATTCAGCCTGTCCTTTAATTCATTCCACAGCAGCACGGAATCAAGGCTTTTTTCCACAATTTCTTCCAGGCGGCTCTTTTTGATTTTTTCCGCATGGATCTTTTCTCCGAAAACTATATTTTCATAGATTGAAAGAGGGAAAGGATTTGGCCTTTGAAAGACCATGCCTACTTTTTTGCGTAAATTCACTAAATCCGCCTCTTTGGCAAGCATATTGGCGCCGGAAATTAAAACTTCCCCCTTCATCTTTACGCCTTCAATTAAATCATTCATCCGGTTAAAAACGCGCAAGAGCGTAGACTTCCCGCAGCCGGAAGGCCCGATAATCGCCGTAATGCGCTTATCTTCAAAGCAGGCATTGACATCTTTTAAGGCGTGAAACTTTCCGTACCAAAGGTTAAGATTTTTAGTAATGATTTTAGGCATTTTCATCCAAACTTCCCTCTGATATATCCGTCGGTGCGGGAATCATCCGGGGCGGTAAAAATTTTTTCTGTTTTATCAACTTCTATCAGTTCACTGCTTAAGAAAAACGCCGTTCTGTCGCCCACGCGGGCCGCCTGTTTTACGTTGTTGGTTACAAGCACAATGGTGTATTTTTCTTTCAGCTTAACCATCGCGTCCTCCACCTTGGATGTGGAAATGGGGTCAAGCCCTGAACACGGCTCATCAAATAAAATAACCTCCGGTTCAACTGCCAGCGTCCTGGCAATACAAAGCCGCTGCTGCTGGCCGCCGGATAGTTTAAAAGCCGACTCATCCAGGCGGCCTTTCACTTCATCCCAAAGATAAGCCTGTTTAAGAGACTCTTTAACCACGCGCGAAAGCTTCTGCCCGCCCCGCATCCCGTGCATCCTGACTCCATAAGCTACGTTATCAAAAATAGAAAGCGGAAGCGGTAAAGGAAGCGCGAATACCATGCCAACCCGACGGCGCAATAATTCCACATCCAGTCCGGAAACGTCTTTCCTGTCCATCTCAACCAGTCCGGACATTTTGTAATTCGGATTAAGATCGTTCATGCGGTTAAGCGCGCGTAAAAACGTGGTTTTTCCGCTATTGGCCGGGCCGATAACGCTTAAAATCTCATTTTCATACACCTCAAGATTAAGCCGGCTTATCGCCTGCACCGATCCAAACCATACATTTAAATCATGGGTTTCAATTTTTACTTTTACCATTTTTTCTTCTTGCGGAATTGATAGCGTATGATTATTGCTATCAGATTCATAAATAAAACCATAGCCAATAAAACCAAAGCTGTGCCGTAACGTATTTTTTCATCCACATTAGGCACCTGCGTTGAAATGACATAAAGATGGTAAGGCAGCGCCATCGCCTGGTCAAAAACAGATGCCGGAAGCCTAGGCAGATAAAACGCGGCCACGGTAAATAAAATGGGCGCGGTTTCGCCGGCTGCCCTACCCAAGCCAAGGATAGTGCCGGTTAATATCCCGGGTATAGCGTTAGGCAATACAATATTTTTTATGGTTTGCCATTTACTGGCGCCTAATGACAAGCTTACTTCCCGGAATGACTGCGGCACGCTTTCCAATGCCTCGCGGGAGGCGGTTATAATAATCGGAAGTATCATGATTCCCAGGGTCAGGGAACCGGAAAGAATTGAAGCGCCGAATTTAAAAAAGACCACAAACAGGGCAAGGCCAAACAACCCATAGACGACAGACGGCACACCGGCCAGGTTTACAATCGCCAGTTTAATCACGCGCGTTAAAAAATTCTCCTTAGCGTACTCGCTTAAGTATATAGCGGCAAAAAGCCCGATAGGCAGGGCAAAAATAATCGCGCCAGTAACCAGATAGAGCGTTCCGACAATAGCCGGAAAAATACCTCCGGCGCGCATACCTTTGCGCGGCATATCGCTTAAAAACTGCCAGTTTATCGCGGGCAGGCCTTTTTGGATAATAATCACTACAATCAGGCCGACGGGTATGACAATAAGCAGGGTGGCCAAAAATAAAAGAAAAAACGCGATCTTCTGCCTTTGTTTTGAATTCCTCATTTATTTTCCTTATGTAAAAATAAATCGGCGCCTACGTTAATCGCGAAACTAATAACAAATAAAACTATGCCTACGGCAAAAAGCGCGAAATAATGCTCACTGCCTACAACCGCCTCCCCCATTTCCGCGGCAATAGTCGCGGTAAGCGTGCGCACCGGCTCTAAAATACTGCGCGGGATTACCGCGGCGTTTCCCGTAATCATCATCACTGCCATGGTCTCGCCGATTACCCGGCCCAGGCCCAGCATAACTGCCGCCATGATTCCGGGTGAGGCCGCAGGCACGATCACCCGGTAAATCGCCTGCCAATGCGTCGCCCCCAAAGCCAAAGCGCCTTCTTTATAAGCCTTGGGCACGGAATAAAGCGCGTCTTCAGCGATAGAAACAATGGTTGGCATGGCCATAAACGCGAGCATTATAGAGCCGGATAAAGCGGTCAAGCCGGTAGGTATTTTAAACATGTGTTTTACCCACGGCACAAGCGTCACCATCCCGATAAAACCTAAAACGACACTGGGAATCGCCGCCAACAATTCAATGCCCGCTTTGAGTATTTCTTTTATCTTTAATGGGGCTACTTCAGCAATATAAACAGCACACCCAACGCCTATAGGTATGGAAATTAGCGCTGCTCCCAAAGTAACCAAAAGCGAACCTAATATCAACGGCAATATCCCTAATCGCGCCGGCTCAGATATGGGATACCATTTCTTGCCAAGCAAAAAATCAAAAAACCCCACAGTCTTAAATACGGCAAGCCCTTCTTTCAGCAGGAAGAGAAAAATCAAAACAACAAAGAAAATAGAAGCCAGCCCTGAAAACAAAATCAATTTTTCAATAATAAATTCTTTAAATTTCCGCATCTCTTCGCCTATTCCCCCGCGCAATTTTAATTAATCGGCACAAAATCCGTCTCCAGCACTATCCGCTGGCCATCTTCGGAAAGTATAAAATCCACAAATTTTTTCACCAGGCCCTTAGGCTCGCCATTGGTATAGATATATAAAGGGCGCGAGATCGGATATTTACCGCTCATTACATTTTCAATAGTCGGAGAGGCGTATTCGGAATTTTCATCTTTGGCTATCTTCAACGCTTTTTGACTGTCCGAAATATAACCCATTCCGTAATAACCGATTGCCGCGGGATTTCCTGAAACCTCATCCGCGATTGCCTGCGAAGACGGCATAAGCAGCGCCGATGGAGCGAATTCTTCCCGCGATTTAGGGTCATTTCTTCTCAATATATGTTCTTTAAAATAAACATGGGTCCCTGAATTAACCTCGCGGGAAAGTATGACTATTTTTTTATCCTCGCCTCCGGCATCTTTCCAATTACTGATCTTGCCGGTAAAAATATCTGAAAGCTGCGACTCAGTCAACCTATCTACAGGATTTTTCGGGTTCACCACGACAGCCAATCCGTCTAAGCCGACTTTTATCTCGTAAGGATTTATTCCGCGCTCTTTGGCCAAGGCGATTTCTTTTTCTTTAATTGTTCTTGAGGCGTTAGCAATGTCACAGGTTCCGCTTATCAGGCTCGCGATACCGGTACCCGAGCCGCCTCCGGTAACCGCTATAAAATCATCGGGGTTATCTTCCATAAATCTTTCCGCCCAGCTTTGCGAAAGGTTAACTATTGTATCCGATCCTTTTATTTGTATAGACTCGGCGGCATAAGCAGCGCCGAAGCAAAAACTTAATAACGCGGCAATAACTATTCTATTAAACATGCGATCTCCTCCTATGTTTGTTCAAATTAAATATCACCAGCTTAAATTCCAATCAAACTGCAGGATATGCTCCGGGACATCCGAACCGCTTGAGTCCTTGCTTAAAGACTTACTGTAATAATAATCAAGCCCCAGGCTGCTATTTTTACCTACCCCGTAAGCAAAAATCGCTTCGTGGCTCTGGCTGGCGGTATTTCCGCTATAGCGGTCAGAATCGGCAAATGTATCCAGCCAGGCGTCTTTTTCCAGCCTCGCGTACATATACTTTGCCTGCCACTGCCCTTTAGCCTTAACCTTCTCATCGCCAAAAGCCAACCCCAGCAAGAAGCCGTCATTGTCAGAGCCCGGGTCAGGATTATTTATGTACTCGCCGAAAAGAGAGGCGTAATTAAACAGCCCGTTAAAGGGATTTTTCAGGCTTAACTGCGCGCTCGGGCTGAGAGAGCTGTAATCGTAGAGAAGATTGCCTTGCCCGTCAAGCGTATTGGTTCCGGAGGAATTATCCAAGGCGGCCCCTTTGACATTGTCAAAACCGTAATAGGTAAGCGCCAGATTAAGATTGGCATCATCCGTTAATGCCCAGTTTAGCCCGGGCTGAAAATAATACATAAACGGATCTGATGTATCGGAACTTGCCTCATCAAGCGCGAAAACCCCGG
>PCWA01000106.1 GCA_002796125.1 Candidatus Ghiorseimicrobium undicola
ATATTTAACCGCCTAAACTCCAAATGGCAAGAGAAACCTTTAAAAGAATTTACACAATTTATTTGACATTACCTAGTTTAAAAAAAGGGCGAAGACAACTACGTATCTTCGCCCTTTTCCAGTCTTTGGTTCTATATTAATACATTCCGCCGCCCATGCCGCCCATACCGCCGCCCGGCATTGCAGGCATTGCAGGCTTATCCTTTTCAGGAATATCCGTAATTACACTTTCGGTAGTTAATAAAAGCGCGGCTATGCTTGCTGCGTTCTGAAGAGCCGTACGAGTTACTTTCTTTGGGTCTATTACGCCCGCCTCTATCATATCAACAAGCTCATCCTGGTTTACATCATAACCAACGCTGGTTTTTTCGGATTTTACTTTCTGAACCACAACCGAACCTTCAAGGCCGGCGTTCTCCACTAGTTGCCTTAGCGGCTCCTCGATCGCCCTGCGGATAATATCTATCCCGATGGCCTCGTCGCCTTTAAGCTTCAGCTTATCTAAAGCAGGCAATGCCCTGATTAGCCCTACGCCGCCTCCGGGGATTATACCTTCTTCAACCGCAGCCCTGGTCGCGTGCAAAGCATCTTCCACGCGCGCCTTCTTTTCTTTCATTTCCGTTTCGGTAGCCGCGCCGACATTAATGACCGCGACCCCTCCGGAAAGTTTTGCCAGGCGCTCCTGAAGTTTTTCCTTATCATAATCGGAATCAGAATCATCTATTTGTTTTCTGATCTGGGCTACTCTTCCGTTTATAGCGGTAGTCTTACCTGCACCCTCGATTATCGTGGTATTCTCTTTATCTATGTTTATTCTTTTTGCCTGGCCGAGATCGTTCAAATCGACGTTTTCAAGCTTTATACCCAAATCTTCGGTAATAGCTTTACCGCCGGTCAAAACAGCAATATCATCCAGCATGGCCTTGCGCCTATCACCATAGCCCGGGGCTTTAACCGCGCAGCATGACAATGTGCCGCGTATTTTATTCACGACCAAAGTTGCCAAAGCCTCTCCATCTACCTCTTCGGCAATAATCAGAAACGGCCTGCCGGTCCTGGCTATTTTCTCAAGTAAAGGAACGATATCCTTAAGGCTTGATATCTTTTTTTCAAAAATAAGTATATAAGGAGACTCTAAATTACAAGTCATCCTCTCTGCGTCTGTGACAAAATAGGGCGAAAGATACCCCTGGTCAAACTGCATGCCCTCAACAACGTTTAAAGAAGTTATTGTGGACTTCGCCTCTTCCACTGTGATTACGCCGTCTTTACCGACTTTATCCATTGCCTCGGCAATCTGATCGCCTATAACCTTATCACAGTTAGCGGCAATGTAGGCAACCTGGGCGATTTCTTTTTTGTCCTTTATGGGTTTTGACAAACCTTCCAGCTCTTTGACCACTACCTCCACTGCTTTTTCAATCCCTCTTTTAAGAGACATTGGATTAGCGCCGGAAGTAACGTTCTTTAACCCTTGCCTATAGATGGCCTCTGCTAAGACAGTAGCCGTAGTTGTTCCGTCTCCTGCGGTATCTGAGGTTTTTTCAGCCACCTCTTTGACCATCTGCGCGCCCATGTTTTCAAAAGGCTCCTCAAGTTCAATCTCTTTTGCCACTGTTACGCCGTCTTTTGTAATAGTCGGTGATCCGAATTTCTTATCAAGGACAACATTACGGCCTTTAGGGCCTAATGTTACCTTGACCGCGCGAGCCAGCTGCTCGACACCTTTGAGAATCTGGCGTCTAGCCTCCTCGCCGAATAATAACTGCTTTGCCATTTCACTAACCTCCTCTTTTATTTAGCGAATAGGATACGATAACACATGGTCTTTTAAATTCATTAGTATCCGCTCTACGCTAAACACTATTTTATTATCGCTAAAATATCTTCTTCTCTCATAATCAAAAGCTCTTCGCCTTCTTTGGTTGTTATTTCGGTACCGGAATACTTACCGTAAAGCACTTTATCGCCTTTTTTTACTTCCGGCGCCTGGACAGTGCCGTTATCCAATACTTTACCTTTGCCTGTCGCCACAACTTTACCTTCCTGCGGCTTCTCCTTGGCAGTATCAGGAAGCACTATGCCGCCTTTTGTTTTTTCTTCCGCTTCTAAAGGCTTGATTACAACTCTGTCACCCAATGGTTGGATACTCATTCCTTACACCTCCTTAAATTTTTCCATACGCCGCGCCGGAAAAAACCTAACCCCTCAACGCATAGCATGGACTATTTAAATTTCAGTTTTTACCGTTTAGCACTCTACCTACAAGAGTGCTAAAATAACATAAACACAAAACCATGTCAAGTATTTTTTTTGAGAATTTTTAAAATTTTTCTAAGCTGATTAAATCTGTCAGCTTAAGCATAAGCCGAGAGGAAAAAAATTAGGAAGGATTGCCCAGCAAGGCATTTAACCCCTTCAGGGTAAGAGATTGGTCAATCATGTCTATCTGCCTGCAATATTTTCTTATTAAATCCGCGCTGCCTCCGGTAGCCAAGACTTTAGCCTGTTTTCCTATTATTTTTTTTACTCTTTCGCACATATTGTCCGTCAAGGCCGCGACCCCGTATATTATGCCGCTTAAAATACTTTGCTTTGTATCGCCGCCAATAAGCTCTTTGGGTTTTTCTAATTTTATTTTCGGAAGAAGCGCTGTGCGCTCATAAAGCGCGTCGAGGGAAATATTTAAACCCGGAAAAATATTGCCGCCTAAATATTCCTTATTTCTGGATATAACATCAAAAGTAATCGCCGTTCCGAAGTCTACAACGATCAGGGGAGCGCCGTAAAAAATTACTCCGGCATAAGCGTTAACCAGCCTATCCTGCCCGACTTGGGCGGGCTTGCGGTAAAGATTATCTATAGGTACTTTTATGTTTCTACCAACAACGCTGGGATTAATTTTAAAAATATTTTTTAAATCTTTTTTCAGACGCCGCGTGGCTTCAGGCACTACGCTGCAGATTATAATATTCTTTATCATGTTTTTTGCCAGCGCGGTTTTTAATTTACTAGATGTATATTTTTTGGTGGCAATGTTAAAAGTCCGCTGTGGGCGGCCCCCCTTCTCTCCGGAAAATATCCCGAAGGAAATATTGGTATTGCCTATATCTATCGCTAAACGCTTCATAATCTAAGTTTTTCTTGCGCCCATTCGCCAAAGCAGCCAACCGCCGAAAATAAAACAGGCAAACATCGCGAAACTCGCTATAATCTTAATAAAAACCGCCAAAGCGATATCATAATCCAACAGCCCCATCCGCGTCAATATATAATTCCAATCATGTATTATGTCTCCGCCGGAATAAAAAGGCACTGCCATGGGCAGGCTTATACTGCGGGCGTCGGCAACATAGGCCGCGGTTTTAAAAAGGCTGCACGACAACCATCCGAAACAAAGCGCGATTGAAAAAAAGTCGCGTTGGCGCCAAAAATTTACCATCCCGAGAATGGGCGCTGAAAATTGAGTAATTTCTCCTCCGGTAATCCCCATGAATTGGCCAAACGGTGAAAAAATAATATGTCCCAGCTCATGAATACCCCAATTAAGCCAGCCTAAAATATCCGAATGCATCGGGTCAAGCCAGTGCCTGAATAAAATATAGGCAAACCCAAGCAAAAACGGCAGGCGGACATACGGGTTCTTCCCCCGGCACCAATCTTTTGCTTGAGCTAAAAATAAATTAAGGAAGCTGCCTGACATGAATATTCTTCTTTCCCCATAACTTTACATTTTAGTCAATGACTAAAATGTAAAGTTAAAGCCTAAGAAATTCTCAGAGTTTCTTCTATCTGCGCCGCCTAAAATTTACTGCGTGACATCAAATAATCACTGCTTATCGTGCGGCTTGTATCCAGAAGTAAAATCAATTCTAATTTTCCGTTTCTCAATATAGGGTAAAATGAACGGATGTTAAATCTGTTAACAAGAGTAAAGGGGCTGTTTTCTTTCTTTAATTGTTCAAATTGCTTGCGTTCATTATCATCTGGGATAAAAAGCCTGCCCAAAGACTTTGAGACTGCCTCCTCGTTTTTATAGTCGTAATCCCATGGAGTAATCTCATAGAATATTAAGCCTTCATGGCCTGGTTTCGGTATCAATAAAGTTACGCTTCTTCTTTCTTCTTCTAGTGAAAACAACAATTCATCCCTGACAAAATACAGCTTGTTGACCGCCGCATCCTGTTCTATTAATTCAATAATCCGTTCTGTTAACCTTGACTCCGCTGATTCTTTAAGCTGTTTTTCTATTTTTCCCACTTTATGCCTGGCGGCATTGCGCTCAACTATCCCCTGATAACATACAATCAATAAAATCCCTAAAACCGAGGCTATAACAAGCCTCTGAAAACCTTTCTTTTGTCTTTTATCCGATCCGCTGTCGGCCGCCTCCGTCTGTCCGGCAATATGCTTGATAGCGCCGGATATAATATTCAATGTTAAAACTACATGCAGCACGGCAAGAGCGGCAAGCGCCCCCAGGCTAAGCCCAAAGACGGTAAAAAAAGCGCTCCCGATGGATTCATTAAAAAACGACCACTTAAAAATATTTCCCGCTAATATCAGCGCAAAACACATCAAATCAAACCAAACCAAAAAAAGGATTATTCGCAATACCAAATTCTGCAGCCTAGTAAAATTCTGCATATCCCGCCTCCTTTAATTTCATAAAACCGTATCATCTAGCTCAAGTCTCGCTCTCCGTAGGCCGCTCAGGCCGAGTTTTATTTTTCTTCCCTCTCAGATTATCTATCTGATCTCTTAATTCGATAGCGCGCTCAAACTGCAGGTTGCGCGCGCAAAGCTCCATCTCTCTTTCCAGCTCGGCTATAACCAATTCTTTTTCGTACGCTCCGCCATTTAATCCGGTAACCTCCCTGGCTAATTCCTCCGCATCATCAAGTTGTTCAATGCTTTCCCGGATCGCTTTAGTTATTCCGCGCGGAGTAATATTATGTTTTTTATTAAAATCAAGCTGAAGCCTCCGGCGGCGGCTGCTCTCTGCTATCGCTCTTTGCATTGAGCCGGTAATCTTATCGGCATACATTAGGACGTGGCCGTTAATATGCCGGGCGGCGCGGCCGGAGGTCTGAATAAGCGAGGTTTCTGAACGCAAAAATCCTTCCTTGTCCGCATCCAGTATAGCCACCAAGGAAACCTCAGGTAAATCCAACCCCTCCCGTAATAAATTTATTCCCACTAAACAATCAAAGTTCTTCTGACGTAATTCTTTTAAAATTTTGGCCCGTTCAATAGTCTTTATTTCCGAATGCAGGTATTTCACTTGCACGCCTTCATCTTTAAGATAGGCGCATAAATCCTCCGCCATGCGTTTAGTCAAGGTAGTAACCAAAGTACGTTCAT
>PCWA01000046.1:0-182 GCA_002796125.1 Candidatus Ghiorseimicrobium undicola
TCGGACGCGGGGATCAACTGGCTTGATGTGGACGTATTGTCGGATGCGGGGATCAACTGGGTGAATGTGAATGATTTAAGTGATGCGGGAATCAATTGGCTGGATGTGGATGTGTTAAGTGATACGGGAATCAACTGGAGTGATCTGGATGTGTTAAGTGACGCGGGAATCAATTGGGGCGA
>PCWA01000046.1:283-1482 GCA_002796125.1 Candidatus Ghiorseimicrobium undicola
GATGTGGGTGTGATGAGCGGGATCGGGGTGAACTGGACGAGTATCAATGACCTGAGTGACGCGGGAATCAACTGGCTGGATGTGGATGTGTTAAGTGACGCGGGGATCAATTGGAGTGACCTGGATGTGTTAAGTGACGCGGGTATTAATTGGCTTGATGTGGATGTGCTGAGTGACGCGGGGGTCAACTGGAGTGATATGGATGTGATGAGTGACACGGGAATCAATTGGGAAGATGTGGGAGTGATGAGCAATATTGGAGTGAACTGGTTGAGTGTGAATGACCTGTCGGACGCGGGGATCAATTGGCTGGATGTGGACGTATTGTCGGATGCGGGAATCAATTGGAGTGATCTGGATGTGCTGAGTGACACGGGGATCAATTGGAGTGATGTGGGTGTGATGAGCGGGATCGGTGTGAACTGGGTAAGCATCAATGACATGAGTGACGCGGGAATCAACTGGCTGGATGTGGCGGTGTTGAGTGATGTGGGTGTTAACTGGAGTGATCTGGATGTGCTTTCGGACGCGGGAATTAACTGGCTTGATGTGGATGTGATGAGTGACACGGGTGTTAACTGGAGTGATGTGGGAGTGATGAGTGTGACGGGGATCAACTGGAATGATGTGGATGTGTTGAGTGACGCGGGTATCAATTGGGTGAGTGTGAATGATTTAAGTGATGCTGGTATCAATTGGCTTGATGTGGATGTGTTGAGTGACGCGGGTATCAATTGGGTGAGTGTGAGTGATATGAGTAATGTGGGGATCAACTGGCTGGACATCGATGTGCTGAGTGATACGGGAATTAACTGGCTGGATATCGATGTGCTCTCGGACGCGGGGATTAACTGGGGCGATGTGGATGTGCTCTCAGACGCGGGGATTAATTGGGTGAGTGTGAATGACCTGAGTGACGCGGGTATCAATTGGCTTGATGTGGATGTGTTGTCGGATGCGGGGATCAATTGGGTGAGTGTGAGTGACCTGAGTGACGCGGGTATCAACTGGAGTGACGTGGATGTTTTATCTGACGCGGGTATTAACTGGAGTGACCTGGATGTGATGAGTGACGCGGGGGTTAACTGGGATGACGTGTCTGTGATGAGCGGGGTTGGGGTGAACTGGGTGAGTGTGAATGATCTGTCGGACGCGGGTATTAATTGGCTGGATGTGGATGTGCTGAGTGACGCGGGGAT
>PCWA01000101.1 GCA_002796125.1 Candidatus Ghiorseimicrobium undicola
AGGCTTATTCGGCGTGGATAAGCCGCGGGATATGCAAGGAGATGAGTTATTTTGAGAGTAGTATTTACTTTCTTGTTCGCCGGAATGCTTTATTTTGTTTTTTCTGCGGGTTTATCGGCGGATGAAGAGAAAAATATAAACGTTGTATTGATAGTAATTGATGCCCTGCGCGCAGATCATCTTGGCTGTTACGGATACGAGCGTGATACCAGCCCGAATATCGATAGGTTTGCCAAACAGGCGGTATTATTTAAGCAGGCTTTTAGCCATGGGCCGAGTACGCGTATAGCTATTCCTTCGCTTCTTAGTTCGTTATATCCCGCTGTCTTTTATAACGGCATGGAATGGGCGATGCCTTTAAACGGAAAGTCTATCAGCCTGCCGGAAATCCTCGCAAAACATGGGTATGAAACAGCTATGTTTGCTTCGCCTGTACTGGAAGGAGTTTCCGGCATAGATAGGCGTTTCCAGACAGCCGTTATTTTCCCTAAAGGTGAGCAGGTATCAGCCGCAGGCGGCTCTCTTCATATGCTTGACTTGACTGAAGTAGATTCAGAAATAACCAAAGAGTCTTTGGCATGGATGGCCAAGCATCAGGAAAGGCCTTTTTTTCTTTATGTCCATTTTCTGGGGGCTCATGACCCGTACCTGCCTCCCGCGCCTTATGATGCGATGTTTTGGAAGAAAGAAATTACCGCCGAAAACAGAGAGTTTTTGAAAGGCTTTACCAGGGCAAGGGGCTACAGTGATAATTACGACATTTTTTTTGATAATGCCATGCTTGATTTTATCCTCGCGCAATACGACGGGGAAATAAGATACGCGGATTATCAGGTTGGGCGCATCATGGAAGGGCTGGAAAAATTAAACCTTAGTCAAAAAACGATGGTTATATTAACCGCCGACCACGGCCACGCCTTTGGCGAGCATGGCAAATTTTTTCACGATAATGCCTTATATGACGAGTTGATTAATATACCGCTGCTAATGCGCCTGCCCGGCGTGCTGCCGCAGGGTGAAACGATTAATAGCTTAGTCAGGCATATAGATATGATGCCTACGGTTTTTGATGTTTTAGGCCTTAATCTGAATAATAATATTATACAGGGAGCCAGTGTTTTACCGTTGATTCTTAACAGTGTTTCTTCAGAGAGGGAATCTGTCAGCGAATCTCAAGCCGGGCATAGCAAGGCAATCAGGGCAGATGGGTGGCTGTTTATAGCCGGTTATAATGCCCAAAATCATCCACAGCCTTTAGAGCTTTATAATCTGGGAGATGACCCCGCGCAAACGGTTAATCTTATAAAAGCTATACCCGAAAGCGCCTTTTATCGCAAAGCGGCAAGAGATGCCGGCGAAAAATTACAGGAAAAGTTAAAGGAATATGATGCTTCCTGTATAAAATTAAGATCCGTCATCTTAGAGGGCAGCCCGGAAAAGAATGCCGAAATTTTAGATGAAGAAACAAAAGCGGCATTACGCAGCTTAGGATATATAAATTAATTAAACAAGGCTTTATTTTGAAAAAAACATCTCAAAACGGCCGCATCATAATCATAATTTTTTTGGCGGTTTTTTTATGCCTTGTTTTTTCTTCCGTCTTGCCTGCCAAAGAACGGGATAATCTTAATGTCGTCCTAATCGTTATAGATGCCCTGCGCGCAGATCATCTTGGCTGTTACGGATACGCGCGCGATACCAGCCCGAATATCGATCGCTTTGCCAGCCAGGGTATATTATTTACCAAGGCCTTTTCTCAGGGCGCTTGCACCCGGATTTCCATACCCAGCTTATTTACTTCATTGTTTCCGGATGTTCTCAGGATACCGATAGGCGGCATAGAACTGCCGGAGAAGCTTATTACTTTGCCGGAGATACTGGAAAAAAACGGCTATAATACGGCCTCTTTCCTGCCATCGGGTTTTTCCGTTTTACCGGAGAGGTTTAAATTTAACAATGTTATTTCTTATGAAAAAGGTGTAAATCAAATAGCTCCCCGGATAAATCAGCAAGTCGCTGCCTGGCTGAAAGAAAATAGCGCAAAGCCGTTTTTTGTCTATCTTCATTATCTTGGAGCGCACTATCCGTATTTACCTCCCGAGCCTTTTGATGCCATGTTCTTACATGACGCATATCCGGAGATGGAAGAATTTGCCGAAGACAAAATAGCTATTTTAAAACCGCCGCGGGAATGGGAAAAGGATATGCGTGATTTTATTGTTTCTCAGTATGACGGGCGGATAAGGTACGTGGATGGATATATCGGGGAATTTCTGGATAAGCTTAATGAATTGAAGTTGACGGAAAATACATTGGTTATCATAACCGCAGACCATGGGGAAGGTTTTTTGGACCACGGCAGTTTTTCACATAGCAATAATCTTTACGATGAGTTAATACATGTGCCGGTGATAATGCGCCTGCCGCCTGTATTGCCTGCCGGTGAAGTATTTTCCGGGCTGGTAAGGCTTGTTGATATTATGCCCACCGTCTTTGGGATATTGAATATAGCTTCGGATAGTGTTATGCAGGGCGCCAGCCTGCTGTCTCCAGATGGAAAGTTGAAGGCAGCGGGTTTAGAATCATTCAGTCAGGCGCATATATTAGCGCATGAGGGATGGCTCAAAAAAGGGGCAAGGACAGAACGATGGTCATTGATAGGGACTTATGATAATAATGGCGATGAGGTTTCTCTGGAATTTTATGATTTGGAAAAAGACCCTGAACAGAAAGATAATCTTGCCGGGCAGAAAGCCCCGGAATTTCAAATGCTTAAGCGTAGGCTGCGGGATTATATTGCTTCCTGCCGGAAATTAAGAGATTTCTTGTTGGGTGAAGGCCACATAGATAAGCCCGTGTTATTTAATGAAGAGGAAGAAGAGGCGTTGCGTAACTTAGGATATATGCGGTAATTAAAAGGCTTGCATTTTTTATTTAGATGCAATAGACTTAGAGGGTGGCCGCGTGTTGCCTTAAATTAAGGAGGGATTATGAGCAAGAGGAGCCTGGGTTTATCAGTCATTATTATTTTATCTTTATTTGTTTTGAATTCCAGCTTAGGATATGCCCAGGAACGGACGTTTGCCATAAAAGAAAAAATAAGCTTGCATAACCTTAGCCGGGAGGCAAAAGATATCCGCGTCTGGGTGCCTTACCCTGTCTCTGATGCCTGGCAGGAAGTTAAGGGTTTTAAATATTTATCTTCGGTTGAAGGAAAAATTATCAAAGATGAAAAATACGGCAATAAGATACTATACATAGAATTTCCATCGGATACCTATCCGGAATTGGAGCTTGCGCTGGAATTTACAATATTACGTAAACAATACGATTATTACAGCAATCCGTCATGGGATAAAACTAATCTCTCTGGTTTCCTGAAAGCCAATCGGCTTGTATTCGTAGATAAACAAACCCGTAAACTGGCAGGTGATATCACTAAGGGTTTGAAAACAGCTGTGGAAAAAGCTAAAGCGATATATTCTTTTATCCTTAAGGAGTTTGTTTATACCAAAGATGACCCGCGGGTATGTAAAATAGGCAATAGTAAACTGGCCCTGCTTTTTAAAAAGGGCCAGTGCAGTGAGTATCATTCTACGTTTATTTCGTTAATTCGCTCCATAAAGATTCCGGCAAAATTTGAGGTCGGTTTTCCTCTGCCCCAAGACAAAAAGGAAGGCATGATCGGAGGCTATCACTGCTGGGCGAAGTTTTATGTTGATGGCAGCGGATGGCTTCCGGTGGATATATCCGAGGCCGATAAGCATCCGGAAAAGAAAGATTATTTTTTCGGCCGCATCGATGAGAATAGGGTGCATTTTAGTACCGGCAGGGATATTGTCTTGCCTTATGCGCAGGACAAAGAAGCTCTGCCGCTTAATTATTTCGTTTATCCGTATATAGAAGTAGACGGCCGTCACTACCCAGATGCTGCGATAGAAGTGTCGTTTGCCGATAAATAGAACCCGGTAAGTTTTTAATAAAAGGGGAGGTATTTATGCAGGGAATAAAATGTAAAACGATCTTTTCCGCAATGTTAATTTGTTTATCCGTAGTATGCTGCGTAACCGTTTTAGCGGCATACGAAAACCCGGCAGGAGGTATTGTGTGGGTTTTAGATTTTAAAAGCGGTGATGATGCCGAACTTATAAAGTTTGATACTGCCAGTAATATCGAGCTTTCCCGTAAAGGCGGATTTAACCGTTCCAAAGATTTGGAAGTTTATGCTCGTGATGGTTCTGTCTGGGTTACTGATACCGCTAATAATCAGGCCGTAAAAGTATCTTCGGACGGCAGGACAGAATTGGCTAAGTTTCAGGAGTTTGATTTTCCGATGCATTCGTCTGTATCCCAGGAAGACGGAGTCCTTTGGGTTGCCGATGAGGGCCATTCAGAGATGGTGAAGGTATCTGCCGATGGCAGTGAGGAATTGCTGCGTATAACCGGTTTTACTAAGCCGCATGATATACAGGTCAGCGCTTATGACGGCTCTGTTTGGCTTTTGGATTCGGATGGCGGAAGGATTATTAAATTTTCTTCCACCGGTAAGATTTTAGGCCAGGTTGGGGGCTTAGGGGCTTTAAGGCATTTTACCGTGAGTTCTTTTGACGGCTCATGCTGGGCAGTAAAAACCGAGGGGGGATTAGTAAAAATTTCTTCTGGCGGCGCGAAAAAGCTTGTGGACAATTCGGATGTGAGGGGCCTTGAGCTTTCCGTAAATCCCGTAGATGGTTCTTGCTGGGTGGCCGATAGCAAGGCCGGTGTATTGTATAATATTGCTTCCGACGGTAAAACCGAGTTATTAAAGCTGGAGAATCTTTTAAAAGCGCCAATCGCTATTTCACCTATTGATCCTTTGGACGGCTCATTTTGGGTAGGCGATAGCGGCAGGGGCGAGATAATTAAGCTTTCCGCTAGCGGCAAAGAGCTAAAAAAGATAATCGGCTTTCTTGTGCCGGTTCAGGTTATTGAAGTAAAATAACCCCTAATTATTTAATGAAAATTCATTTATTATTGCTTAATTTTTCTATCGTTTTTTCCCTGATTTTTTTTGTAACCGATGCCCGGGCAGAGGTTATCCCGGGAAAAGAAGAAATAATCAATCTTCTGGTTTCTGACTACGCTATAACCGATGAGCGTGTTTTAGAAGCGGTTGGTAAAGTAGACCGGGCTAAATTTGTGCCGGATGAATTTCGTGACAGGGCTTATGATGATGAAAGGCTGCCTATTGGCAGCGGTAAAGGGCAGCGTATTACGCTGGTGCCGGTCGTAGCGCAGACACTTGAACTTTTGAAATTACGGGGTAGTGAGAAAATTTTGGAAATCGGTACCGGGTCCGGATACCAGACAGCGGTTATAGCCGGGATGGTAAAAGAGGTCTATACCATTGAAATAGATGAGGCGTTGGCTAAAAAAGCGCAAGGCATATTTAATGAACTTGGCTATAAAAACATAAAACTTATCTGCGGAGACGGCTTTATGGGATGGGAAGAGTTTGCACCTTACGATATTATATTAGTCGGCGCCTTCCTTAGGGATGATATACCGCCTGCTTTGCTGCGCCAGCTTTCCGAAGGCGGCAGGATAGTTATCCCCATGATTGTCGCAGAGCCGGAAAAAATTGGATTGATGATTAAGAAAAAAATTAACGGTAAGATTGTTGAAGAGTGGGTGGGCTATAACGGAAGAGGATACAAATGAAAAGATTATTTACCATGCTATCTTTGTTAGCTATATTTAGTTTGGGAATTTTCGTATTCCCTATTTTTTTTGCACATAGTGCCGGTTCAGGCGTTAATCATTTCGCTGTTGTAGTCAGTGATTCGCCCCGTTTTAGCGCTAAAGACAGTTTTCGGCCGGGCAAAGATCTTATTTTTTTACAGCTTAGTTCAGAAGGCGAAAATAAGGATAACGATAGGCCGGATACGCTTAGGTTAAGGCTTAAAGCCAATACTACTGCCGACATTGAGGACGTTGTATTGGTAGAAAGCGGTAATAATACCGGGGTCTTTCAAAGCCCGCAAGGGATGAGGCTTGCTTCTGGCCATGCCATGATAAATAATATCGTTTTAGAGGTTTCGCCTGTAGAAGATACAGTAATGGTTATTTATGCTCAGGATAATAGCGAGAATGTAATTGCCAGCGTGCGTTCGGCTAATGCCGTGGATAGGTTTAATATAATAGCCGGCACAATACAGACGGCCGGTAGGCCATTTTCTGCGGATGTCATAGCTGAGGATGCGGGTGGCAGTACCTTGGTTGCTTATACGGGTAAAGTAAGGCTGGAGGCAGAGCAAGTTTTAGCGAAAAATTCCCAAGCGAAAATATTCCCTGAAGAAATATCTACTTTTGTTAATGGTAAAAACAGTATTTTTGCCAATTATAGCGATGCGGGGATAATCAAGATAGCCGCCGCAGGCAGAGACGGCAAGGCAAGGGGCTTAAGCAGTGAAATAAATTTCCTTCCCGCTAAATTTGAATTAAACATAGCGGCGCCGCAAATAGCGGAAAAGAGATTTAATGTTTTAATTAGGGCTTTAAATTTTAATAATGAACTTACGCCCGGCTATAGCGGAACAACTTATTTGAAATTGGCTGAAAGCGGAAAAATTATTAAGAAAGATATACGTTTTAAGCGCGGTATAGCTGCGGCGGATATTAAAATCGATAGCTGCGGAGAATATGAATTTATTGTCTGTGATGCGGATTATCCTGATGTTTGCGGTAAGAGCGGCAGTATATTTTTTAGGCCCGACAAATTAAAATTAGAAGTTGATTTTCCTCCGGCAAACAGAAAGAGCTTCTATTTTGATGAAGTATTCAATGGCAGAGTTATCGCGTTAGGCTATAGCGGTAAAGAAGTTACCGGCTATAGAGGCGCCGTCAGGTTTGACCCCATTGAAAACATGGATATGCCTGATAATTATTATTTTGGCAGAAATGATTCAGGATGGCATTTATTTTCCGTCAGCGGCATAAATCGCGGGCCTTTTCGGCTTAAGGCGCAGGATGTGATGTTTCCTGAATTGACAGCGGAAAGCAGAATTATAACTCTTATGCCGGCGAAGATAAAGACAGAATTAGCTGAGCTTAAAGATAACATGGCTATCTTACATATAAGCATAATAGATGAAAAAGGCAGAGTGGTGAAGGAAGATAATTCTACGCTAGTTAATGTTTATCTTTCAGAAAGCATGCCTAATAGAAGCGCTTTTGTAGACGGCCCAAAAAAGATTCAAATAAAAAATGGAGAGGCTGCCATTTCTGTCGTTGACATGGAGATAGAAGGCGTCACCGTAACCGTTAATTCCCAGGATTATTATTTGGGGATAGAGCCGTTGGATATAACTTTTGAATAAAGGGGGCGATATGGTTATTGCCGGGAAAAATTATAGATATATTTGCATTAGTCTGGTTTGCCTTTTTGCTTTATTGCTTAAAATTACGCCGCTTCATGCTGAAAGCGCTGCCGCCGGCGAAGGTATTTTAATAATTGACCGCTCCCTTGATAACGCGATTATAAAGTTGTCGATAGATGCCAAGGAAACGTTGTTTCGCATAAAAGGCTTGATTCCAGCCACTGATGTTGAGATTGACCCGCGGGACGGCACTATCTGGGCGATTTATAAAGTAGACAGCAGTTTAGTTAAATATTCGGCAGATGGCCGGGAAAATATGCTGGAGATAAAAAAGTCATTCTGCACTCCGCGGCACAGTACTTTAGATATTGACGATAATGCCGTATGGATAGCCTCATGGACACAGGGTGAACTAATAAAGTACTCGATGCGGCAAGGAGAGCAGTTATTGCGGATTCAGGGTTTAGGAAATATTTATGAAGTGGTAAGAAGCCCTTTTGACGGCAGTATATGGATAGGCGATCAGAAAATAAATAAGTTTATCCGTTTTTCTAACGATGGCAAATTGCTGGGGTTTACTCAAAGAAGGTTCGGCATGCCGCTTAATCTGGCGATAAATAAAAAAGACGGTAGCTTATGGGCGAGCTTTCATGATATTCCAGCAAAAGTAGTAAAGTTTGCCTCAGACGGCAAATTTATTTTAGTTAGGGAAGAGTTTAATTCACCGGAGTATTTAACTATCGATCAGCAAGACGGCTCTGTCTGGGTAACTGATGCCCGAGAAGGAGAGCTTATTCATATCTCTTCGTCAGGCGAAATTTTAAAGCGCGTAAGCGGGTTCAAAAACTGCGGCGGCCTGTCGGAAGTAGATAGCGAAGAAAGAACCTTCTGGATGGCAAATACAGGCGAGGGCGAAATTATTAAATTTTCAGGTACCGGTGAAATATTAGTCAGGGTTAAGGTCGGCGGAAGCCCTCAGGCCGTATTGGTATATAAGAAAAGCAGATAAAGAAGGATTTTTAGTGCAGCCGGGTTTTTTTTATGAATTAGCAGGTAGTTTCGCGGCGCTGGGCTCTGCGGCCGCCTGGGCGCTTAGTTCAATTTTATTTAGAAGGGCCGGAGATAAAATTCCCGCCCTGAGCATGAATTTCGCCAAATGCCTTATCGGAATTTTTTTACTGGGGGCAATGCTTTTAATTACAGGTATCGAGCAGGTTTCCGGGCGCGCTTTTTTCATCCTTGGAATCAGCGGTTTATTGGGAATTACCTTCGGAGATACTTTATTTTTTAAGGCCTTGATTTGCCTGGGCCCGCGATTAGCACTGTTGGTAGGGGCAACGGCCGGGCCGGTGGTAACCGTTATCCTGGCGATGATTTTGCTTGGCGAACGGCTTTCAATGCCGGGAATGTTTGGCGTATTTTTTACCCTCTTAGGCGTTGGTTTTGTTTTAGGCGAGCAATTTTCCTTAGAAAAGTCCTTAGAAAAAACAGAGAAAAAATTAATCCCGGGGATCAAATACATATCGCTGTCCATTCTTTGCACGGCATTCGGAATAATCCTGGCAAAAGTGGGAGTCGCTTCGGTTTCTCCTTTGCAGGCGACCTTTTTCCGTTTCCTTTGGGCATTTATCGGATTGGCTTTATGGGGCAGTATCAACGGCAGGATAAAAAAGTGGCTGCTCCCTTTTAAAAATGACTTTCCTTTATTAAAGCTTATTTTCTCCGCCGTCTGTGTGGCGATTTTCGGGGGATTCTGGCTTTTTATCATCTCTCTTAAATATATTGATGCCTCTGTGGCGACCATACTCAATTCTACGACGCCGCTTTTTATAGTCCCCATGGCGGCCATAATGCTAAAGGAAAAGATAACTCTGCCTGCTGTTGGTGGAACGGTTGTGGCTGTAGCCGGACTCATATTGGTGTTTGCAACATAAAAAAGTTGAGCTTTTATGCCGAAAGCCATGAATAAATCTGTATTGGAATCATTAGCTGGAGGCAATTTTGGAAGGTCTGTAGTCCGTAAAGCGCTTTTATTTAAAGGCAATGAGCAAAAACAGTTATTTACGCTGGCGCGCAAGAGGCGAATGCAGTTTTTTCCTTCGCGCCGGGCGGAGATAAGAAGCGTTATAGAAATATCCAATATCTGCAGGATAAAATGTAATTTCTGCAATATTAATTTTTATGCGAATATTCCCCGGAGTTATATTCTTAAAGAAGCGGATATCATAAAGATAATTGAATATGTCTATTATAAAAAGGGAAGAAGGGTAGTTTTGTTTCAATCGGGAGAAAATAATTCCCGGGCATATATAGATTTTGTCGCCAAGTGCGTGCGTAATATAAAAGCCAAATTTAATGATTTGCGGCTTATGCTTTGCCTGGGAAATTTGTCATTTGGCCAATATAAGCAGCTGCGAAATGCCGGCGCCGATAGGTATATACTTAAGTTTGAGACTTCAAACCCCGCTCTTTACAGAAAAATAAAGCCCGGTGATTCGCTGAAAAAGCGTATCCGCTGCCTGGAACAGTTGATAAGCATTGGTTTTGAAGCTGGGAGCGGAAATATAGTCGGCCTGCCCGGCCAGTCTCTGGATGATATTGCCGGAGACTTGCTTTTTATGCGTAGTTTCAAATTACGCATGGCGAGCTGTTCGGTATTTTTTCCTGGGGAGGGTTCAAATTACCGCGATGAAGGCACAGGCGATATAGATATCGCTTTAAATTTCATGGCGCTGACGAGGATAATGTATCCGCATGTTTTAATTCCCTCTACCAGCTCCTTGGAAAGAGTGAAAAAAGGGGCCCAATATTTAGGCCTGATGGCAGGGGCAAATGCCGTTACCGTACATGACGGAACGCCGCTAAAATTAAAGAAGAATTTTCCGATTTATTCAGTCAGGCGCTTTACTCCCGGAGAACGCTTTATAAAGGAAATAGTAAAAAAAGCGCGCCTGCGCTTCTGATAAGGTAAAAATTTATGCCGGCCGATATTAAACTTGACGAGATAAACATGATAAAGCCGCGCTGGTTAAGCTCTTCCAGGGCGATGCTCGGAGAATTTGAAAAATTAAAAAATGAAGGCCTTATTCCTCTCAACGGGCAGTTTTATCCCGCGGTGCATTATCCGGGGATTACAATGTATCCGCCCATAAATGAAAATGAGCTTTTTAAAGGCTATGCCAACCCGAAGAACGGCCTATTCAGTATTTATGTGCATATTCCGTTTTGCCGGAGGTATTGCAGTTTTTGCCATTATCCGGTTAAGACAGGCGCTTTGGCATCGGAGCAAGAAAGGGATTATTACCTGAACAGCCTAAAGGAAGAGATAGATATTTACATAAAGCGTTTAGGATTAGGGGTTATCAAAGCCAGTTCGGTATTATTCGGAGGCGGGACGCCTACCCATTTAACTTTAAGACAATTAAATGAATTCTTGCGTTTTTTTACATCCAAGGTTGATTTGAGGCATTGCCGGCAATTCTCTTATGATGTAGACCCTTCAACAATTACCGGCAGAGAAGGGATAGAGCGGCTGAAACTAATGAAGTCTTATGGCGGTGACCGCATTACTTTGGGGATACAATCTTTGGATGATGCGGTATTAAAAAAGATGAACCGCCCTCATAACAGAGATGAAGCGATTAAGGCAATTAAGGAGTCAAAAAAAGCCGGCTTTAAGCTCAACTTAGAATTTATCTATGGTTTTCCCGGCCAGTCCGTAGAAAGCTGGGTTGATACTATTAAGCAAGCGGTCGAGCTGGGAGTGGAAGAGATTCAGCTCTACCGCATCAAAATTATTCCTTATGGCGACCATATGAGCGCTATGACCGGAGCATACAAAGTTTGGCCGGATAGTTTTACGCCTATCGAACAGGTAATTCTAATGAAACAACTGGCAATATTGATTCTGAATGAAAATGGCTATCAGGAAAACTTAGGGCGGGTTTTTACCAAAAACAAAAATGATTTTTCGCGTTACGCGGATGAGCAGTGCTGTAGGCTTTACGACCAGATCGGCTTTGGTTTAACCGCGTTCAGCAGCTTAAGGGACAGGTTTGCCTTAAATACACAGGATTTTAAATTGTATTATTCTTTGATAAATCAGGGCAAACTTCCTATAAACAGGGGCTTAATAAGGGATAAAGATACCCAATTGCGTTGGGCGCTTATATTACCTTTAAAAAACAGAGAAGTTTATAAGCCGGATTTTGAGAAAATAACCGGCGTATCCCCAAATGAAATTTTTAGCAAAAAAATACAAAAGCTAAAAGATTTCGGATTATTGCAAGAAGATGATAAAACGCTTGCGCTTAGCACGCTAGGCAGATTTTTCGCGGATGAAGTATGCCAGCAGTTTTATTATCCCAAATACCTGCCGTTTGCGCAGGCAGAATATGCCGCAGGAGAATTGAATCCCTATAACTGCTCAGGAGTTTAATTTTTTATTGCATTGTTTTTTGTTGGTAGTATACTTATATGGAAGATGGGCAAAAAGGAGGAGAGCGATGACTAAAAGATTAAAAATTTTAATTTTAGGGTTTTGTTTCTTATCAGGGCTGGCGCATCTTTCTTTTGCCAGTACCAATTGTATTATCGAAAACTCTTCTAATGCCGAGGTCTCTACTTTTACTCTTGATACCGACCCCAACGGCAGCACAACGCCGTTTTATGTGCAATTACAACAGACACGGGTGGTTGATTCCTGCGGGTATTGTAGTGGATCAGGATGCGCTTGTGATATAGAGCAGAATATTCCTAATAGTGCCACCAAGTATATTAAATCTACCAATAGCGCGGGAGTAACGGATTCAATAACCGTTCCTTGGGGCGGAGGTTTTAACGTAATCGGCACGCTTAATAATACAGCCGGCGCCATTAATAACTACCGCAATGCCACGCCGTTTAATATCCGTTTAGCTACTGGCAGTTCACCCTCTACCGCGGATAACAATCTTGATGTGGTGCTTGATGCCGGCACTACCATAACCTTTTCCTTTGCCTGCGGCGGCACCAGCGATACCGCCATCGCTACGGTAACAGCGCTGCCTACTACCGGCGAGATAATTATGAGTAATTCCGCTTCACTTACCTCAAATACAGCTGCCTTTGAACCGAATACGGATAAGGTTTATCTTCAGGTTACTGATTATGACATGAATAAAAACGGATATACTGCGGAAAGCGTGAGTGTTAGCTTGAGCGCCCTTTCAACAGGTGATGAAGTTACGCTGACTTTAGATGAAACCGGAGCCAATACGGGCGTATTCCAATATACTACCGGAGTATCCGTGGTGACTACCGGCGATACTGCCAGTACTCTTTTAGTCAGCGCAACAGGCGCCACAGGCGAAATTATCGCGACGTATACAGACGGCACACAGACCGCGAATAGTAATGCCGTGGTTAGTGATTTTTCTCTTGTGGCAGCCAGCCCGCAGACAGCAGGTACGGCTTTTGCCTTGACAATCACGGCTCGCGATGCTAACGGCGATACGGTAACTACTTATTCAGGAAGTGCTACTTTAACTACCAATTATGTGTCTCCGGTTTCCGGGACCTCCGCGATTTCGCCCACCGCGGTTTCTTCCGCAAACTTTACTGATGGAGTCGCTGCCGTCAATGTAGCCTATGCCGATGCCGGAAGCATTACCATTACCGCAACCGATGATACAGACGGTAAGACCGGTACGTCCAATGAGATTCTCCTGCTCCCGGATAACTTCTTGGTAGAATCAACCGGAGGGTTAAACCAAATTGTAAACAAAGCCTTCAACCTAAAAGTTACCGCGCGTAATTCCAGCAATGACGCCTGCCCTAACTATAAGCGCGATGTAACTTTAACCGCGGCTAATGTTACGCCTACAGGGACGACACCTACAATCAGCCCAACAACGATAACCGGCACAAATTTTTCATCCGGCGTCTATACATCCAGCATGACCTATAATAAATGGGGGACGGCAAAAATAACCGCTGCTGATTCCGGCTACTCCACGGTTACCGGAACTACTGCTTCGGCGATTAACTTTTACCCCAATAGTTTTAATATCGCGGTTGATTCACCTCCGGCATCACGCAGCAACTTTTATCTTAACGAAGCTTTTGACATAACGGTCTCGGCGCTTGATTATAATGATGAGGCAATCGCCAATTATGCCGGGGTAATTACTTTTACGACAGTAGAAGGCGTGGAACTGCCGGAGGATTATACGTTTGTTTGGGCCTCAGACAGCGGCTCACACAGCTTTAGCATATCCGGCACGCAGGAGAAGACATTTCAGGTAACGCTTGCGGATAAAGATTATGCCGATGCTACCGGCACAAGTAATAATATAGGCATAATCTATGCAAAGATAAAAGTTAATGATGCCTCTGGCCCAATAGGCACAATAAACACGACCGTTGAAATAGTAGATAGTAATGGCGATCTGGTATCCGATGATGACTCAACTACATTTATTTTGGCTTCTTCCGAATCCAAGGCCAATAACAGCGCCGCCGTATCCAGCGTTACTACAACAGTGGCTGGCGGAAAAGCCACTATCAGCGTAACTGATACAGAGCTTGAATCGGTAACCATCACTCCCTCGGCAGAGCCCACCCTTGATATAGAATCAGGCACGGTTACTTTTAGTACGACTGCAGTCGGAGGAGGAGGAGCGCAGAGGCTTGGTTCAGGGGCGAGGATACTTTATTGGAGAGAGCTGAGGAGCGATGAGAGGTAATAAACGATAGTTGAATATTTGCCATAAAAAAGGCATCATGGATTTTATCTAGGGTGCCTTTTTGATTTTTGCGATTGTATTTTAACCATCGATTTGTTATAATTGAGAATAATTTTTGCAATATTAGTATTTACGGCTGGTAAATTTTAGCAAGTAGAATTCGCTCCTTGCTTAAACACTTCTGATTAATTTTGCAGAATATGAACTTTTCACGGTGAGATATCCCTCGCCTAAGCGCTTGGAAATTCTTTCGCTTCGCTTAATAATTTCCTGCGCAGGCTTCGGGATAAAATTTGAAAGATTGGAATTCACAGCAAATTTTAGGAGAGGTCGCGTAGCCCGGTTTAGCGCGCACGCCTGGAAAGCGTGTAACTCACAAGGTTCGAGGGTTCGAATCCCTCCCTCTCCGCCAAAATTTGCCTCGAATAAAACCCTGACAAATTTTGGCGAGATCTCGCCCTCAAAAAATTACTTTGTAATTTTTGGAGAGGCGGATCCGCCATACATAGAGGCAACGAGATGCATTATATTCTATTCAATGAAGCAAAAACACGAACTTATACCGGCGTTGCCGACGATGTCAATAAACGTCTGGCGACGAATATCTCTTAACACTGATGCGTTATATTGAGCAAAACCCTTTAGGGGCAGGCATAGTTGATCAGCCGGAAAAATACCCCTTTTCAAGTTATAACGTAAATATTAAAATCGAAAAAGACAGCCTTGTAGATAAAGACGATAATCCGGCTTATTTAAGTTTTGGCAACACAACAGAGGCGCGGATAAAACGATACAAGGGATTTGTCTCTGAACCGCTTGAGAATAGCAAATTAGAATTGGTCAGAAAAAGCCTGGGCGGCCAAAGCCATTTTGCCTCTGAAAAATTCCAAGCGCAGATAAATGAATTACTCGCTTTAAAACAAAAGAAACAGAGGGGGGCGGCCAAG
Source organism: Candidatus Ghiorseimicrobium undicola (assembly GCA_002796125.1). Classification (GTDB taxonomy): domain Bacteria; phylum Omnitrophota; class Gorgyraeia; order Ghiorseimicrobiales; family Ghiorseimicrobiaceae; genus Ghiorseimicrobium; species Ghiorseimicrobium undicola. The sequence continues at coordinate 15,031 of PCWA01000101.1, forward strand.
AAGGCAATAATTTATCCATAACGCATTGGCTTAAAAGTAGTTAGGGAGTTCTAACACCGATTGAATATGGAAATATCATAAAACAGATTGACAAGAGAACAATTATGGCATATATTAATATTGTGCATTGCAGTGGTATGTTTGAAGGGGGAACTGCCACGTTAAAATAATTCAAACCTTCGCTAAACGCGGAGGTTTTTTTCTTTGTGAAGACAGCATGAATAATTACGCTTTTATTGACAGCCAGAATTTAAACCTTTCTATTCGCGAGCAGGGATGGAATTTGAGTTTTAAGAGATTCAGGAGATACCTAGAAGATAAATATGGTGTGCGCAAGGCGTTTATATTCATCGGTTATATGCCTACAAATGAAAGTCTCTATACTTCGCTTCAAGAATATGGTTATATTTTGATTTTTAAGCCGACCTTAAGCTTGCCTGATGGTAAACCAAAGGGAAATATTGATGCGGAATTAGTGTTGCATACGATGATTGAATACCAGAATTATGACAAAGTAGTCATTGTAACGGGGGATGGAGATTTTCATTGCTTGATTGAATATTTGAAGAAACAGAATAAATTAAGGCGGATTATTATTCCAAATCGCGTGAAATTCTCGTCGCTTTTGCGAAAATTTGCGTCTGACATGACTTTTATGAATGACTTGCGGGAGAAGCTGGAGTATAAATAAAAAAGAGGCATTACCTCGGGACGAAACCCTTCGGATAGCCTCTCATCGTGATCCACTTAAACTATACATCAAGAAGCTAAAGTTGTCAAGGGGGAAGATTTATGATGACTAACCATGAAAAAGAAGAGCTGAAGATCATCTTGGAACATCTTTGGCATGATGAGCGGAAGCATTATCAAGAGATGCCCTGTAAGAATCATATTTATACTGTTTTAAGAAGATTGGCAAAAAGAATTGGATATAAGGGCGAGGCCAAGCCATATTTTTCTTGGAAATTGGTTTAGGAATGGTTAGATGAGTTTATCATTATGTTTTAATAGGACACTTGCGGAACGATACAAAAGCCCGTCACAAAAAGCCAAATCTTTAACAGAGGATTGGGTTAATCGACAGGGGTATTGCCCAAACTGTGGAGCGCCAAATTTTGTAAAACTTGAAAATAATAGGCCGGTAGCTGATTTTTTATGCGCTAAGTGCCAGGAAGAGTTTGAATTAAAAAGTAATAAGCATGATTTTAAGACAAAAGTCGTTGATGGGGCTTATGATACAATGACAAAGCGGCTTGGCAGCCGAAATAATCCCAACCTATTTTTACTTAACTACGATTTACAAAAGTTAGAGGTAATAAATCTTTCCGTAATTCCGAAACACTTTTTTGTTCCGAGTATAATTGAAAAGCGAAAGCCACTTGCCCCAACTGCGGAACGCGCGGGTTGGATCGGATGCAATATTTTATTACAAAGTATTCCACAAGCCGGGAAAATATTTCTTGTTAAAAATAAGGTAATTAAGTTGAAAAATAAAGTGCTTGCGGAATGGCAAAAGACCTTATTTTTACGAGAAGAAAAAGATGTAAAATCAAAAGGTTGGATTATTGATGTAATGAATTGCATTGAGCGGTTGGCCAAAAAAGAATTTACTTTAGATGAAGTTTATAATTTCGAAGCTATTTTACAGGCTAAGCATCCGGGCAATAAACACATCAAAGATAAAATCCGCCAGCAATTACAGTTTCTAAGGGATAAGGGGTATTTAGAGTTTATTGGCCGGGGAAGATATAGAGTAATTTAATCAGATGATAAATCCTGTTGGAATTAAATCTGTCAGCGAAAAGAAGGCGGAGCAATTATACGATTCGGTTGCGGTTTGCCATTATTGCGAAACGCCATTTAAGGAATGCGATACTCTAATTCCCGGCAAGGGTTTGGTGGTTGGGGAAATGGATGTGGTGGCGTACAACAACGCCTTGTGGCATTACGGATGTGTTTTTGATTACGAAAAGGATAAAGATTCGCGCGTTTTATATGAATAAAACAAACCTTAATACAATAGAGAAAGATATTGCTGTGATATGCGATTATCTTGGAGACGAGAAGAAGCATTACGAAGAAAGCGGCCGTCCGCAAAACCATATATGGCGCAGCGTCAGGAGAATACGGCAATGGCTTAAAGATAACAATAAGCAACTGGCCAATTTCTAAAGTTGAGGCCTGACCATGTTTGTTTGATAGTATCCAGGATTTATTCATAACGCGTTGGCTTAAAAGCAGTTAGGGAGTTCTGACACCGATTCCCTGTATTGCCTGTAAAAGACTAATTATCGGGTGAAGTGTTTTAAACCGCGTCAACCGCGTAGGTTGATATGCTTAGAATAAATGGGGTGTACCCCTAATTTTTTACAGCAGAAGAGGAATGACGGTGAAGGAATCCTAGTATAAGCTTTCGGTGCCGTTCATAGCTTTTGTATTAATTTTGGCGTCAATACTCATATATGTAGTTGCTTCATATATATCCAAAATGGGCGGGGATTGTAGAGAATTTCTCTTAGGTTCTTCGTTAGGGGTGGTATTTTTCTTGATTTTTATTGTAATAAGGCTAAAGCGTAAAGATCGCGACATTTCAAAATAGATTAGGCGGTTTACAAATAAGATTTTTCGGACAAAAAGGATGGCTAAATTCAGCCGTCCCTTTTTTACGTTTGAGGGCGATTTAGGATTGAAAAATGAGGAAAAGAGAGTAGAATATATATTTGGAAATATCATAAAACTGATTGACAAGAGAACGATTATGGCATATATTGATACTGTGCATTTCAGTGGTATGTTTGAAGGGGGAACTGCCACGTTAAAATAATTCAAACCTTCGCTAACCGCGGAGGTTTTTGTTTTTGGTAGGCGTGGATTAAAAATGGAGAGTCGTTTAGCATGGCACGTCCCCTAAAAGACGATAAAAGTATTAAAAACTGGCCTGAGGATGATCGTCCTAGAGAAAAGTTATTCAAGAATGGCGAAAAAACTTTAAGTGACGCGGAGCTATTGGCGATTATTTTAAGAACAGGAGTCAAAGGGAATAGCGCTTTGGACTTAGCTCGGGCAGTGATTAAGAAATTTGGCTCATTTCGAGAATTGAGTCAAGCGTCAACGCGTGAGTGGGAGAATTTTAAGGGATTAGGGTTGGCTAAAATCGCTCAGACACGAGCAGCCATAGAAATCGGGAGAAGGTTTCTTGAAGGCCGTACCCCTTCTAAAAAGGTAAAAATCGAAAATGCTAAGGATGTGGCGTCTTTATTATCACCTAGAACGCGAGATTTAAAAAAAGAAATTTTCCGTGTTCTTTATCTTGACGCTAAAAATCGCTTGATTAACATCGTTGATTTAGGTGATGGCACCGTGAATGAGGTTAATCCTATAGTAAGGGAAATTTTTCACAAAGCTTTAGAGAGTTTCGCTACCTCGTTTATTTGTGCTCATAATCATCCATCCGGGAGTTGTGCGCCGAGCATTGATGATCGAAATTTGACGCGGGATATTCAAAAAATAAGCAAGACAATAAAGATTAATTTTTTAGATCACGTGATTATTGGAGATAACGCGTATTTTAGTTTTTCCGAAGAAGGATTATTGGAAAACTGATTAACGAAAATGAAGAATAACGAGAAAAAGCTTAAAATCATATCATTGTTTTCTGGGTGTGGTGGAATGGATTTAGGATTTAAGGGCGGATTTGACGTTTTACGAAAATCGGTTAATGTTAATCTACATCCAGATTGGATCGAGAATACGGTTAATAAATATTGGGTTAGATTACCGAAGACAAATTTTGAGACTATTTTGGCGAATGATATTTTACCAGCGGCGAAGGCAAGTTGGGTGCCTTATTTTGATAGAGAAAATAAGAATGGGTCATTATTTTTGACTGAAAGCATTGTGGATTTAGTCAAAAGGCATAACGCTGGAGAAAACAATATTTTTCCCGCCGCTGATATTGTTATTGGTGGGTTCCCGTGTCAAGATTTTAGCGTGGCCGGCAAAAGAAATGGATTCGCTTCGCGCAAGGCTCACCATGGAGGTTTTTTAAAAGGTGGTGAACCGTCAGAAGAAAGCCGTGGGAAATTATACATGTGGATGAGGGCGGTGATAGATATCGTTAGGCCAAAAATATTTATCGCTGAAAACGTAAAGGGATTAATTTCTCTGGCAGATGTAAAGAAAATCATCGAAAGAGATTTTCGTTCAATTGGGGAAAACGGTTATTTGGTGGTAGACGCCAAAGTTCTAAGAGCTCAAGATTTTGGAGTTCCGCAAACTCGCGAGAGAGTAATTTTTATTGGTTTTAAAAAAGAAGCATTAACTAAAATCGCTTTAGAGCGTTTATCTAATTTAAAAGAAAATTCATCTTATGATCCTTACCCGTGTCCAACGCATGGTGATATTACTAAAAATTCTTTGTTGTCTCCATATCTTAAGGTTCAAGAGGCTTTTGCTGGTTTAAAAGAGCCGGAGGAATCACGTGATCTCGCCCAAAAATACTATTCTAAGGCCAAGTGGTACGGTAAGCATTGCCAAGGTCAAAGTGAAATTGATTTAATGGGGTTAGGCCCGACAATCCGCGCTGAACACCATGGAAATATTGAATTCAGGAGGTTATCAAAAGAGCACGGCGGAAGATATCATGATGAGCTTGCTTCGGGGTTAAAAGAGCGAAGGTTGTCCGTCAGGGAATGCGCTCGAATTCAAACTTTTCCCGATAATTTTGAGTTTATACGAAGCGCTCACGAGCGGGGCGAAGAATTCGCGATGAGTCCATCCGATGGGTATAGGGTAATCGGCAATGCCGTGCCCCCCTTGCTTGCTTTTCATGTCGCGTGGAGATTGCGGGAATTATGGCCAAAGTTATTTAAGAGAGGGGAGACATGATAATATCAAGAAAAACCGACGCGGAATGCGCCACCTTTGAGTCGTTGTTAAACAATGGCCTTAGCGTTATTCGCTCTGAAGCCGCTAAATCAGATAAGCGTTTTTGTGGCCTGTCATCATCTGATTTTGAGAAAGAGGTTTATGGTTCATTGGTGATTTCCGCTAAGAACACAGAATTTGAAGGAACTATTCAGTTAATTACTGGCCATCGTTTCCCCGACATAGTGGCGAAGAAATATTTTGGTGTTGAAGTTAAGCTTACTAAGCAGGATCATTGGCGAAGCACGGGAAATAGCGTGCTTGAGACGACTCGAATAGAAGATGTGGAAAAGATATATTTATTTTTCGGAAAACTAAATACTCCACCAGAATTTAAATTCAGGAAATACGAAGAATGTCTCTACGATATAGCGGTGACTCATTCGCCGAGATATTTAATAGATATGGAATTGAATATTGGAGATACGATTTTTGATAAAATGGGCACGGGGTACGATGTTTTACGTAACTCGGATAATCCAATTAAGGAAGTTGTTAGGTATTTTCGTAAGATCGCTCGTAAAGGCGAAGAGCCATGGTGGATGGGATCAGAGGATGATGCTGAAGCGACATTGAGTCCAACCGTTACGCTATGGAGTAATCTACCCGAAGATAAACAAAATCTTTTCAGGAACGAAGCTATGGCGCGGTTTCCTGAGATATTTGGTAGAAATCAGACTAAATATCAAAATTTCGCCGCTTGGCTGGCGGCTCGCCATGGAGTCGTTGATTCTTCTTTAAGGGACCGTTTTACGGCTGGCGGGCAACAAAGTATTGAAATTAATGGTAATGTTTATCGTAAGATACCAAAAATATTTTATTATCTTCAGAATAACGCTAAAGAGATTATCGCGTTAGTTTCAAAATTAGCGGTGGACGAGGTTCATCATTATTGGGGTCTAAGTGTATACCTCAAGAAAGACGAACTTGTTGATAAGTGGGTCCAATTAATTATTTATTATTCCCGAGACATTCTTCCTAAAGCTGAAAAATTCATCGTTCATTTATTGGGAGACGCTTTTGGAGAAAGAGGATCGCCGCCATCCTTGAAAGAGGCGATGGACAAGTATGGGTTACGATATTAGTTATGGTTAGGAAGAAAATAAATAATTACTCCGGAAGAAATTTTAAGAAAAAAAGAGAGGTTGATAAAATCACAAAAAATGAACGATCCGCTTTAATGTCAAAGATTCGTTCAAGGGATACGAAATTTGAGGAAGATTTCATCAGAGGATTAAAAAAGATAACTAATGTTAAATTCAAGTGTAATTGTCAGTTAATTAAAGGGAAGCCGGATATCGTTTTTAACAAGCGGAAGGTTTGTGTTTTCTTGGATAGCGATTTTTGGCATGGTTGGCAATATCCCCGTTGGAGACATCTCCTAAAGAACGATTTCTGGCGGGAAAAAATTGAAGCGAATAGACAGCGTGATAAACGCGTCAGTAAATTTCTTAGGCAAAAAGGATGGAAGGTTTTGCGGTTTTGGGAGCATGGTATTAAACGCGATGAAGACGCCATGTTAAAGAAAGTAAAATTATTACTTTCGTAGAATGATTAGGAATGATGAAATTAAATACATTTCAGAAGTGCTAAATTGAAAGGCAACTCTCTAAGTGGGGGTTGCTTTTTTAAATGGCTTAAAGTGTTAATCTAGTTGATGATAAATCCTATTGAAATTGAATCTGTAAGTGAGAAGAAGGCTGAACAATTATACGATTCGGTTGCGGTTTGCCGTTATTGCGAAACGCCATTTAAGGAATGCGATACTCTAATTCCCGGCAAGGGTTTGGTAGTTGGGGAGATGGATGTGGCGGAGTATCGGAATACCTTTTGGCATTATGGATGTGTTTTTGATTTTTTAAGACCGCGGAAACCGGGGAGAAAGAAGAAGAATTAAGTGATGTGCGCTAACCCGGCTTTGATGGACACCAAAAATAGGGTACAATACCCTAAGGAGGTGTCGGATGAAGGGACCGGGAAGATATACAAAAGAGTTTAAGCTTGAGGCCATTCGCTTAATAGATTCGGGTGATAAGCCAATCAGCGAAATAGCCATGGAATTAGGGGTAAAACGAACCCTGCTTTACCGCTGGAGAGATCAAGCCCGAAAAAGTGGTGATTCGGCTTTCTCGGGAAAAGCTGGCAGACCTAAAAATGACCAACTCAGTGAAGTCTCCAGACTCCAGAAAGAACTAAAGGACGTAACCGAAGAACGGGATATCTTAAAAAAAGCGGCAGCGTACTTTGCCAGGGGCCTCAGATGAAGTACGCTTTTATCAAGGATAATAGCGATACACATGAGGTCCGAAGGATGTGCCGAGTCCTTATGGTAAGTCCCAGCGGTTACTATTCCTGGAGAACAAGGCCGCTTAGCCAGAAAAAGCTCTTTGATAGATATTTATTAAATCAGATCCGAGAAGTCCATATAGCTTCCAGACAAAACTATGGCGCTATAAAAACATGGAAGGCCCTTACAGCAAGTGGTATACGCTGCGGTAAACACCGGGTTGCCCGGCTTCGTCGCATAAACGGCATCCAAAGCAAGCGGCGCAGACGCTTTAAACTTACTACATTATCAAAGAACACCGAATGGATAGCGCCAAACCGGTTAAACCGCTGCTTTCAAGTAGCTAGGCCTAACCAAGCCTGGGTGGGAGATGTTACTTTTATCTCCACACGAAGCGGTTGGCTCTATCTAGCGGTATTGCTGGATCTTTATTCCCGCAAGATCATAGGCTGGGCGATGTCAGAACAGAACAATAAACAATTAGTTGTAAACGCACTCGATATGGCACTGGAAAGACGTCAGCCACGTTCTGAAGTAATACACCATACCGACCGCGGAAGCATTTACGGATCAGATGAGTATCGCAGCAAGCTTGCAACATCTGGATTGATACCAAGCATGAGTCGTAAAGGCGATTGTTATGACAATGCAGTCGCCGAGAGCTTCTTTAGTACGCTAAAAAACGAACTGCTTTATGGAGAAAGATTCATATCAAGAGAACAGGCAAAATCAGAGATATTTAAGTTTATGGAAATATTTTACAATAGGCAAAGGTTGCATCAATCGCTCAACTACGTTACGCCAGAGATGGCCGAATCGGAAGTTGTCTTTTAATTAATGTGTCCGTTAAACACG
>PCWA01000049.1 GCA_002796125.1 Candidatus Ghiorseimicrobium undicola
TGGCTGTGGCGATAATAGCTTTGCCGCTGCCTTTTTTTGCTTTTAGCTTTAAATAAAATGCCCTTAAGTAAGGGTTATACCTTATAGCTATAAGGGCACATTGGACTAATGTTGTCCGGGCGATTTTATTGCCCATTTTAGTTATGTGTCCGTAATTACTGGTTTCGTTGGACACATATACCCGGGGTACTATGCCCAGATACGCCGCCAGTTTATTGTCGCCGTCAAAATCATTGACATCGCCTATGGTATTTAAAAGAATCGTAGCCGAAATATCGCCAATACCGGTCAGAGAAGTTAAATTTTGATGCCCTTTGAGTTTTTGCCCCCTATCTGTCATTTCTTTGTCTATTTCCACAATCGCCTTATTGAGATTGCGTAACTCCGTAATTATTATCCGCAACTCAAACAACGAAGCCGAATCAAGATCGCTGGATAATACTTTCTCAAGATTCTTTTCGGAAGCAAATATCTCTCTTTTGGTTACAATACCATTGGCGTTAAGAATATTGTGTATCTTATTCTTTAAAGTCGTGCGCAGTTTTACGAACTTATCCCGCGTGCCTATCAAACTTGCTAATTGCGCTTCTTCTTTGCTTCTCATTCTTACCTCTGGGATTAAACCTTTGCTTAAATACTTGGCGATTATTTCCGCGTCTTTCTCGTCGGTCTTTTTTACCGATTGGGAGATAATTTTAAACTGCGTAGGATTGATTATCCTTACCGCTTTTACCAGCCCTTTTATCTCTCTGACAAAATAACCTGAGTTTCCGGTGGACTCTACTGCCACTTCGTCGCTCTGACACAGAGTTTGCTTAAAATCTTCCATCCCATTCTTGCTTACCTGAAAGTTTTTAAGTTCCTGACCCTTGGCGTTCAGGCTGCAGACAGTGAAAGTATTCTTGTGTAAATCCACTCCAATGTACCGCCCCATCTCTACCCCCTTTTTTTGTTATCAGTCTTGAGAGTAGAATTTGAGTCGGTGAACACCATCCTCCTATCCAGGGTCATTTAAGCCCTATGGTGACTGTTCGGTTATAGGTTTGATTAATCTCCTTCTCGAGGTCAATTAAGCCTCATGTAAAAGATACAACCTATAACCTATCTACTCTGAAACTATCGTTTTATTTTACTGATAATCCAGAGCTTTTCACCAACTATCATTGAACTGT
>PCWA01000008.1 GCA_002796125.1 Candidatus Ghiorseimicrobium undicola
TCAATAACCAGCTTCGCCACCCCCCGCGGAGACCTTCGGCCACCGCGGGGGTGTCTAAAGCTAATTTACACACAATTGAGTATACTACCTCCGCCACCGGAATTGTTGACAATTGGGTAACAATAGTGTATACTATAAAATGACAAGAAAGGAAGGTATAAGATGCGATTTGTAACTATAAGGGATTTGCGCAATAAATCAGCCCAGATTCAGAAAGAGCTTCCAAAAGAAAAAGAAATGGTGCTTACTTCCAATGGCAGGCCTATCGCTATATTAACCGCCACTTCTCCGGAAAGAATTGAAGAATCGCTATCTTTGATCCGTCAAGTGCGGGCAATGGAAGCGGTAGATTCAATGCAAAGACGCTCATTGCAGAAGGGCACAGAACGCATGAGCCTAAAAATGATTAACAAAGAGATATTCTCGGCGCGAAAAGGAAATCGGGTAAAATGAAGGTAGTTTTAGATACCAATGTTCTCGTATCCGGCCTGCTTTCTCCATTTAGCGCCTCTGGTGAAATCGTAAGGCTGGCGGCGCACGGAGCATTAGAGCTTTATTATGATGCCCGTATAATTTCTGAATATCAAAATGTTTTAATCAGAAAAAAATTCCCGTTTAATCCGGCAGATGTGGATGATTTACTCGCGCAAATAAAGGCCTGCGGGTATATTACTACCGGTATCCCGCTCACTAAACGATTACCGCATGCTGATGACGAACCATTTTTAGAAATAGCGCTTGGAGGTGAAGCGCGTTATTTAATAACGGGAAATCAGAAGCATTATCCAGTCAAAAGACGAGAGGGAGTATTAGTTGTATCTCCGGTTGAATTTCTAGAGATTTACCGAAAGAAAAAGTAATTGTTTCATACCCTTTTCGCCCCCGCTCAAGAACAAAGATAAAAAACTTAAAAAAATGTTTGACAAAGAGTTTAATTATGGTAAAATACATCTAAATTTGGATAAAATTGGTAATAAATATTTCCGCAATATTGCTGAATGGACGATAAATTCCTTACCCTTGATGAAGTTTCTAAATACCTTAAGATTCCCAAAAGCACGCTCTACAAACTAACCGAACGCAAAGAAATCCCATCGGTAAAAATAGGCAAACAGCTGCGCTTTAGAAAATCAAGCTTAGACAAATGGCTTTTTGCCAAAGAAGGCGCAGTTACAACGGAAGGCGTCTCTTCGCCAAAAGAAGATGAAATCTGCTCTCCAAAAACACCCCAAAAGCATATCCTGCTTGTGGATGATGATGAGCTGGTGCTCAAAACCATCTCCAAATTCCTGAAAAACTACAATTATGAGGTCACCTCCGCCTGCAGCGGGGAAGAAGCGCTGGAAAAATCGCAAACCAAAGATTTTGACCTTATCATTACCGATGTGCGCATGCCCGGCATAGACGGCATTGAAACCATAAAACGTATCAGGGTACTCAACCAGCAACATCATAAGCCCACCCCAAAAGAAATTATCATTACCGCCTATATAGACACCGAGGCACAGCGCGCGGCAGAAGGCCTGGGCGTATCCGACTATATCTATAAGCCGTTTATCGCGGGGGAATTTATTAAATCGGTCAAGGAAAAAATCGCATTCAATATAAATCTGAATTAAAAATTGTTCCTTCAATACGCGGAGGGTAAGATGAGAAAATTAATTTTAATTATGAGCGGCGTTTTTATTGTTAACTCCGGCCTTTACGCCTGCGAGTCGTGGTTTGACAAATTTGACGGAGCAGGCAGCCTTACCTGGCAGACGCGGGCAGGCTCATTCTCAATAGATGCCGGCAGATGCTTGGCGAATGCGACCAATAATATTAATATGCATGCTATCTCGACAGTTGATAATATCTCCATAAGCGACGGCCGGGTCCAGCTAAAATTCCAGACAACATCCGCTCCGAATATGGCGCGAAACGCCTTTTTCGTCTTTGGCTATCATGACAATTCAAATTACTACATAATCGGCGCGCGGGAAGATTCTGACGAATGGGTCCTTGAGGAAGTTAAAAAAGGGGTTAAAACCATCCTCGCGTCAATAAGCGAACCGATTTCTACGGGCGTGGATTATATAATGAATACTTGGATTTCAGGTGACAGTATAACCCTTACGGTAGACGGCGCGCAAAAATTCGCCTATACGCTGAACCGCACCCCCAGCGGAAAATTCGGCATGGCGGTTGAGAACGCTGTAACCTATTTTGATGACCTGTCGCTTATATCATGGGAGGAACTTCCGCACGCGACAACAATAAGATTTCAAGCGAAATTAGGCGACGCGCAGGAGATTCCCATTGATGGAGCGCTTAATTTAATCTTCCGGCTATATGAGAAGGATAACGGCGGTAATCCAATCTGGGAAGAGATACACCCGGCGACAAGTGTGCAAAACGGCATCTTAGACCTGGAGCTGGGAAGCATAACGCCGTTTAATCTTCCCTTTGATATGCAATATTGGCTGGGCGTAGAAATAGAATCCGATGGCGAGATGACGCCAAGGTTTAAGCTATCATCAGCGCCATACGCGTTTAATAAAATATACGAGAAGAAATAATGAACTTCAATAGACTTGTTTTCATAATTGCGCTTGGAATGCTTCTATTTCTATTTTCCGTATCCGCGTATTCCTACAATAGCGCAAATTACACTTTAACCAACCCAAAAATTGTTACCGGCGGAGGCAAAGTAAACTCCCCAAATTATTTTTTGGATGACGTAACCATCGGAAAATTCTTAAGCGGAAAAATACAAAGCCAAAATTATACCTTAGACGCGATAAATATAGACACGCAATTAAAGCCTAATACGCCTATAATTAATTCCGTAACCACGCCTACGAATATTTCCACCCAGGCTATATCCGGCACAAAAGACGCGGATACTTCTATATATATCAACGGTTATGAAGCAGTGCCCTTAGATGCCAATACAGCCTGGAGCTATGGCGTAAGCTTAACAGAAGGAAATAATTATTTTATCATTACGTCAAGAAACATAGAGGGCATAGAGAGTGATTCGGTAACTGTCAACATAATATTAGATACAACTTCACCGGCAGTGCCTACAATTAATCCCGTAACAAGCCCTACCAATACATCTACCCAAATCATATCCGGCACAAAAGAAGCCGATACTTCCATATGGATAAATGGGATAGAAAGAGTGCCAATAAACAGCTCAAGCTTGTGGTTGGTAAATATTTCTTTGGCAGAAGGGAACAATATATTGAATATTACCGCAAAAGACGCGCTGTTAAACGAAAGCCAAATAACGCAGGCTAATATTTTGCTTGATACGTCAGCGCCTGGCACGCCACAGGTTACTGATGACGGAATTTACACAACGGACAGTTCACAGCTGCACGCAAGCTGGGCCTCAAGCGATCCGGAAACAGGGATTACAGAATATCAATACGCTATAGGAACATCTCCCGGCGCTATAGATATCGTAGATTGGTTATCTTGCGGGCTTAGCATTGATATTACGCATACCGGGCTCAATCTTTCACAGGGGCAAAGTTATTTCATTTCGGTCAAGGCAAAAAACGGAGCAGGGGATTGGAGTAACGTCGGCTTAAGCGACGGCATTAAGATAAATCAAAGCACGCCGGCGATTATAAATATCCAGCCGCCGAATGCCACAGCAGGCTACAGAGACGATACCATCAACTTTTCAGTCAACGCTTCCGATTCCGACGGCGACAGCCTTTTATACCAATTTTCAATTGATACGCAAATAATTCAGCCATGGCAAGCCAGCCCTGATTTTAACTGGCAGACTTCCGGAACAAACCCGGGGATACACGCGATAAGAGTCGAAGTGAGCGATAATAACGGCGGTATCGCAGCGCAGGATATTGATACCTGCTTATTCAGAAAACCGCCGGCGTTACCAAATTAGCGTAGCTGGGTAAAGGTAACGCGGCCTTAACGAATACTATGCACAAATTAAGCATTCTAACTCTAGCATCACTATTAATACTATCTAATCGTCTATACGCCGCAAGCGATACCTCAGCGCCGCTTACCCCATCTTTAACCGAAAGCTACCAAACGGACTTAATGACCGGGGCGGCGGCAGTGAACGTGCCGATAGCCGTTTCTCCGGGAAGAGGCGGAATCCAGCCGAATATCGCCTTAAGCTATTCCAGTAATAATTCCAACGGCATATGCGGGGTTGGCTGGCAGATAAGTTTAGGGGTTATCTCGCGTAATACCAAAAACGGCGTGCCAAAATACGATAATACTGATTCGTTTGTGGCTAGTGTAAACGGAGCGGCCGCGGAATTGTTGGATATAGAAAGTGGCGAATACCGCGCCAAGCAGGAAGGAGCGTTTTTAAAATTAACATTTGACGGGACAAGCTGGCAGGTAAAAGATAAGTCAGGCACGACTTATTTCTTCGGGCAAAGCGCGAATTCCCGCCAGGAAAATTCAGGCAAAGTATTCAAGTGGTATCTGGATAGAGTGATTGACTTACATGGCAATTATATGACTGTTATATACCTGAAAGACCAAAATGAAGTTTACCCGTTAAAAATTGAATATACCGGAAACGAGACTTTAGGTGATGTCCCGTTAAATTCAGTAGATTTTATATATGAAGCGCGCAATGATATTCTTTCTAATTATCGCGCCGGATTTGAGGTAGTTTCCGCGAAGCGGCTTTTGGCTGTTGAGGTTTCTGCCCGCGCCCAACTCGCGCGCAAGTACGCGTTAAATTACACATATAGCGCGGATACGGCGCGGTCACTGCTTGCTTCCATAACGCAATACGGCGACGATAGTGTTAGCGCGCTCAATCCGATAGTATTTGATTATCAGGCGGGGGGAGTGATCGGGCAGTAAACATATAAATCTTTAAAATGACAACTATAGAAACCCCTTGCCTACGCAGGCTTCGGGGTCAATTCGCCCCGCCTTATACGGGGCTCATTGAAGGGAGGAAACACAATGAAACGCGTGTTTTTAATTTTGGCAACAGTAGCGGTATTATTTTTTATGGTAACCAGCGCCTATACGGCTGTGCCGCGGCTTATCCGCTTTCAGGGAAAAGTTACCGATACACAGGGCGCGCCTTTGAATGGTTCATATAATATTACATTTCGCGTATATGACGCGGCTAGCGGCGGCGCGCTTTTATGGAGCGAGACGCAATCGGCGATTCCCGTCAATAACGGGGTATTCACCGTGCTTTTGGGCAATGTAAATCCTTTGAACTTGGCTTTTGATATACCTTATTGGTTATCAATGGAAGTGAACAACGACGGCGAGATGTCTCCCCGCCAGCAGATAGCCAGCGTGGGATACGCCATACGCGCCGAAGTCGCCGACAGTATCTCAAATGTGGCGGTAATGCCCAGCGGGGCGATAGTCCTTTGGCGCGGCGCGGCCTGCCCGCAGGGATATAACAGAGTATCGGAATTAGACGGCAAATTCCTTGTCAGCGGCGCGGCTTATAACGCGGCGGCAGGCGGGAGCAATACGCATGATCATGGAGGAGTAACGGGAAACCATGCTTTAACAATTGCAGAAATGCCAGCGCATACGCATGGAGGATCTCACTATCATTTGCCTCAGGCTACCGGAGATATGATGGCTCATACAGATTGGTACGCAACAGCTCAATCGAGTAATACAGATTCGACAGGCGGAAATCAAGGGCACTCGCATACAATATCAAGCACAGATAATAGACCTGAGTTCGCAACAATATTATTATGCGAAAAGGAATAATTAATTTATTTTATGGTCTATTTAGTTAATGTACGTCAATAACGATAAATTTTATTTTTGGAGCAAAATATGAACACGCAGAAAGAGGTTCCTTCAGAGATCTACGATAGGAATTATTATCTTACCGATAATGAAGGATGTCATGAATATCAAAAAGGATTAGATAAAAACATTCACCCAAAGTTTTCCAGAGCCTTAGAAATAGCACAACCAAAACAAGGCGATATTATCTTAGATATCGGATGTGGCCGAGGAGAATTATTATATTACTGCGCTAAAAAAGGCGCATCTATTCTTGGGCTTGATTATAGCCAAGCGGCTATAGATATTGCTAGGCGAACAATTCAAATGTTGCCCCGAGAAACTCAGTATTTAACAAAGGTTGAGGTTGGAGATGTTGTAAAATATAATTTTTCTCAAAAGTATGATATTATTTTTATGCTTGAGGTTTTTGAACATATGAATGATAATCAACTTGAACAAACTTTTCAAAAAATAAAACATATACTAAAGGACAATGGGAAGATAATAATTACAACACCTAATTATTACTATGAAAAATATTTACAACCAATCAAGATGATTCTTGACCTTCCTTTTAGATTTCTAAAATGGTTTTTTCGAGTCATCAGGGGCAAATATAAACCAAAAAGTATTTCAGAGTTTATGCAAAATGCATTAAAAATAAAGGTTGATAGGGGAAAACTATCGAAGGAAGCACATGTTAATGTTTCAACTCTTTCTAAAATTAAAATAATTCTAAGCGATTATAAAGTAATTGCTTGGTGTGAAGATCATTCTATATCTCCAATAAGTTTATTAACGAAAAGATGGTGGGGTCGCCAGATAATAGCGGTTGTTCAAAAATACTGAAATAGGAAAAAAAATGGAAATCAGGGACAATGCTAATATAGTGGCAATAGGAGTTCGTATATTTTTTTAACGCGAACAGGAAAGTTTAAATTAGGGGGACACAATACTAATTTAAAAGGTCCATCTGTCAAATGCCGGAGGATAGGGCAGTACTGAAGAAATCGGATTATGCATAAATTGCAGACAAGAAAACCCTGGCGAATACTCAAAAAATTCTGCTCGTTAGTGCTGGTGGTTACGGTTACGCTCTGCACTATGCCCGCGCAGGTTTTTGCCGCAGGCAGTAATAATTACCGCTTAGCGAGCTTTGTGGTTAACAGCGGCGGCGAACCGCAGGCAAGCGCGAATTTCGCCGTAAATACCAATATTTTAGGCGAGCCGGTTCTTGGGGCATCCCAAAGCGCGAATATCTCTTCGCGAACCGGTTTTTTAAGCGCGGCGGAAGAAGGCGCGTCTATTGCGTCTCCGCCGCCTGAAGGAACTGACCGTATCGCTGAAAGCGCCAATTTCCGCCAAACCGCGCTCTTTTTTGGCGCAAGCGGCGGAAGCATGTCATCGGCGAATTTTGCTTTACCTTTTGCCTGTTCCGGTGAGGTAATAAACGGGATATTTAGCGCCAATACTGAAAATTCCCTATCCGGCCATATTTACACCATATTAAATAATCCTCCTATATTAGCACAGAATATTCCCGTTCAAAGCTGGCCGATGTATGCTTCCAGCAATAACGCCTTTGATTTAGATGATTATTTTAGTGATCCCGATGGTGATACTTTAACTTTTATTGTCTCGGGTAATACAAATATTACGGCAACTATTGATCCCGTAACCCATGAGATAAGTTTTACGCATAATGCAGGATTTATCGGAAATGAAGATATAATCATCACCGCCATTGATTTGGAAGGCAACAGAACGCCAAGCCATCCGGTTACCTTAAATGTCTATCAGAAGGCCGACGCGCCGGTAGATAACACCCCAGTGCTTAATTTTATATCCGATATCACCGCCCGGGAAGGCGAATTGATAGGCATTCAACCTTCCGCGCTTGATCCCAACGGAGACACTATTACCTATTCTTATAGCGCGCCGTTTAACGCCCAAGGCGAGTGGCAGACGGATTATCAGGCGGCGGGCAACTACACTATCACGGTTACCGCTTCCGACGGCTCACTTACCGACACCCAAGATATTAACGTTATAATCCTTAATGTCAACCGCAAACCAACTCTTAATAATATCCCTGATATCTTAGGATATGAAAATCAACTTATAACTATTATGCCTACTGCTGCTGATCCGGACGGAGACGCTTTAACTTATACATACGACTCGCCCTTTAACTCTAGCGGCCAATGGATACCCGGATATAATGGCGCTGGGATAAGATTTATCAATGTTACGGTGTCAGACGGCGAATTTTCTGATTCCCAAACTGTTTTAGTAAACGTGATTAACGTAAATACCGTGCCTACGGTAAGCATTGCCTTTGACAGCATAAATGCCAAGGTAGATGAGAATTTTAGTTTTATTGTTGATGCGGCAGACGCGGACGGCGACCCCTTAACCTTAACCCTGGAAAAAGACGGAACGCAGTTTTATTCCGGAAGCGTGTACGGTTTTTACGTGGGCACGGCTTCATTTTCAACGCTGGGCACGCATACGATTAAAGCGATAGTAGACGATAGCCACGGCGGCCAGGCACAGACAACGGCAAATATTGAAATTATTAATCCTCCTGACCTATGGAATAAAATCCTGCCTTTACTGGGAGATTTTAACGCGGACGGCCTGGTGGATGTGGGCACTTACAACCGTGACACAGGGCGCTGGTCAGTGGCAATATCAAATTTTTCCGGTTTTGGCTCTATCACTGAATGGCTTACAAACTTCGGAACATCTACCGATTGGCAATATGTAAACGGCGACTTTAACGCGGACGGCAAAACAGATATCGCTATTTTTAATCAAACAAATGGAGAGTGGCAGGTAGGTACTTCGGATGGAACAAAGTTTAATAATCAAGGTACCTGGTCGACTTTTTCCGGCGCATCTAGTGATTCGGTACCCATAACAGGCGATTTCAACGGTGACGGTGTAAGCGATGTCGGCGCCTTTAATAAGTCTAACGGCAATATAACTATCGCCACCTCAAATAAAAACGGATTTAACGCCGCCGGCAGCTGGCTGACGGGATTTGCCGTCTCAAGCGGAGCTAAGCCATTTAGCGGCGACTTCAACGCGGACGGCCTTATAGATATCGGCGTATTCAATGACGGCGCGTGGAGCTTCGCGGTATCAGACGGCAGTCAATTTATAATAAAGAGCGCCTGGAATATGTCTTTTGGCGCGGGGCTTACTCCGATAATCAGTGATTTTAATAATGACGGCCTGACCGATATCGGCACTTTTGATAAAAACGCGGGGAGCTGGCAGATTTACCATTGCACGGGGGACGGTTTTATGTCAAAAGGCGCCTGGATTGCGAGTTTTGGACAAGGCGAGTATAACACGCCGTATGCTTTAGATTATAACGGCGACGGTATGACAGACGCGGCGATATTTAATAACTCCACCTTCAGGTGGCAAAGGACTGCCGCATCCGGCACAGTAGCCGATTTAATGCGGAAGATAACCAACAGTTTAGGCGGAACGACGGAAATTACCTATAAATCATCGGTTTATTATGATAATACCGGAAACGATGATGAATGCGACCTGCCTTTTGCTATACAAACCGTAAGCACGGTAAAGCAGGGAGACGGATTAGGTAATTTTTATCAGACAAAGTATTCCTATGCCGGCGGCTTATACGCGGCATCTCAAAGGGAGACCCGCGGTTTTGGCTATGTGAAAGTAACCGATGCAGACGGCAATACTTCAGAGACATGGTTTAAACAGGATGATATTTTTAAGCAGCTTCCCTACAAATCAGAAATTAAAGATTCATTCGGTACGCTTTTTGCAAAAACAGTTAAAACTTATGATTATGCCACACCTTATACAGGCAGCACGTTCGCATTTTTAGTATCTGAAGAAGCTTTTAATTATGAGGGGCAAATTACGCCTCTTGCTACCAAAGCCGCCTATGAATATGACTCATACGGCAACCCCACAAAGGTAACCAACCTTGGCAATGTTGATATCGCGGGTGATGAAAAAGAAGCGGATACCCAATATGTTTATAATACAAGCAGTTGGATTTTAGGGCTGGCAAGTTATGCCTCCTTAAAAGACGCCCAAGGCCAAATCGTCAGACAGAAATGGTTTTATTACGATAACAATGTCAATTACACCGATATCCCCACAAAAGGAGAGCTGACTAAAGAAGAGAGCTGGCTGGATACGCCGGGGGCGGCAAATCCGGCTGTTCAATATAATTATGATAATTACGGCAATTTAACTATTGCCACTGATGCCCGCTTGAAGACAACAACCACCGCATACGACGCGCTTACCCATTCCTGCCCTGAAACCGCCACTAACCATATCGGCCATAGCATACAGAATACTTATGATTATAAGACAGGGCAGGTTTTAACCTCTACCGACGCGAACAATCAAACTAGCCGCAGTGAATATGACGCTTTTGGCAGAATTAGTAAGGTTTTCGGCCCTAATGATGACGCCCTGCACCCGCAAACCTGGTATGAATATGACTTAACAACGCTGCCCGCGAAGGTAACCACTTATATAAGAGAAGAAGCAAATACGGATGACCCCGCGAAAATCCGCGTATCTTACGCCTTTATAGACGGCCTCGGCAGGACCATAGAAGTCAAAACCGAAGCGGATGATCCGTCAAGGCAAATAATATCGGGCATAGTTAAGTTTAATAACAAGGGCCAGGTGGAACATGAATATCTACCCTGTCTTGTTCCTAAATCCGCTTCTTATACAACCCCCGATCTCATCCAGCCTAAAACTACTTATGAATATGATACGCTTGGCAGGGTAATTAAGTCTATTGCGCCTGACTTAACATACAGTAGTGTTGAATATCTGCCTGGCGAAGTTACTACTACCGACGCCAACGGTCATCAGACTAAAAAATACCATGATGCCTATGGGCAGACGGTAAAAATTGAAGAGTTTAACCACGGTAGGATTTATACCACAACTTATGGATATGATACACAGGGGAATTTACTTCAAACCATAGATGACCATGGCAACAGCATTAACATAATTTACGATTCGCTGGGGCGCAAAACCGCCATGGATGACCCGGATATGGGGCAGTGGAGTTATGAGTATGACGCCAACGGCAACATGATTAGGCAAACGGATGCCCGGGGCCAGGCATTGAATTTTGAATATGACGACATAAACCGCTTAACTAAAAAATGTATAATCAACGGTCCGCAGACTATAGATTTGGCGAACTATGTATATGACGATTTAATCAAGGCCAATTGCACCGGCAGGCTTTCTAAAGTAGTTGACCAAAGCGGCTCAACGGAATTTTTCTACGATAATTTAGGCAGGGAAATCAGGAGCGAAAAAACCATAGACGGCATAACCTATTCTGTCCAGCGTGTATATGATGCCATGGACAGGTTAAAATCCCTTGCTTACCCGGACGGCGAAGTAGTAAATTATACATATAGTATTTCCGGCGGGATTAAAACCGTAACCGGCGCCCAGACATACGTATCAGACGTTAGCTATACCGAAACAGGGCAGATGTCACATGTTGATTACGGCAATAATACCTATGCAGATTATCAATATGACCCGCTGACCCTGCGCTTATCGCGCCTTACCACTAACGGTGGCGCTCTGCAGGATTTTCAATACCAGTTTGATAATGTGGGCAATATTAGGGCCATCACCGATGGCGTATATACCGCGACGCAAAGTTTTAGCTATGACGATTTAAACCGGCTTGTTTCGGCTGCCGGGCAGAGCTACGGCACAAAAACTTATAAATACGACTCCATAGGCAATATTTTAGAAAAGGACGGCGTAGCTTATAACTACGGCGAGAATGGCGCCGGGCCGCACGCGGTTACCTCGGGCAATAACGGCACAGTAATTAGCTATGATGAAAACGGCAATATGCTTGCTAAAGACAGCAAGGCATTTGAGTATGACAGCCAAAACCGCCTGGCTAAAGTAACGGCGCCCGCTGCCCAGCCCCAGAGCGGCTCTTTTGGTATTAGCTTAAAGCCCGGGTGGAATTTTGTTTCTTTGCCGTTGGTCCCGCAGGATACTCAAATAAGCTCAGTATTAAATTCCATAGAATTTGGGCAGGATTATGATCAGCTATCCCGATATAACCCGCAGACAGGCGATTTTGATAATTATAATAATACTAGCTACAACCAATTTGACACATTAGAATACGGCAAGGGTTATCTCCTATATGTAACTAACCTAGGCGATATAACCTTGGATGTTAGCGGTGAATATCCGTCATCCGCTATTGCCTATCCCTTAATGAACGGCTGGAATCTTATCGGCACGCCATCAAGTAATCTTATCGCGGTATCCGACGCTTTATCAAACTTGGTTCTAAATACGGACTACGACCGCGTTACTGAATACAGCTCCGGATCCTATATTGACTTGGCTCAGGATGATCTTTTACAGCCCGGTAAGGCGTATTTCATTCATTGTTTAAGAGATGTAACTTGGGATATCGCGCCTCAGCCGCGAACAGAAATCACGACCTTTGCCTGCGACGGTGATGGGGGAAGAGTCAAGAAATCAACAGCCACCAGCACCATCACCTATGTAGGCTCTTTATATGAAGTTGAATCCGGCGGCTCCACCCGCAAGCACATCTTCCTCGGCTCAAACCGTGTCTGCACTGTAAACAGTAAACTGTCAACTGTAAGCTATAATTATTATCATTCCGACCACCTCGGCTCATCAAGCGTGATTACAGATGGAGGCGGACAGCTCGTTCAACATCTGGAATACCTGCCGTTCGGCCAGACCCAGGTCAACACCGGTACCGACGTAACCAACTATAAGTTTACAGGAAAAGAGCTGGATGCATCAACCGGGCTCTACTACTACAGCGCCCGCTATTACGACGCGGAGCTGGGGAGGTTTACGCAGGCGGACTCGGCAGCCCAGAATCCGTATGATCCACAAACACTAAATAGGTATGCCTACTGCCGTAATAATCCGGTGGTATACATTGACCCCAGCGGGCATTTTTTTGGAGCGATTTTTGCTGTAATTTTTGCCATCGTAAAAGCCGCAACTGTCGGTGCCGCTGTAGGAGCAGCGGGAGCAGCAATTACTGGTGGAGATGTAGGTCGTGGCGCTGCAATGGGTGCAGTGAGCGGAGCGTTTACTGGTGGACTTGGCTTCTTAGGAGCTCCAGGAATTATTGCTGGTGCGATAGGAGGCGCAACGACTGCAGGCATATTCGGTGGAAATATTGGCCTAGGAGCTCTTTGTGGTGGTATAGGCGGTGGAATAGGAGAATACCTGGGTAATTGGGCCTCAGGATGGAATAGCGGTTCATTCTGGGGAGGATTAGGGGCAGCTGCCGTAACTAGTGGAATAGCCGGAGGAGCCGGTGCGGAATTATCCGGTGGAAAATTTGGCAGAGGTTTTGGTGTAGGCGCGGCTTATGGTGCTGGAGGATATCTAGGGACAAACGTTGCTAATAATTTAAATCCACGCTATAGAAAATCAAGAATATATGAAGAGAAGATGAAAGAAATACGAGCTTTAAGTCTTAAAAAAGGAGATATGGTTACTAAGACTATAGGTTCGAGAGATGTAGGTAAGGGGCCTTTTAAACATAAATTTATAGATGGTTATGAAATGGGCCCGGAATATCCAGGAGGTCCAATAGCAACTACAGATACAATACAGGATTTAGGTAATTGGAAAACACATCTTACCACACAGAGTAGCCTAGGCAATGGCACAGCAATAACTACTACTGTTGGAGTCAGCGCTTCTGGTTTATCAGCGGCTCAGAGTTTATACAACAGCACTTGGGCGGGTGGTGATACTTATGTTGGTACAAGTTATAACAGCAATTACGCTGTCAATACTGTTGTTTACGGAGCAGGAGGCAATGTGCCCGGAGGATTAGGTTTAGCTCCTGCTTTTGGAAATATAAGTTATATTCCTAGTGCTTATGCGGAGAATTAAAATTATGAAATTAAAACTTATTACTTTAATCTTGTCTCTTTTTTTGCTGAACGCCGGGTGCGCGATGGCTAACAAAGCAAGCGATTATAAGTATTATAAAGCCAGTATGAATACAGTGAATTATTCCGATGGCATCAGCAAGGAAGAAGCGATTATAATTGCTCGAAATTCCATGATCGAAGATGGCGATGCTAAAGATTTCAATTTAGCCAATCCTACAGTTGAAAGTGGGGGATTAAACGACGAGCTTTGGGATGTAGAGTTTAAAGCTAGATTATGGTTAGAAGCCACTAGAGGGATATTTTTTGGCACAGTATATATTGATAAAAAGACAGGTCAAGTGAAAGGTGGCGGCGGTTCAGATTTATAAAATATTTAACCCACCTCAAACCCAAAGCACAGGCGATTTATGGGGTAATGCGGAGCGTAGCGACCACGCCGGCAGCAACGAAAAAGAACGAAATCAGGGGACACAATACTAATTAATTAGCGCAAAAAAGAACTAAAATTACTATGCCGGGGGTCCAAAAAAGGGGTCAGAGTGATTTTTCTTGACTGACATATCCGGCGCTTTTATAATGCTATTATGCCCAGACAACCCAGATTAATAGTAGCAGGCTATCCTCACCACATCATCTTAAGAGGAAATAACCGAAGCGCCATATTTGATAATGATAAGGATAGGCGCTTTTTTCTTAAATGCCTAGAAGAAGCCAAGAAGAAAACTTCTTCGAAAATATACGCTTATTGCTTAATGACGAATCACGTCCATTTACTTATTGAGCCGCGGACTAACAACGCTATTTCTGATATGCTGCAATCGCTTGGCAGGAGGTATGTACGTTATATAAACGCGGCTTATAAACGTACGGGCACTCTCTGGGAAGGCAGATTTAAAAGCAGCCTGGTGAGCCAAGATGAATATTTTCTGGCATGCATTAGATATATTGAATTAAATCCCATAAGAGCGAAAATAGCAAAAGAACTAAAAGACTATCCGTGGTCAAGTTTTAAATTTAGGGCAGAAGGCAAAAGCAATAGCCTCCTCAGCGAGGATCCTGTTTATAGCGCTTTAGGTAAAACACCTAAAGAGCGGCAGGAAAAATACAAAGAGTGGCTTAAAAAAAACATTTCCGATGAAGAATTAAATTTAATCCGTAATGTTACGCAGAGGGGCGGAATATTCAGCAGTAAAGATTTTTTTGACAAAATTGCTAAAATAACCGGAAGGGATGTCGCTTTAAAACCAAGGGGACGGCCGAGAAAATCACTCTGACCCCTTTTTTTCTATTAGCGGCATATTCTGCTCATGTAGTATTAGATACCAGCGAAGGCAGGCAATTGATAGCGAGAGCTGGGAATGAATTTTTTGATGATGCATTAGGTATGAGGCCCAAAGCCGCTCGTATGTGGTCTAATATCACGCTGCATGCCGCGGCGACTTTAGGTTTCGAAGCGTTTTATGCTAATGTGTTTGCTGACCCTGCTGCAGCAACTTCAGATTACGATTCTTCCAATGCTAGTGATGTATCTTTAATGGATAATCCTAAAGGATTTGATCCTTTAGGAGGGAGGTTCCCTGGAGGGGATAGTAAGAAAGCATTTGATTTATCTAATATAGATATTAGTTTAAAAAGTCTTAGTAGTAATTATGGTGAAACTTTGGCTATTGTAGGTAAGGGGAATGTGCAAGGGGCATTCAAGAGCCTTTCATTAATTCCTCAACATACAGGAGCTATTGCTAAAAATTTTCCTGGTTCAGGGATGAAGTTTTTATGGCCTGGTTGGGGGAGAGCCATATTTGGTACCTGTCATCAAGTTACCAATGCTACTCTTTTAGCAGGAGGATTAAGTAATACTGTAGCGGGAATATTCCCTCACTATTCTACGTGGGCTACTACTGCTCTTTATGGTAATTACGGTGGGCAAGTAGGGGGATATATATATCAAGGCAGTAAAGCTAGAGATGAATATTAAAATGAAATTTATGTTACGAGAAGTGATTTTTAGCATTTTATTAAGTTTTTTTTTATCGGGTTGCGCTTCGGTTAAAAATCCTTGGTTATATTGGAGTGATTCTAATTCAAAATCAATAGAAGAAGAAAATAAGGAAAGACTATCAAGGAGAGAAAAAAGACATAAATATATAGCTGAACATCCTGAATTATCAGAGCGTACAAAAGGGTTGATATTAAGCGGGATCGTGGAAATTGGTTTTAATAAGGAGCAGCTGGAAATTACGATTGGCTGTAAGCCAAATGAAATAAAAATAAGCAATCTTAAATATAATGCAGATGAGATGTGGTTCTATAGAAGCAAGGCTAACGAATTAGGAATTATAGGGTGGTTTTATAGAGGCGGATTGGATGGGTATTATTACTTTAAGGATGATATGTTAATAAGAATAGATGATAAAAGATAGCTAAAAAATCAGGCTAAAAATCAAAAAATCAAAAAAATTAGGGAAAAATCATAAGAAATCAGGGCATGAAATCAGGGGACACAATACTAATTAATTAGCGCAAAAAAGAACTAAAAATATTATGCCGAGAATAGCAAGGGTCGTAGCCTAAGATAGATCTTAAAAAGGAAAGAAATAGGTATTGTGTCCCGATTTCGATTTTTTCGATTTTGCTGTGTCCAGGATTTTCAACAACTGTATTATACTAGAGGGGTTGTTTATGAAGACAAAATTGATTTTGGGGGCAGCTGGCCATGCTAACCCGGATGCCGTTACGCTTGATATTGATCCACGGCATAATCCTGATGTTGTCTGGAATTTGAATAAGACACCTTGGCCATTCGAAAATAACCAATTTAAAGAAATTATCTGTCATCATGTCATTGAACATTTGGAAGAACTTAATCCGGCAATGGATGAATTATATAGAATTTGTTCTATGGATGGAGAAATTTACATAGAAGTACCATACCGTTCGTCATGGCTTGCATTTGATCCGCAGCATAAATTGATTTTTGGATATTTTTCATTAGATGGCTATATTAATGGAGGCTCTACGAAATGGATGAACACAGAACGAAAGTTTAAACTTCTTGAGCGAAAAATCACTTTCCATAAAGCTTATCGAAGATATTTTCTCCATAAAATATTTAATAAAATACCCCTTGCCTATGAAAGATTTTGGGCTTATATAATGCCTGCAGAACACTTGATCTTTAGATTACAGCCAATAAAAATTAAAGATAATCAAAAGAATAGATGATATTAGAATCGGGGGAAACCCAAAAAGAGAATAAAATTGACAAACACGAATATTAGGCGTAAACTATAATTGGAAATATACATCCTGCCCAAAAACCGGAGGAGGCGCCGCTATGAATAACGATAAAAAAGTTAGATTCATCAGCGAAAACAAAGCGGCCGAACTCCTGCAGGTCAGCATTTCTACCATTAAAAATTTTATTGCCAAAGGGATAGTCCGGGCGCTTAAAACTCCCAAAGGAAAGTTTTTTGTAAGCCGTAATGACCTTGCCACTTTTTCCGACATGGATTCGGTAGGCATCCGCGACCAAAGGTCGCTCTTAAGCATCCTGGAAGAATTTCTTTCGGCCCTTGAATCTCACCAGCAATTCTGCCGCACGCATTCAAAGACCGTTGCCAAGATAAGCGTAAAAATCGCCCATTCCATGGGTTTTTCCGCCAAGCAAATGCACCGGCTGTATTTCGCCGCCATGTTTCATGATATCGGGCTAATACGCATAAAACCGGAAATCGTAAACAAGCGCCAAGAATTAAGCGCGCATGAATACGACATAATCAAAACCCATTCCGTATTAGGCGAGCAAACCCTATATTCCTTCCCACACATAAAAAATCTTGCCCATATTGTGCGCCAGCACCATGAACGCGTAGACGGCAGGGGTTATCCTGACAGCGTAAACCGCCATAAGATTTGCGAAGAAGCAAAAATTATCGCCTTGGCAGACGCCTTTGCCTGCATGACCGCCAACGACTACTATAAAGAGCCGTTTTCAGTAGAGGCGGCGATTAACGAAATAAAAAATAATGCCGGAACCCAATTTGACTTAAGGGTTACCGACATGTTTCTTAAGGTAAAAAAAGACGACGTTTTGCAAAATACAGCCGCTTAATAACGCCCGTATTTTTTACTATTGACTTTTGCTTTACCAATAGTTGTACAAAGCTCAATAAAACGGGGAAGAGATACCAAGCTCCCGCCACATCGAAATATCCTCCATGCAGAGATAAAGCGGTATTTTACGGCAATGCCTTGATAACGCCTTTATCATAAAATCATAAATTTCAAGGCGTATCCGATCCGGATAGCGCAATTTATTATCGTAGCCCAAAATAAGCTCACCGTCTAAAATCCTGTTATCCGGAAAACGCGCTTCAATTACGGATTTAAGCCCGCGGGAAAATCGAAAAGTCCCCAAGCTTATCCAGGCAATATCTTTGGCTTTTATTTTGTCAAAAAGCGAATCAACAATGGCCAGATACTGCTTCCGCCAGCCGCTAAAATAAAATATAGGGTCAAAATGAAACCCGGCCCGGTATCCGCAAGAAACAATTTTTACCGCCGCCGCAAGCCGCTCCGCGAGCGAAGCGGTAAAAAACTCATTTTTATCTATTATGCCCTGCGGGTTCAGCGACCATGAGACGACGATGTTTCCGCCGTGTTTTGCCTTCAGTAGATTAGCGATATTAGTACTTTTGGTCTTAAATTCAAAGACGGCATCCCGCCAGCCACGCATAAAATCTACTATCGCGGGCGAATATTCGCTTAAATCATCAAGCATGAGAGAGTCGGAAAATTCACCGCTGCCGATTCTGAAATTTCGTGTTGAATTTTTCCTGTAATAGGAGGGGAAATCCCTGAAAAACGCGCCTGTATCCGCCGGTAATATTATTCCGGGGGCGTTGCTGTATTCCTGCAGGTAGCAATAGCTGCAGTCAAAAATACAGCCAAAGCCGAGGTTAAATACATGGTATCCGCATGATAAAGCGTTTTTCGTGCAGGGGCATTTCTTGAAAAAATCATGCTGCTGGCGCGTAATGAAAATCCTGTCGCGCCGTAAATTATAATCGGCTGTTGTGAATCTTGGACGGCTTTGGATATAAGCCTTTAAAGAGTCTATGTAATGGACTTTGGCTTGCGGAAACTTCTGGCGCAGGCGCCTTAACAAGGCAGATTCCTTTACCGCGCTTTCGGCAAAAACGCGCTTGGGCATAAAGTTTTTGCGCCGTAAATCCGCTTTATCCCTATTGGAGCTTATTTGCGGTTTGGCAAGATAAGCGCGGATATTTTTTTGCCAAGCATAAGCTATAGGGAAACGCCGCTTTAAAAGAGAAGCCTTTAAATCATGAAAATCATCGCTGTCAAGCGACGCGGCTACGCCGGAAGGCGGAATATTTTCCCGCTTTGCTATTTCAAAAATCAGGCGGGATATTTCCTGTTTTTTATTCGGGCCGAAATTTTTACAGCGCGCCTTTACCAGAGAATTGGTTTTATTCAGGATAGACGCGGATTTTTGCTGATTTGGCATATTATCTCCGCGGCGCTTTCTACCGCCCGGCTTATGGCTTTTTTATCTGCCGGGCCATATTTCGAATAAAAAGGTTTTTTACCGATGATATCGCTTATGTAGAATATCGCGGCGGCGGCGCGTTTTATATATCCGGATGCCGCGAAAAAAGCCGAACATTCCATATCGGCAATATTTATCCCGTATTTATTAAATATGGGGTTGCCGTCTTCAAGCTTTAAAGAGCCTACCGTGGCGCATATTACTTTTTTAAGCCGCGGCTTGAGCCTAAGAAGGCAATCCAGCATTTTCCCGTCAGGATAATATATGCCGGGTTTTGACTCTTCCGAGAGCATCTGCGTAAAGCTTTCAAAAGAATATGCCTTCTCTGCCGCTACTAAATCGCCGATATCCAGCCCTTGGGATTTATCAACAAGGCCGCAGGAGCCGAAAAGCATCAAATTTCGCGCCGGCGTATCTTTTAAGTATAATACCGCGTCCCCAAGAAATGCCGGCGCCATCCGCGTATGAATGATGCTGAAATTTTTCGCTTGCGCCACAGCATAGAGTTTTCCGCGCGGCATATTAACAATGCCCAGGCGTATCATCAGCTGCCTGCTTAGATAAGGCAGGATAAGGCAATTATGTTTTATCGCGCCTTTATCCGTACCAAATAAGATTTTAAATTCGTTCATAATTTAATCAGATTATATTCAATATTGCCTAATTTCGCTTCCCGGGCATATTCAAACATTTTGCTATAGACGCCGCTGGGGCGCTCTTTTATAAAATGAGGGCTGCTTTTCATGATTAAATCAAGCGTTGCCTTGTCCAGGCTTAATATATCGCTTGAGGCAAGTATGCCGATATTGGAGGCAACCATTTTTTCCGTCTTTGTAGATATGCAGTCGCACTCCTTGGTTATATCAAAGGCGAAATTAATGAAAAACTTATGTTTAAATTTTGAGATTACAAATTTAGCCGTATCTATCAGGCGGCGCGCGAATAAATCATCATCATCCTCCCAGTGTATAAATATGGCATCGAACCGGCAGGCACAAAGGCATTCGCCGCATCCGACGCATTTGTCCGTATCTATCACCGCCTTATATGACTTATCCGATATTGCCTCAACTGGACATGCCTGAACGCATAAGCCGCACTTGGTGCATTTTTCTTTTATGATGTGCGGGCGTATAGATGAATGCTGCGCAAGCTTTGTGCTGCGGCAGACCATGCCCATGGCGACATTTTTTATACTGGAGGCAAACCCGGTCAAGATATGCCCGGTTGCGTGTGAAATGACCAAAAGGTTATCAAGCATGCCTACAAAGCTGGGAACCCGTATCTTGCTAATATACTTTGAGTTAATGGTAAATTCTTTTCCGTCCTGTCCAAGGAGCCCGTCGGCTACGATATAGGGCGCTCCTGTGCGCGTTATGCCAAAGCCCTTACTCTGTACTAAGTTTAAGTGATCCACCGCGTTTTGGCGCTCTCCGTGATAAATAACGTTAGTATCAAACAAAAACGGTTTCGCGCCCTTTGTATTTTTTATTAAACGGACTAACGGCTTAATAAATTCCGGGTTTATATTATATATGCAGCGGCTGTCACCGATAGTAATTTTAAGCGGGATAAATTCGTTTTCCTGGTAAGGGAGCAGGCCGGAAATCTTATTAATCAGCTTAAGCAGCGCGGCATATCTTGCCTGTAGGCGCGACTCTTTTGCCTCTATAAAGTAAACATCGCTTTTCATGACGTTGCCTCCTAATTTAATATTATAGTATCCAGAGCGCCAAACGTCAAATTCCTCTTGCTTAGATATTTTTATGCGATATAATTATATTTAATAAAATTTCATCGCGGACAAAAAAATAAAGCCCGCGCTTGCGGGCTTTATCTGAGGTGATAAACCTCTGATGCTTTCGCTATCATATCCTCCTGAAATCTATAAAAAGTATACAACATTAATTCCTCTTTTCAAGCCTTCAGGCGGGATATTTTGAAAACGATTTCAAAAAAATAATTATGTTTTCAGATAAAATATTCCTAGTATCTTTATCCGTATCCATTACGGCGCATTTTGGTTTCCTGGCGGGAATGCATATAACCGATGACCCGAACAGGCCGGCGCCATTGCAAAAAATAGAGGTTACCTATCAAAAAATAGAGCTGCCTAAAAAAATAATTAAAATAGAACAAAAAATTACCAGGGAAACCGCGGCCCAGCGGAAAGAATTTGATTTTTTCCCTAAATCAGAAAACAAC
Source organism: Candidatus Ghiorseimicrobium undicola (assembly GCA_002796125.1). Taxonomy (GTDB): domain Bacteria; phylum Omnitrophota; class Gorgyraeia; order Ghiorseimicrobiales; family Ghiorseimicrobiaceae; genus Ghiorseimicrobium; species Ghiorseimicrobium undicola. Next base: position 21,514 of record PCWA01000008.1, read on the forward strand.
CTTCCGCCGCCTCCGGAATTTAACGATTATAGCGAAGAAAACAGGTTTAAGGGCTCTCTTGTCAAAAAACCGCTTATCTTAGACATAGAGCCGGCAATTTCCGGTATTAAAAGCGTAAGCATACCCGACTTAAAGGCGGATTTAAGCGTGGATAAAGCCGACCTTCCGAAAAACCCGGTTTACCTGAAATACTACCAGCAAGTCAGGGAAAGGATACGCCGCTACGCTTATTATAACTACAGCAGGACTGATTCAGGCGATGTCTATGTTTCGTTTGTCGTATCAAAAAACGGTAATTTACAGGCGCTGAGAATAATTGATGAAACATCCATACCTAACGACTATCTTAAGGAAATCGCCGCAAAAAGCGTCAAAGACGCCTCTCCTTACCCGCCCATCCCGGATGAACTAAACTATCCGGAATTATCTTTCGTAGTAATAATCGCGTTTAAATTAGAATGAGCCGAAGCTGAATCATTTAATGTTGACAGCCTGATTAAGACATGGTATAGTCAATTTCGGTAGAAAATTTTATGTTTTAAATACTTTATCTGATATAAAAGGAGGCGAAAAACAGCATGTCAGAAATAACCATTAGAAAAGGAGAATCATTCGAAGGTGCCTTGAGAAAGTTTAAACGGCAGATAGAAAAAGAAGGCATTCTAAAAGAAATAAGAGACCGTAAGCATTACGAAAAACCTAGCGAGCGCAAGCGGAAAAAAGAAAAATCCCGAAGAAAAAAGTGAAATTGGCATTATCAACTTCCTGGTGGGGATTTAGCCAGTCCAGAATCGATAAAGTTTTTAAGGAAATAGGGGAATTAGGTTTTGAGCAGGCCGAACTTGGTTTTTCGCTTACGAAAAAAGCGTTAGAGAAAATAACCAAACTTTCCCGGAAAAGCAGCTTAGAAATAGCGAGCTTGCATAATTTTTGCCCTATACCCGACGGATTAGCGCCTGAAGACGCGCTGCCGGACTGCTATTCGCTGGCATCACGCGATGAGGATGAGCGCAAAACAGCTGTTTTCTTTACTAAGCAGACAATAGATTACTGCCGAAAATTAAATGCTAAAGCTGTAGTTTTACATTTGGGGCGCGTGAAAATGGAAGATGAAACGCGCTCTTTGATTCAGCTCTATCACGAAGGCCTTACGAACGATACGCAATATATCCTTTTAAAAGAAAAGATGCGGCTTGAGCGCGAAAAGGAAGCGGAGCCGTATTTCGCGCAAGCCCTAAAAAGCCTTAAAGAATTAAGCCAGTATGCCCAAGAGCTAAACGTAGCGCTCGGAGTTGAAAACCGTTTTTATTTCCGGGAAATCCCCGGCTTTGAAGAATTTAAGGTTATCTTTGAAATATTTAAAAATAATAATGTTTTTTACTGGCATGATACCGGCCACGCCCGGGTAGCCGCGAACCTTGGCTTTGTAAATTCCGAGGATGATTTCCTTATAAATTACGGCGCGAGGTTAATCGGCATGCACCTGCATGATGTCAAGGGCTGCCGCGACCATTTGGCCCCTTGTCGCGGAGAGCTTGATTTTAACAAATTTAAATTTTACGCCGGGCAATCCGTTATCAAGGTAATTGAAGCACATTACCCCGCCAGACGCGAAGAGATAATCAAGGCAAAAAAACATTTAGAAGCTATTTTTAGTTAAATGCTTAGAACACCTGTTGTAGCCGGACAATTTTATCCCGCCACTGCTCTTGGCCTAAAAAAACAGCTTTCCGGATTATGCCCTGCTTGCGGCAAAAAAGAAGACGCGCGCGGCTTAATCATGCCGCACGCGGGATATGTTTATTCAGGAAAGGTAGCGGGGGCGGTAATTTCCAGGATAAACCTTAAAAACATACTAATAATAATCGGCCCCAACCATACGGGTATGGGTGAAATTTTCAGCCTTGACCGCGACGAATTATGGCAGACTCCTCTGGGAAAAATAAAGATCAATTCCGGATTAAGCGATGAAATTATTAAAAATTCCAAATATATCAAAAAAGATTCTGCTGCCCATAGGGCAGAGCATTCTATTGAGGTAGAGCTTCCGTTTGCGCAGTATGTCTCGCATGACCCTGACAATATCAGCATAGTACCCATAGTTATCGGCGGCGGAAATCTGGAAATATATAAGAATATAGGCGTTGAAATCGCGGCGGCGGTAAAGAAATTAAACCTTGCGCGGGAGGCGCAGATTATCGCCTCAAGCGATATGACCCACTATGAAGAATCGGAAACCGCGAGGATTAAAGATAAGAAAGTATTGGACGCGGTATTGAAACTTGACCCCGATTTAGTGTATAATACCGTAAAAAGAGAAGATGTTTCCATGTGCGGTTACGCGCCATGCGTTATAATGCTTGAGGCAATGCGCCGGCTTGGCGCAAGCAAGGCAAAGCTTGTTAAATACGAAAACAGCGGAGATACAACCGGTGATTACAGTTCGGTAGTCGGCTATGCGGGAGTATTGATAAATTAGCGCATTGTTAAATTAATTCTTGAACAATAGAACAATAGAAAATAGACCGCAATTGAGCTTTTGCTTGTCTATTGTTCTATTAT
>PCWA01000039.1 GCA_002796125.1 Candidatus Ghiorseimicrobium undicola
TTTGTGTATGCATACTGCGAGCATGCATATTGTCACGGACATTGATGTCATAACGGCCCAAAAACGCATCGCGAAGGATATAGACAATCTTCACAGCAACCCACCCAAATAACGTAATAAGCAGAATATAGATAAAATGGCCGACAAATAAACTCGCCTTTTCCGGCAGCCGTAATAATGGGATGACCACTGAGGCACACAAAGCCGGTATCAAAAAACGCAGCGGGCTTTTAAGAGGCCTTACGTCGATCTTAAGCCCTTTGGAGAAAAAACCGTCGCTCCGTTTAAGTAAAATCGCGACAAAAAAATAAAGTACCCAGCCGAAAACAAAGCTGGAAACCAGTAAAATAGCCGAAAAAAGATAATCACTCATAATTTGAATCCCCTTCTTAATTTTTGCGTATACACATCAATAAACCTACTAAGAAGCCGATCGTCAAGCTAATAAAGATCATGACAGCGGAACTGCTCTTAAATGACCACGCAAGAAATTTTATCTGCACCGACTCATAATTCTGCGCGGTAAAAACAATTAATATTGTCAAAACGGTTACGATAACAATCCACTTCCAGGTCATTGCCATACCTCCTTATGCTCCATCCCAAAACCATTACATTTGCTTTGCGGCTGAAATAAGCGTTAAAAAGCCTTTGCCAATTATCCATGCGACAATGATAATTACTGCCGCAATGATCAATGGCTTTAGAAATCCAACGCCTGATTGTAATGGATCTTTCTTATCTGCCATATTTTTACCCTCTATTTTTAAAAATTTGATCTATTGCAGCTTGTCAAGTATCTGGTACAAAACCCCTCCCGCGATATCAAGCTTAGGAAACATATATTTACGCGCGGAAATCGTTATTTCAGTTTTATTGCCTGCGTTCTTCCTAAGTATAAGGGCTACCATCGCTCCATTAATATTGGCTTTAATCACCCCGCTTGACGCGTCATGTTCGGAAATCGTCCCCATGCGCTCCACCACCTCAAGGCTCACTTTATACAAATGCTCAAAGCTTGCATCGATGATCTGCCGCACACTATCTTTACCTATAAATGCTGCCGCTATAGCAACCGGCAGCACCGTCACACCCGTTAACATAGCAACCCCGTAGATCT
>PCWA01000110.1 GCA_002796125.1 Candidatus Ghiorseimicrobium undicola
TGTCGCCAATGCTGTAGGGCCGTTGGTAGGGGCAAAGTTTATAGGAATGCTTCCTGCTTTGGCGCTGGTGGCGCCTTTTTTCGGACTAGGCGCTTTTTTCCTGGGTAAGCGCAATATTGATACTTTCGGCAAAGAGGTTGTGCCGCTGGGGCTGATTACTTCAAACCTTATTTGTTTAATTACCGGTTCCCTTTTAATTTTTGCCTCGAGCCTGGGGGTACCTTTTCCTTATGTGCAGCTGACGGCGTTATCCATCTTTGCCATAAGCTGCGTGAAGAACGGTCATCGTGTTATGCTTGGCCATCACCTTACGCGGCGCATAATTATGGTTTGGACGCTTACGCCGCTCTTGGCGGCATTTGTTTCATTTACGTTACTGTCAATCTTTAAGACATAACTCCGAAAGGTCTTGATATGCCTATAAGCGATATTATCGCAAATGATGTTACGGAATTGATTTCACGTACGCCTTTGGTGCGGCTGAATAATTTGCCGCATAAGCATTCGGCTGAAATTCTGGCAAAGCTTGAGATGTTTAATCCCGGCGGTTCCGTTAAAGACAGGGCCTGCCTTTCCATGATTAATGACGCGGAAGAAAAAGGCTTGCTAAAAAAAGGTTATACTATTATTGAGCCGACAAGCGGAAATACCGGCATAGGATTATGCATGATTGCCGCCGTACGCGGCTATAAGTGTATTATTGTGATGCCGGAAGCAATGAGCTTAGAGCGGATTTATATTCTTAAATGTTACGGTGCCGAAGTTGTGCTTACGCCGGGCCATAAGGGTATGGAGGGGGCAATTCAAAAGGCTGAGGAGTTGCATAAAAAGACTCCCTACAGCTTTATCCCTCATCAATTTAATAATGAGGCTAACGCGCAGATACATCGCACAACCACTGCTGAGGAAATATTGCGCTTAACTGGCGGCAAGCTTGATGCTTTTGTGGCTGGAGTGGGAACAGGCGGAACTATTACCGGTGTAGGCGATGCGTTAAAGAAGTATAATCAAAACATACAGATTATCGCCGTTGAGCCCAAGGGCAGCGCTGTTTTATCCGGGCATAAACCCGGAGCGCATAAAATACAAGGAATAGGCGCGGGATTTATCCCAAAGATTCTAAACCTTCAAACCATAGATAGGATATTTACGGTTTCCGACGATGAAGCGTTCCTTGCGGCAAAAAATTTAGCAAAGCAGGAAGGTTTGCTTGTGGGAATATCCAGCGGCGCCGCGGCACAGGCGGCATTTAAAATTGCCGAAGAATTAGGAGAAGGAAAGCGTGTTGTAGTAGTATTCCCCGATACCGGGGAAAGATATTTTTCTCTACAGCAGTATTTTGAGGCGTAAAAAACGATTACACTGATTTATAAAAGATGATTACACAGATTATAATCCCAAATGAGATTCAGGAAAAAATAATCGCTCACTGCCTGAAAAATTATCCCAAAGAGGCCTGTGGTATTCTGGCTGGCAAAGGCGGGCAGGCGGAGATAATTTATCCTTTAATAAATATTTCCGAAAATCCAGAGCTTTGTTATCTTATAGATGCCAAAGAACAGCTTAAGGTTTTTAAGGAAATACGCGCCAAATCACTTGAAATAACGGCGATTTATCATTCGCATACGCATACTGAGGCATATCCTTCAGCAAAGGATTTGGAATTGGCCTTTTACCCTGACAGTTTTTATGTGATAGTAACGCTTGCCGATAAAAATAAGCCAAAAATACGCGCGTTTAAGATTATAGAAGGAAAAATAAAAGAGCTAAATATTAAGGAGAAAGAGACCAATGGCTAAAATAGTGGTAAATGGAAAAAATGAAGAGTTAGAGAAAAGTGTCAGCTTGTCCGAGTTGTTAAAGCTTAAGAATATCCGTCCGGAAGTGGTTACTATAGAATTAAATGATAGTATTGTGGAGAGAAAAGATTATGCTGTTACCATAGTTAAAGATGGGGACAGATTGGAGCTTGTTTATTTTATGGGAGGAGGAGAGAATGGGTAGAAAAGCTGAGGATAATATTTATCTTTCAATCGGGAATACGCCGATGGTAAAATTACGAAAATTAGTCGATAGCGATTCTGCCGAGGTCTTTGCGAAATTAGAATCTTTTAATCCCGGCGGTTCCGTTAAAGACAGAATATGCCTTTCAATGGTTGAAGATGCTGAGAAGAAAGGTTTATTAAAAGCGAACTCTACGATTGTTGAGCCGACCAGCGGAAATACCGGTATCGGCCTGGCCATGATAGGGGCGGCAAAAGGTTATAGAGTAATACTGACCATGCCTGAGACGATGAGTGTTGAGCGAAGGTATATATTGCATTCTTATGGCGCGGAAATAGTTTTAACTCCCGGTATCGAAGGGATGAGCGGGGCGGTTAAAAAAGCCGAAGAGTTGCTAAAACAAACCAAAGATGCTTTTATGCCCCAGCAGTTTAAAAATCCGGCTAATCCGGAGGCGCACCGCAGGTCTACGGCGCCTGAAATTTGGGAGCAGATAGAAGGCAAAATAGACGCCTTTGTTTGCGGCGTGGGAACCGGCGGAACCATTACCGGGGCAGGCGAAGTCCTAAAAAAGAAAAATCCTCAAATTAAGATTATCGCGGTTGAGCCGGAGGCGTCTGCTGTTTTGTCCGGGCATAAACCCGGAGCGCATAAAATACAAGGAATAGGCGCGGGATTCATACCGGATGTTTTAAATAGAGATATAATAGATGAAATAATTCAAATTAATGATAACGATGCTTTTAATATGAGCAAGCGTTTGTGCAAAGAAGAAGCTTTATTTGTAGGGATATCGAGCGGAGCCGCGGTAGCGGCTGCTTTGAAAGCCGCTAAATCATTGGGCAAGGGCAGGCGTGTGGTTACTGTTCTCCCTGATACGGGAGAAAGATATTTCAGCATGGAGCAGTTTTTTGAATAATGATTACACAGATTTAAAAGATGATTACGCTGATTAAGTTTTAATCTCAAAATCAATGTAATTGAATAATTGAGGTAAAAATATGTTCAGGTTGCCGCAGGAAGTAAAAAAAGACCTTGAAGGATACCGAAGCTCTTTGGAGCAAAGGCTAGACGGCAAGATAAATGAGGCCCGTTTTAAAGGTATACGCGTGCCTTGGGGTATCTATAGTCATCGCGGAGGTAAAATTTTTATGAGCCGCCTGCGCATACCAGCGGGGCGCATAAATGCCGATGGGTTGGCTGCCATAGCTTCTGTTTCTAAGAAGTATAGTGACGGCATTTTACATATTACTACGCGTCAGGATATACAACTGCACAATGTCAAATTGGAAGATACCATAAAAATTATGGATGAGCTTAAAGGCTATGATATTTCACCGCGCGGAGGAGGAGGCAATACCGTAAGGAATATTATTGCCTGTCCTTATTCTGGCCTGTGCAAGGATGAACTATTTGATGTAAGCGCCAGCGCTGTTTCGCTTAGCGAGCATTTATTAAGGCAAAGCAATTCTTTTACTCTTCCGCGAAAATTTAAAATTTGTTTTTCCGCCTGCCCAAAAGATTGCGCGGGGGTAGCCGTAAATGATTTAGGTTTTCTGGCGCAGTTTAAAGATAATATCCGCGGTTTTAAGGTATTTGTGGGCGGAGGTATGGGCGCTCATCCTTTAATAGGCAGCCTGCTGGAAGAGTTTATTCCCGAAAACGAGATAGGTTATGCAGCGCAGGCCGTAAAAAATTTATTCAATGCTAACGGCGACAGGCGCAATAAACACCATAACCGCCTGCGTTTTTTAATTCAGGATATGGGAATGGATAAATTTAAAGAGCTTTATAGGGATGAAATCGCGCGCCTTAGAAAAGATGAGCATATTGTTTTAAGGAGTATTGAGAGAAAAGAAAATCCGGCGTTAAACCAGGGCATTGAGCAGGCCGATGGTGAGGAATATCAAGAATTTTTAAAATATAATGTCTGCGCCCAGAAACAGGATGGTTATTCTTTTATTTCTTTACGCATACCGCGGGGTGATATTTCGGCCGAACAAATCCATGGTTTGGCGGGCCTGGCGAAAGATTTTTCCGGTATTGAGTTTCGCACGACAAATAACCAGGATATTTCCATATGCTGGGTGAAAAATAACGATGTATACAGAATATTTAAAAAACTTAAAAACATATTAAGTGATTTTCTCTATGCCGGCACATTGCTTGATGTGGTGGCCTGCAAGGGGGCCGTAACTTGTAATTTAGGCCTATGTAATTCTCCGGCGCTTTCAAAGGCCATAGAAGACAGGGTTGGGCGGGATTTTATCGGCAGTAACGTATTTAAAAAGCTGGAAATTAAATTAAACGGCTGCCCGAATTCCTGCGGGCAGCATCCTGTGGGCAAAATTTCGTTTTGCGGCCTGGTAAAACGCGTAGATAACCGGGCGGTCCCTTTTTATAAATTATTTTTAGGGGGGCGCCGTTGGGCCGAAAATTCAAAACTGGCAAAAGAAGTCGGTATAATACCCGCCAAAAGCATACCGGATTTCCTGGAAAAATTTTTACGCAAGATGGAAGAAACGCTTAACGAAGAAAGTGATATAGATAATTTTTTAATAAGCCGGGCTGTACCCATCGCGGTAGATATTCTAAAAACCTGCTCTTATGTGCCGCCGTATGAAGAAAACAGCGATTTTTATGTTGATTGGGGCAGGACCGAGGAGTTTTCCTTAGCTGGCATAGGCCCGGGAGAATGCGGCGCCGGCGTTATAGACATGATTGAGGCGGATCTGGCAAGCGCGGGAATCGCGATTAAAGAAGCGGAAGACAATAATTTTTCTATTTTAAAAATAAAAGAAGCCCTGTTTAATTCGGTGCGTGCCCTCTTGGTGGTTAAGGGGCGTGAGCCAAAAAACAGGGAAGAAGCTGTAAAAGATTTTATTGAAAAGTTTATCAATGAAGAGATTGTATCCGAAGAATATAAAGGCCTGCAGGCGGTTTGGGATAGCTTAAGCGCGGAATCGAGCCCAGACGCAAGGAAAGAGAAATTAGCTTATGTGAGAAAGTTGTATG
>PCWA01000067.1 GCA_002796125.1 Candidatus Ghiorseimicrobium undicola
AAAAACCTATAGCCTCAGGCGTAGAGGGCCGGCAGGCCCTTAGCGTCGCTCTTGAAATACTAAAAAAGATAGAGCACCCATAAGGCCAAATATCAGGCATACTAACCATAAACAATATAAAAATACAATGAAGAGAATACTTATTATCGCCGGTGAGGCATCAAGCGATATGCACGCCGCTAACCTTATAAAAGAAATAAGCGCTTTGGATAAAGATATATCCTTTTTCGGCCTTGGGGGGGGCAACATGCAGAAAGCAGGCGTTAATCTGCATAATAATATAGTGCGCCTCGCCTTTATAGGCCCTGGCGGGCTGTTTAAACATTACCTGAAACTTAGAAAAATATATAATAATTTATGCGTTTATATAGAAAAGAACCGGCCTGACTGCGCCATACTTATAGACTACGCCGAATTTAACCTGCGTATAGCAAAAAAGTTAAAAGCCCTGAATGTCCCCATAATATATTACATAAGCCCCCAGGTATGGGCATGGGGGCTCTGGCGCATCAAAACCATACGCCGCCTTGTCGATAAGATGCTTGTCTTTTTCAGGTTTGAAGAAACTTTATATAAGAATCATAGCGTAGATGTAGATTTTATAGGGCATCCTCTTTTAGATACGGTAAAGGTTGATAGTGATAAAGAAGATATTATTGTTAAATTTGGCATTAATAAAGACTCAAAAATAGTTGGTATATTGCCCGGTTCAAGAGAGGGTGAGATAAAAAATATCCTTCCTATTATGCTGGAATCCGCTAAGTTGTTGGTATCGAAAAAACCTGCTTTAAAAATAGATTTATTACTGCCGCTGGCCGCTACTGCAGACAAAAACTTCGTGGAATACCAGGTAGAGAAAAGCGGCTTACATGTAAAGATAATCCAAAATGATACTTACGACGCTATAGCCGTATGCGACTGCGCAATGGTCGCTTCCGGAACCGCGACACTCGAGACAGCGCTTCTTGAGGTGCCCATGGCTATAATATACAAGGCAAACTTCCTTACTTATATACTTACAAAAAATCTCATAAAGCTGCCTTATATAGGATTGGTGAATATCGTTGCCGGCAGGCGCCTGATTCCGGAATTCCTGCAATACGAGGCTATGCCTGATAAGAT
>PCWA01000029.1 GCA_002796125.1 Candidatus Ghiorseimicrobium undicola
CAGGACCACTTCATTATCCGCAAACACATTAATCGCATCCGCGTTATGGATAATCACATTTGTATCAAGCACAAATATTTTTCTCATATGCTTATATTATACATAACCTTAGCTTAATGTAAACATTTTTTGCATATAAACCTCTCCGTTCGGCGATCGGAAACCGGTTTCCGATCGCCGAACGGAGAGTTAATCTAAAAGCAATCCTTTAATCTTTGCCAATTCTCTTTGATAGGAAATCCTATCTTCTACAAATTTTTTATATTCTTCGAGCTTGATATCTAAAATATCGTCAAATTTGCAAATTCCATCTTTGTTATCCGTAATATACGACTCATAAGAACACCATCTCCAATCCATAGGGTTATTAACAATATACGCGGTAGGAGGATTTAAATGTATATATCTTGTCAGATGAAGTAACTGTTCGTCGCTTTCTACCAGTACCTTTTTAAAAGCTCCTTCCCATAAAGGGCCTTTGCGGTTATGCTTAATATTAAAATAATGAGAATAGCTGTTAAGGATATACCTCATAAAATTTGAGATGCCGTTTTCCATCAACTGTTTTAGCACTAAATGAATATGCGTCGGCATAAAACAGTAACAAATTATTTCTACTAGTTTTTTATCCACAGATTTTTGATTTGTATTATTTGCATATGCCCCGATTTGAGAAAATTTTATGGGCTGATTTTCTATCTGATAATATTTTACAGTATCTTTAATACGTGAAAACTCAGTATCATTGTTAAATATAACAAATTCAGCTATGCTTCTATTGTAAACATGATAGATTTCCCCTGTTACCAAAGGCATCTTTAACATCTTATTGACTCCTTTTGTTAATTCCGTTCGTCGATCGGAATACGGTTCCGATCGACGAACGGAATAGGTTTAGGTCTGGCTTTATATAGAAGACACCTGTAAAGGAGAATTTCTTTCAAAAGAATAGGATGGGGAAATAAAAAAACCCCCGAGAGATTTCTCTCTCGGGGGTTTTAACTGCTAAACTAAGGTTAGAAGCTAACCTTTACATCAGCCATGACTGTTGATGCTGCGCTGTCATTTACATTAGAAAATGCATCACCCGGCAAAAAAAGACCTATT
>PCWA01000068.1 GCA_002796125.1 Candidatus Ghiorseimicrobium undicola
GTATCAGGAACAGCTGTTCGCGCAATACGGCATTACAAATCAGCTGGAAATTGACGCTCAAACAGTTTATCAGGAAAATTACTTGAAGAATGCGGATGGAAAAGCGCATTCTAACGGGTTTGGAGACAGTTATATTTTTATGAGATATTGTCTGCAAGAAGAAAAAGATAATGCTCCGCACATAGCCGCTCTGTTTCAGGTAAAAGCCCCTACTGGAAAATACGAACATGCAGATACAGATAAGCTGGGGACGGATTTAATGGGCGCTACATCAGGAGGAGACTCATGGGACCAGGGCTTGGGTTTAATTTTTACAAAGAAAATAAAACCGTTTATATTTCACGCGGATGCCATATACAGCTTTTCGCAGAAAGTGCGCGTTGATGGCGTAAAAACCCGCTACGCCAATTACCTTAATTATGATTTTGGATTGGAATATTTTTTGCCAAAAGGCCTTAATCTTATGCTTGAAGCAAATGGATTTTTACAAGGCGATAAGAAAGAAGACGGCGCAAAAATTTCAGCTTCTGATATTAATTATTTTATGGCTTCACCCGGCATAGGATGGTCGAATGATAAGTTTCAAACGCTGTTATCTTATCAAAGGGCGGCAATGGGCACAAATACAGACGCAAATGATACCATAGTTTTAACCTGCGTTTATACATTTTAGAAAGGAGAAAATATGCATATACCGGACGGTTATTTGGGGCCCGCGACGTGCGGCGTGTTTTACACGATAATGCTGCCCATATGGGCAGTTGCTTCAAAAATTGTTAAAAAGACGCTTAAGGCGAGGCAGGTGCCGGTTTTAGCGATCGGCGCGGCATTCAGTTTTATAATCATGATGTTTAATGTGCCTATTCCGGGCGGTACCACAGGCCATGCGGTAGGCGGAGTTTTAGTAGCGATACTATTAGGCCCATGGGCGGCTTGCATTGCTATCACAGTGGCGCTTGTGATCCAGGCTTTATTATTCGGAGATGGAGGGATTACAGCAATAGGCGCTAACTGCTTTAACATGGCATTTGTTTTGCCTTTCGCCGGGTATTATATTTATAAGGCAATCAGTTATAATGCAGCCATAGGTTCTAATAGAAGAGTAATCGCGGCAGGCGT
>PCWA01000044.1 GCA_002796125.1 Candidatus Ghiorseimicrobium undicola
TAAAGGCAAGATAACTGCTGTCGGCCCATAAAATTGAAAAACCCGTCACAAGACAAAATAGCAGCAGAAACAGAAAAAAATTAGTGTGTTTTATTTCAAAACGCCGCAATTTTATCCCGTTTATAAACCATAACATCAGGCAAAATATGACAACCCCCATGCTGAACAATTCCTTCGGAGGATTATAATAATCAACGGTATACGGAGCGATTATAAGAGGCATGAGAAAAACCATAGCCATAAATAACAGAATAACTATCCTTTTCATGAAACCTCCAGTGAGAAATCTAATGAAACTGCTGAATGAGTAAGCGCACCTATAGATATCGTGTCAACGCCTGTTTTAGCTATTGCGCTAACGTTAGCCAGGGTTACGCCTCCGGAAACCTCCAGTTTCGGGCTGCGTACTGCGTACAGCGTACCGCGTTTATTTTTGATCGCAACCGCCTTCTTAATATCGCTAACCCGCATATTGTCCAGCATGATAATATCCGGACTCGCTTGTAGGGCATTTTTAAAATCTTGCAAATTCTCAACTTCAACTTCTATCTTCATGCCCCTTTTTACCTTTTTTCTGATCTTTTGTATAAGCTCGGTTAAATTTTTACTTTTCCTGAAAGCTGATGGCTGACGGCTGAAAGCCGCTATGTGATTGTCCTTCACGAGCACCTGATCCCATAAACCCATCCTATGATTGTATCCACCTCCGGTCCTGACAGCATATTTTTCAAGGACCCTCAACCCGGGGGTTGTTTTTCTAGTATCGATAATTTTAACCCTATATTTTTTGACACATTTGACGTATTTATGTGTAAGGGTAGCTACACCGCTCATCCTGGCAAGAAAATTTAAAGCCGTTCGCTCCGACGACAGAATACTGCGCGCATCCCCCCGGATAACACACAGGACCTGCCCCTTCCTGACAGGCTTTCCTTCTTTTGCCTTTTTTGAAATTTGAATACGATTATCAAGCATCCTGAAAATCCGCTCCGCGATATTAAGCCCGCATAATATTCCGCCTTCTTTAGCTACGATCTTAGAAGTTATCTTAAACGACCGCGGAAACAACAAATAAGCGGTAACATCCCCCCGCCCTATATCCTCCCTTAAGGCATT
>PCWA01000088.1 GCA_002796125.1 Candidatus Ghiorseimicrobium undicola
CCGCCTTCCACCTTATGACTTAAGCCCTCTTCTATCTTTACATTTTTTCTCTTTAGGGCTATGGCGCATTGCAAGATAAAAAATTCCTCAAATACAATCCGCTGATACGCGCGTTTTAAATTCTCATCGTTTGCAGGAAAATGTATATTATTTATCGCAAAGGCCACATCAACCAGTTTATTCCTGGCCCTTATCTTGGTAGGAATTACATCCGGTAGAAATCTGAAATATTTCTCGATCACCATCTTCATAAGAGAACGCAAAAATCTCTGGCTGACATCCTTGGTCAAAGAATAAATGGGGACAATGCGGCCCACATGAGCGGAATCATCTTCATTTTCATCCTCGCCTACAATTTCGTATTCAGGCTGGTTTATAACAGGGGCATCGTACAAATCCACCTTTCCATACAGAATGATCTTCTGGCCTACCTTGAAGTATCTTTTCACAAACGGCTGGTTAAACCACATAGCGTATATAACACCTGTATTGTCGCCAACCGCGACCTGAAAAATGGAAGCCCCCTTCTTCGTCTTCTTAAGCCCGAAAGTAAGGACCTTGCCTCTTAGGGTATGATGCTGACCTATAATAACATTTGATATAGAGGTAAAACTAGACCTGTCTTCATAGCGCCTGGGAAGATTATATAGCAGGTCATCTATCGTAAAAAGGCCTATCTTATTCAAAAATTGCGCCTTTTTTGGACCCACGCCTTTTATATACTGGACAGGCGTCTTTAAGCCGGCACTATGGCGAATAAATTCCGTCGGGATATTTTTGTCTTGCATAACAGCACCTTGTGTGCTATTATAACACAAAATTCAAATATCAAAAATCAAATATCAAAATGACAAACCAAAATTTAAAATTTTGGATTTCTTGTTAAAAAGGAGCGATAAAAATGTCTAAGATATGCTATATATGCGGTAAAAAACCGGTTGCCGGCAGAACCATAGAACGCAGAGGTCTTGCCAAGAAAAAAGGCGGGGTCGGTAAAAAGATAACCGG
>PCWA01000023.1 GCA_002796125.1 Candidatus Ghiorseimicrobium undicola
GGAAACACTTCGGTATAACCGTGTTTTTTTGTATGTAAATCCAGCATAAAATTAAATAACGCCCGTTCAAGCCTGGCCCCCACCCCTCTGAATAAAAGAAAATTTGAGCCGGTAATTTTAGAAGCCCGCGAAAAATCGATTAAACCCAAGTGCGCGCATATCTCAATATGATCAAGCGGCTTAAAATCAAAAGATACTTTATCGCCCCATAAACGCACTATTTTATTGCAAGAGGCATCTCCGCGCGGTATACTCGCATGCGGCACATTGGGGATAGTTAATAATAGGTTATTTATACTATCCTCTAATTCTTTGGCTCTTGGCCCCAGATTATCTATTAAAGCGGCAATTTCTTTCATGCTTTTTATTTCTTCTTGCGGGTCTTTTTTCTCCTTTAATATTTTAGATATCCTGCTGTTGGCTAAATTCTTTTTAGACCTCAATTCATCGAGCTCCTGAAGAACCTTACGCCTTTCTTTATCGCAGTCAATTAAAGAATCCAGATTCAATGCTATTGCGCGCTCTTTCAGCGCCTTAATAACAACATCCTGATTTTCTCTGATAAATTTAATATCCAGCATATAATAGCCTTTAAAATTATGCTCTTAAAGCATCTTCTAATTTAGTATAAGTTGGTAGAATTTTCGTTACTCCGATAGAGCTCAATATTTCTTCCACATTGCTGCTTAATCGCGCCAGCACTATCGAGCCTTTTTTCTCTTTAGCATGAGTGTAACACTGCAGTATTGTATAAATTCCTGCGCTATCTATATAATCCAAACTATTGAAATCAAACACAAAAAACAACTGCCCCTCATCTATAAGCGGCAATATTTTCTGGGCTACGCCAGGACTGCTTACCACATCCAGCTTGCCTTTAAAAGTCACGAGGTTTATCTGTTTTTCAGGCCTATCTTTAATGTTTTCAATCTCAAGATTAAATATGCCGCTCATAATAACCCCTCCTATCGCAGAGCGGCTCTTTCGCAAGAAAGAGCTTGATTTTTATCAACTCCTCTCGGTAAATGGGTTAGAGTGATTGAAAATTCATTACACCCACTTTTACAACCG
>PCWA01000113.1 GCA_002796125.1 Candidatus Ghiorseimicrobium undicola
ACAGCTTGGCTGTTGCAGGAACTGTAGGTATAGGCACGAATGCGCCGGTTAGAAAGCTGCATGTTAATTCTATCCTTGCAGATGATATCGCAAGATTCGAGGGGCACAGTGATAGCCCGGGATTTTTGGACATAACCAATGTGGATGCAGGAGGTATAAGATTAAGCACTGATGCTACCGGCCCCTTCAGGATAAGGACAGAAAATATAATAGGGGGGGATCAGTTTATAGTTGATACTAACGCTAATGTGGCCATAGGCCCCAATCTTCCCACGAGCGCTCCTTCTCCGGGCAATAATCAGGCAAAAGAAAACCTGGATGTTAATGATGTATGGTTAAGGGCGGCAAACGGAGGTACGGGAGCATGGGCTTCCAGCACTGTGCTTACACTTGATTATTCGGATTGTACTATTATAGAGGTAGGATTTCCTAGCGGGCCACATGCGACCTATTGCCCCGAGGGTTATATAACAGTGGGCGGCGAGACCGATGGAAATGATTATATTCCGGAAAATCAAATCTGTTGTAGGCTGCGAGGAATAACAACTGTTAATTGGAATGCGCGGAGATGGCAATAATGCTTAGATTAAATAAAAATGTTTAACTTTATCACACAGAAAATATTAGGCACGCAAAACGAACGGGCTCTTAGGCGGATTGCGCCATTGGTGGCGGCAATAAATTCCTATGAGCCGCGGATGCAGGAATTGTCCGATAGCCGGCTTCGGGCGAAGACCGATGAATTCAAAGATAAAATCAAACGGCAAATATCAAGCATTTCCGCCGAAGGCAGATTAGGGCTTGGGGGGAAAAACGATGCCGCTCCAGAAGAAGAATTAGAAAGAGAAATAAGAAAAAAAGAACAGAAAGCCTTGGATGAAATATTGCCTGAGGCTTTTGCTGTCGTGCGTGAGGTGGGCCGGCGTACTATAAATATGCGCCACTTTGATGTTCAGCTTCTGGGTGGGATAGTACTGCATGAAGGTAAAGTTGCCGAGATGGTAACCGGAGAAGGGAAAACTCTGGTTGCGACATTAGCCGCTTATCTAAATGCCTTAACCGGAAGGGGAGTGCATATTGTAACCGTTAATGATTATCTGGCGCGCCGGGACCGTGATTGGATGGGGCCGATTTATGAATTTTTAGGCCTTTCGGTGGGCGTGATTCAGCATGATATGCCTCCGCATATAAGAAAAGAACAATACGCATGCGATATAACTTACGGCACAAATAACGAATTCGGCTTTGATTATCTGCGGGATAATATGGTGATAAGTAAAAATGAAATGGTACAGAGGGATTTTTATTATTCTATAGTGGATGAGGTTGATTCTATTTTAATAGATGAAGCGCGCACACCTCTGATTATATCCGGCCCGACAGAAGAGTCTACCGATAAGTACTATATAATTGATAAAATTATCCCGAAATTAAAAGGCAGGATTATTTTAGAAAAAGACCAGATAGACGCCAAATATAAGGGCGTTGATTTATCCGAGGGTTATGATTACATAGTCGATGAGAAGGCCCACACGGCACACCTTACAGACAGCGGAGAAGAAAAAGCCTGCTCTCTGCTTAATATAGATAATTTGCATGAAATAGAAACTATGGAGTACCGTCATCATATAATTCAGGCCTTACGGGCGCATAACCTGTATAAAAGCGATGTTGATTATGTAATTAAAGATGGAAAAGTTATCATTGTGGATGAGTTTACCGGCCGCCTTATGCCCGGCAGGCGCTGGTCAGACGGCCTGCATCAGGCTGTTGAAGCAAAAGAAGGGGTAAAGATAGAACGGGAAAATCAGACGCTTGCTACGGTAACCCTTCAGAATTATTTTCGCATGTATCAAAAGCTTTCCGGCATGACGGGTACGGCAATGACCGAGGCCAATGAGTTTAAGGCAATATATAAATTAGATGTTGTAAACATTCCCACAAATAAACCGTTGATCCGCCAAAATTCTCCCGATTCTATTTATAAGACGGAGGCGGCAAAATTTAAGGCGGTGGTAGAAGAAATAGCAGAATGTTACGAAAAAGGCAGGCCTGTTTTGGTGGGTACGATATCTATAGATAGGTCAGAAAAGCTCTCGGCGATGCTTAAGAGAAAAGGTATAGCGCATAATGTTCTCAACGCAAAATACCATGAGATGGAAGCGCATATTGTGGCTCAGGCAGGCAGATTTCGCGCGGTAACTATCGCTACGAATATGGCAGGGCGGGGTACGGATATATTGCTCGGCGGAAATCCAGAACATATGGCAAAAAATATTGTCGGACAGTTGCTGCAGGCCCAGAAGGATATAGATGCCGAAAAGGAATATAAAGAATTGTTTATTAAATATAAAAAACAGGCAATAGACGAACATAAGAAAGTCGTAGACTTAGGCGGCCTGTATATTATAGGGACAGAGCGCCATGAAGCACGCAGGATCGATAACCAGTTAAGAGGAAGATCCGGCAGGCAGGGAGATCCCGGGTCATCACGTTTTTATGTATCCTTAGAAGATGACCTCATGCGCCTTTTTGGTTCTGAGCGCATAGCCTTTATCATGGATAAATTGGGCCTGCCGGAAGATCAGGCGATTGAGCATCCATGGATAAGTCGTTCAATCGAGACCGCGCAGAGAAGAGTAGAGGGGCATAATTTTGAAATAAGAAAACAACTTTTGGAATACGACAATGTAATGAATAGACAGAGAGAAGTTGTCTATTCACGCAGGCGCGCGGTGCTAGAAGGGAAAAACCTGAAAGAAGAATTATTCCTGATGATTGAAGAGCTGGTTGAGGCGGCGTTGAATGTTTATATTAAAAAAGAATCGTCAGTTGATCCTGATTGGGCATCTTTGGATGATTGGCTTAAAAATAAATTTTCATTAAATCTGGAAAAAGGCAGCTTGAACCTGGAAGAAAAAAACGACCAAGAGCTGCGGCAATTTTTACTTGATGAGATTACCGGAATTTTTAACGCCAAAGAAGCGGCCTTTGGCGCTGAGCATATACAGAGAATCAGCCAGATAATAAGCCTGCAAATAATTGACACCAAATGGAAAGACCATCTTTATACAATGGATAACTTAAGGTCCGGAATAAGCCTGCGCGCCTACGGCCAGCGCGATCCGTTGATAGAATATCAAAATGAAGCCTTTTCTTTATTCCAAGAAATGATTGATTCTATAAGAGATGAGGTTATCGAATCTTTATTCAAGGTAGAGGCCGCCCCGGCGGAAAAGGAGTTAAAGGGCGTGTTTACTTCCCTGCGTCAGGAATTTGTTCATCCGGAAGCAAGAAAATTTGAAAAACCGCAGGCAAAATCTACTATGCCTTCAGCTGAGATTAATTCAGTAAACACCGGTTCATCCGGCTTTAGTCCTCCGGATGCGTCTGGCAACATAGCTTCTTCTAAGGTTGGCCGTAATGACCCCTGCCCTTGCGGAAGCGGTAAAAAATACAAGAAATGCTGCGGCAAGTAATTCAGTTTATATTTCATAGTCCACGGCCTATAGTAAAAAGATTATTCTTAAGCTTCTTATCCGCTGTTTTGCTCGCCTTGCCATTTCGGAATCCCAATCTTTGGTTGTTTGCCTGGTTTGGGTTTGTGCCGCTTTTTTTTGCCATTAAAGAGCAATCTAAAGGCAAGGTATTTTTCCTCGCCTATTTTACGGGCGTTGTTTTTTGGTTAAGCGCCATTTACTGGCTGACGAATGTAACTATTGCCGGATACATAATTTTATCTTCGTATCTTGCCTTATATTTCGGAATTTTCGGATCTCTCCTTTCTTTTTACTCAATACTCAACACCCAATACTCAATACTTTTTATTCCTGCGGCCTGGGCTTGTCTTGAATACATTCGCGCCTACCTTTTAACAGGCTTTCCCTGGGCTTTATTAGGATATTCGCAATATCAGAATCTGCCGGTTATGCAAATTGCCGATATAGGCGGAGCATACGCCGTATCATTTCTGGTTATAATGGTAAATACTCTAATTTACAATACCGCGCGTATAGCGTATCGCGCATTGTCTAAAAGCAAAATAGATTTATCGCCCAGATTCTGTTTAATTCCTATTTTTGTTTTATTTTTATCGATAGGTTATGGGTTTTTACGATTAAACTCAATACACAATACTCAATACCCCATACTTAAAGTTTCTCTCGTTCAGCCGAACATCGCACAGGATATAAAATGGGACCCGGCCCTTAAAGATAAAACACTTAATAAACTATTTTTATTGACGGAGAAGGCAGCGCAAGAAGAACCCGGATTAATTATTTGGCCAGAGACGTCTGTGCAGGATTTTTTAATGATAAAGAAAGGTAATTATTATAATCCCGGGTATCTATCGGATTTTATAGCTGGTTTAGGCAGGCCGTTTCTGACGGGGATAATAACGGTTCTTACGGGCAATGATTATGAAGCACTATTCTTTAATAGCGCGGTGTTATTTTCCGGCAATGGCGAAGTTTTAGAGCGCTATGACAAGCTGCATCTGGTGCCTTTTGGGGAGTATATACCCTTAAGAAAAAAACTTCCCTTCATTGAGAAAATTGTACCCATAGATGATTTCAGCCGCGGGAAAGAATATACTGTGTTTGAGCCGCCAGCTATTAGTCAGCGGCTACCGGTAAAATTTTCCACACTTATCTGTTTTGAAGATGTATTTGGCAATCTGGCGCGTAATTTCGCAAAACGGGGAGCGCGATTTTTAGTAAACATTACCAACGATGCTTGGTTTATGGATACGGCTGAGCCATACCAGCATCTGGCAGCATCGGTTTTTCGCGCGGTAGAAAACAGGGTAAGTGTTGTGCGTTCGGCTAATACGGGTATATCCTGTTTTATCGCGCCCTCCGGCAGGATAAAATCCAGGGTTAGCGATTATAAAGGTAAAGATACTTTTGTGGCGGGGCATCTTACAGATGTTGTTGTTTGCAGCAGCAGCGGATCAATTTACACAGAATACGGAGATGCCCCGGTATTTTTATGTTTTATCGTTCTGCTTTCTCTCATGGCTTATAAAGCAAGGAAAGCGCAAATTTAATATATATGCCTTGTCATTTTAACTTATGTTATCTATAATAATTCTTGTATCTTTTTGATCAGGCTGGAGGGCGAAAGTTATGTTGGAATTTAAAATTGTTAAAATTGAGAAACCCGATGAGGCGAATTTCATCTTAGGCCAAGCCCATTTTATTAAAACAGTGGAAGATATTTACGAAGCTTTGGTGGCTGCTGTGCCCAGGATAAAGTTTGGTATGGCATTTTGCGAATCTTCCGGCAAGTGCCTTATACGCGCAGAAGGCACAGACCAGGATTTAAAAAAACTGGCCATTGAAAATGCCGAAAATCTCGGGGCCGGCCACAGTTTTATCGTATTTCTTAAAGATTGTTACCCGATAAATGTGTTAAATATTATCAAGAATATTCAGGAGGTTTGTTCTATCTATTGCGCAACAGCCAATCCCGCGGAAGTGATTTTGGCTCAGACAAAGCAAGGCAGGGGGATTTTGGGTGTAATTGACGGCGCAAGCCCCAAAGGGACAGAGAAAGAAGACGATATCGCCTGGCGCAAGGATTTGCTGCGCAAGATAGGATATAAGCTGTAATGGAGTTAAAACGCATAAAAAAAACCATCAAGCGCGATATCGCATTTTATAGCATGAAAATGTTTTGCGTTATTTTGCGCTTTATGCCTAAAAATTGTATATGCGCGGTCGGTGATTTTATAGCAGGCATTGGCTATTTTATAGCTATCAGGCATAGGCGCATAGCCAGGGAAAGTTTAAATATAGCTTTTGGCAAAGAAAAGAACGAAAAAGAAATTACCAGGATAATAAAGGATTGTTTTAAAAATATGACAAAAAGCATGTTTGAAATGCTCGCTTCTTTAGATAGCGCCCCGGTGCTTGGCAGGATGGTTAATATTGAGGGCAAGGAATATCTGGATGAGGCCCTTAAGAAGAAAAAAGGAGTAATTATGATAAGCGGGCATTTTGGCAGCTTTCCGCTTTTGCTTACCAAGCTTGCCCTTTTAAGATACCCGGTTAACGTTGTAGTACGTAAGCTGCGCGATGACAAGGCAGATGAATATTTTGATAGAAAAAGGATTGCCTTGGGTGTAAAATCTATTTATACGAATCCAAAGGCACTTTGCGTAAAAAGCAGCATAGACGCTCTTCGTGATAATGAGATAGTGTTTATGCTTATGGATCAAAATTTTGGTTCGGGCGCGGGCGTATTTGTTGATTTTTTTGGCCGAAAGGCCGCCACCGCTACAGGGCCTATTATTTTCGCATTAAGGACGGAGGCTCCGATTGTCCCCGCGTTTATTTTTAGAGAAAAAAATAATAATCACAGATTAGTTATCGAGCCGGAATTAATATTAGAGCATAGAGAAGACCGTGATGAAATGGTAAAAGTAAATGTAGCCAGGATTACAGCGATTATTGAAAGATATATACGGCTTTATCCTGCGGAGTGGGGTTGGATACACCGCAGATGGAAAAGCCGCCCCGGGAAAAATAGCGATGTTTCCGGAGGTCTTTCTAACACGGATTAAGTGAGCCACGATGAAAAATTCCTCAATGAATTCATTCTCTCAGTTTAGGCGTTTATTTGTTCTAATCTTACCCGTAAGCTATTATTTTCTGCCTAAGGAGAAGGTTATTCTGTTGTGCCTGGTTTTTATGGCCGCGGCGGTTTTTATGCGGTATTTAAAAAGCGGATTCAAGATAAATATAAAACCGAATTTTCTAAGTAATATCTTTTCGCCTGGGCCGGGCTGTATTTTTTTAGCCTTTTCTTGCTTTATAGCCGTGTTTTTCTTTAGCCGGATAGTCGCTTTGAACTCTATGCTGTTTATTATTTTAGGAAATACTTTTGCCGATATGGTATCTGCGCGTTATGGCAGGGCCACAGAAATATTAACCTTTTGTTATGCCTGCCTCTCTGCCAGCCTTTTTCTTTTATTTTTTCCTCTTGTCCTTGGCTGGCATATTGCGTTGCTTGGCTGTTTGGCCGGCGCATTTATCAGAGTACTGAATTTACCTATAAATAAAGATTTGTCTGTTGCCTTAAGCTCCGGTATTATAATGCGCCTTTTTCTGTTTTAAGCGCACAAACATCTTATAATTTATTATGCGACGATTAATTTGGGTTATTTCTTTGTTGCTTTTATTTTCAAGGACCGCGTTATGTGATTTTGGTTTTCGCCAAATTAATAAAGGCCTGGCAGATTTAAACATTACAGCGCTTGCTGTTTCATCCGTTAATCCAAATACGGCATATGCAGGCTCTGGGAAGGCTATTTATAGAACAGACGGCGGCGGGAGGTGGCGGAATGTTTTAACTCTAAAAGGGGTTGGGCGGCGCATAAATTTTCTTGCTTTTGATGCGCTGGAGCCGGATATAATATTTGCCGCCACCCATGACGGACTTCTTAGAATTAAAGATGCCGATTCCGTCACGTGGGAGAAGCTATTCTCCGGCATAGGAGAAGAAAAATATTGCACTTATGTTTTGGCAGAAGGCAAGGAGATATTTTTAGGCACAAAATCAGGCCTTTTTTATAGCCGCGATAGAGGGACTTCATGGCAAAAAGCTAAAGGTGAATTGGGTAACTCATACATTACCTCTATAGAAAAATCAGAAGATGCTCTATACGTATCCACGCGCAGGAAATTATTCGCCAGCCGTGATTCCGGAGATAAGTGGGAAAAGTTGTTTGTTTATAGTTCGTCTGCAACTGAAACTGAGGGTGATATTTTGGAAAACGAGGCTGAAGATATAATCCAGCCCGAAAACGATGAGGGCGGCAGGATTTCTATAGACAGAGAGAGTGGAAAAGTTTATTGGTGCATTGAAGATGGCATCTTTGAAAGTTCCGATGGCGGGGTATCGTTTGGTAAGCTTTCCTCTATCGGTTTGAGCAACATAATTAAACGCAGCGTGCTTATCCACTCAGGTAATCTATATGTTTCGACTAAAAAAGGAATTTTTGTTTTAAAGAAAGATGAAAAATCATGGAAAAATATTTTTCAGGGGTTGACTACTTATGATATTAGAGATAGCGTTCTTGACGGCTTAGGCCGTTTATGGCTGGCGACGTATAAAGGAGTTTTTAGAAGCAGCAATCAAAATATTCTTATACATGCAAACAGCGCTAAGGTCAATAATTGGAGGATTTATTTTTATGATGAACCCGGTATTGCTGAGCTGCGCCAGGCCGCGATAAAGTATGCCGAAGTAATAGATCCGCAGAAAATAAAATTTTTAAGGAGAGGCGCCCGCCTGAAAGCACTCTTGCCTAATGTAGACCTGGATTACAATAAGACGGTTAATTATGACAGCGGTTCAGACAGTTATTACATTGGGCCGCAGGATTGGAGCGTAGGTTTTTCTTGGGACCTGGGTGATTTAGTCTGGAGCGATCAGCAAAGGTTAATTGATTCCCAAGTAAGATTGATGGTTGAATTACGCGATGATATATTGACAGACCTGACCCGCCTTTATTACGAGAGAAGGAAACTGCAGTTAGACCTGTTCCTTTCGCCTCCGCAAGACTCTAATGTGAGGCTGGAAAAAGAATTAAGGCTGGAGGAGCTGACTGCTTCAATAGATGCCTTAACCGATGGGTATCTATCCAGGCAATTAGGGCTGCAATATTAATAAAAAAAATTAATAAAAATCCGGGGAATGATATGAAAATAAAAGAGATAATGGTAAGGGATATAAAAAGTTTAAGCGGCAGGGAATCCGTAAAAGATGCTTTGAACCTAATATTAAAGTTTAAAATCAGCGGCTTGCCGGTTATTGATAAGGGAAAATTAATAGGGGTTTTTACCGAAAAAGATGTCTTAAGGGCAATATTGCCCAGCTATGTTAATCAGGTAGGCGGTTTTGTATATGGAGATACTCCGAAAAATATAAAAAATAAACTTATTAAATTGGCAGAATTAAAAGTTTCGGATGTTATGGCAAAAGGAGTAGAAGTTGTTGGCGAAGAAACGGCTTTATTAGAGGCCGCGCGCCTTATGCTGGTTAAGAATATGCGCCGGATTATCGTCGTAGACAAAAATGATAAAGTATTAGGCATAGCCGCAAGATGTGATATATTGAGAGCATTAATGGATTTGGCAAAATAAGTTACCTTTATCCGCCGCAGGCGGATGGGGTTATTCCCCTTGCCTAAACATCGGGTAAATCTCTTCGATATTTACCCGATAGGGCCCATCCTTAAAAGGTGTTAGGATGGCCCGCCCTTGTGGGCAGGCTGCGGGTAGGTTCTGATTAAGCAGTATTTATCATAAACTAAATTATAACCTACTCCGAAGCTTAAGGGGGAAATTCTCCAAAGAGAATTTACCCCTTGTTTAAGCGAGGAGATAATTCGCACTTATAACTTACGTCGGCTTTGCCTCCGTAAGTTATGTGCTCATTAAGTGAAAAGAAAAATAATATTATTATTTTTTATCGCGGCATGCGCGGGTTTATTGAGCAGGAATATAGGCTTCAATAACCATCAGGTATTGGCGCTTTCTATATTTTTGATGTCAATATTAGGCACTTTATTTTTTTGGAGTTTTCGCCTGGCATTTGTTTTTTTAGGCTCAAGCGTGCTTTTATTGACCGGGACAATTAATTTTGAAAGTTTGATTAAATCCGCCTCCCTTGATGTTATTTTGTTTCTTATGGGGATGATGGTCGCCATGGGCTTATTAAAGGATGCCGGGCTTTTTGCCTGGATTGTAAGCCTGATGCTGCGCATAAAAAATCTTACCGCGAATAAATTTTTGATTGTGATATGTTTTATATCGGCGCTGCTTTCCGCGGTAACCAGCGAGGTTGTTTCTATTATATTTGTTGTCGCGGCAATTTTAGAAATTTGTGATTATTTTGAAGTGGACCCTGTGCCGTTTATAATCATTTCTGTTTTAGCTACTAACATCGGCAGTGCCGCGACAGTCCTGGGTAATCCTATAGGTATTTTAATCGCGACAAAAGCCGGGCTGACATTTGAAGATTTTATTTTAAAGGCTTTTCCCCTTTCAGCCCTTTGCCTTATATCAATAATCTTTTTGGTAAAAGTGTGGTATCATAAAACATTGATTCAGCTAGGTGAGAAAATAAAAGAATTTGGGGCAAATGAGATGCTGATTAAATTAATATCCATACCTATAGAAAAACAATTAAAAATTGCCCTTTGGATATTCGGCTCAACATTATTTTTTATCGCTATGCACCATCGCTTTGAATTACTTTTAAATTTAGAAGATAATACTATCCTTTTGACGATGCCTTTGTTTTCCGCCGGGTGCATATTGTTGTGGAAATGGCGCAAGGCGCGGGAATTTATAGAAAAAGACGTGGAGTGGTGGACGTTGTTATTTTTTATGCTGCTTTTCGCCCAAGCGGGCGCTCTTTCGTTTACGGGCGCGACTGATGTTGTGGCCGCTTCTTTTGCCAGGGCCGCGGGCCATAATCAGTCGGGTTTAATAGTTTTGATAATATCTGCTTCTGCCCTCGGCTCAAGTATTTTAGATAATGTGGTTTTGGTTACCGCGTTTATACCGGTGATAAAGAGCTTGAAAGGGGTAGGTTTTAACCTGCAGCCTTTTTGGTGGGCCCTTCTTTTCGGCGGCTGCTTCGGCGGCAATATTACCTTGGTAGGCTCAACAGCTAACATTGTAGCGTTGGGGATACTTGAAAAAGAAAGAAATATTAAATTGAGCTTTTTCCGATGGTTTTGGATAGGCCTAACAGTCGGGATAATCAGCGTTGTGCTCGCCGCGTTTGCGCTGATTTTCCTGCCCCTATATCATGCATAAACTAAGAAATTATTTTTTAAGCGGCATAGCGCTGCTTTTGCCAATAATAATAACGGTTAATATTTTGGTGTGGTTTTTTACTTTTCTTGACGGCATGCTTGGGAAGTATATAAACCATTATTTACTAAATAATTTTGGCTATGCTATTCCCGGTTTAGGCCTGCTCCTTTTTGTATTTATCGTTTTTATTATCGGTTTTTTTGCCGCCAACTTCCTGGGGAAAAAGCTATTATATGTTCTGGAGGCTTGTTTTATCAGGCTCCCTTTTGTTGCCAAAATTTACCCGCATATTAAACAATTTATTAATTTTTTATTTGGTAAAGAGAAGCCGTCTTTTAAAAAAGTGGTATTGGTAGAATATCCCCGCAAAGGAGTATATTCTCTGGGGTTTATAGTAAATGAAGGATTATCCGCGGTAGAAGAAAGAATAAAGCAGCAGGTAGTGACGGTGCTTGTCCCTAATATCCCTAATCCGTTTAGCGGGGTATTTCTATTTTTTATAAAAGAAGATCTAATGTATCTGGATATGACGATTGAAGATGCCATAAAATTAGTTATATCCGGGGGGGTGCTACAGCCTTGATAATAGGAAAATATAAATTTTATTTCGCCGGTATATTATTATTCTTTTTTTGTGCGGTTTGTTTTGCGCAGGAAAAATTATTAGAAGCGTCTGAAATTTCAGACTTAAACACTTCCCAGAAGCAGAATATGCAGGGGCCTGATATAATCGATGGCGCAAAGATGCCCGCAGAAAATCAGGAGGGGAAAAAAGCACCTGTTAAACCGGACCTTATCATCATAGATACCAGATGGGCATGGGGCGAGGTTATGTCTAAAGAAGCCGGAAGGCTTAAACTTAACTATTATGATTACGAAGCAGAGAAAGAGAAGGAAGTATTTATTTCTGTTGATGA
Organism: Candidatus Ghiorseimicrobium undicola; assembly: GCA_002796125.1. GTDB lineage: Bacteria > Omnitrophota > Gorgyraeia > Ghiorseimicrobiales > Ghiorseimicrobiaceae > Ghiorseimicrobium > Ghiorseimicrobium undicola. The sequence continues at coordinate 11,753 of PCWA01000113.1, forward strand.
AGAAACAAAGCTTGAGAATGTCGAAAACTTCGAAGATATAAAAATTAATGATGTGGTTAGTGTTGACTTTATTGTAACCAAGGGTAACATCAACATAGCGAGGTTTATAACCGTAAATAATCTGAGCCGGGACTGGAACAGCGGCCAGTAGCAATGCCGCCGGCCCCTGAATTTTTAAATAAGACATCCCCACAGGATGTCTTTTAGGTTATATAATAGAGATGCATATTAAGATAATTATTTTTGATTTAGACGGCACTCTTATAGACGCTTATGGTGCGATAGCATCCAGCCTAAAGTATGTATTGAAAAAATTTAATCTGGATATACCTTCTGAGATTAAAATAAAGAGGGCGGTGGGCTGGGGTGATAGAGAGCTGCTGAAGCAATTTGTCCCTGCCGATTGTTTAAATAAGGCATTAAAAATTTACCGCAATGATCACAGGGCAGCTTTATTGGAAAAAAGCCGGCTTATGCCTTATGCGGGCGGGCTCTTGCCTGCCTTAAAAAGAAGGCATATAAAATTGGCTGTCGCCTCCAATAGGCCAACAGAGTTTTCTTTGAGTGTTCTCAAGCATCTTAGAATAAAAGATTATTTTGATTATGTTTTATGCGCCGATAAGTTAAAATTCAAAAAGCCGCACCCTTTAATATTAAATAAAATTATGAATAGATTTAAGTTCAAAAAAGAAAACGCTTTATATGTAGGGGATATGTCTATTGACGCGCGCGCGGCAAATAGCGCCGGCATCAAAGCGGCCATTGTTTTGGGCGGCTCAAGCACAAAAAAAGAGATAGAGAAAGAGCGGCCGTTTATGATATTAAAAGATTTGCGTTCTTTGGTTAAACTAATTGACGCCAATATCTAGAAAGGTTATACTATGCGCATCAATCAAAAGTAAAGGGCGCATGTAATTCGCACTTATCCGCCTGCGGCGGATGTGCTCAGCAGCTTGGGAGCAATAGCCCTCGCCTAAACGCTTGTAAATTTATTCTAAATTTACTGCGCAGGCTTCGGGATTAATTCGCACTTATAAGTTACGTCGGCTTCGCCTCCGTAACTTATGTGCTCATTAAAATGACAGCGAAAAAAAAGACCGTAAATACCGCAAATATGGCAGATCAAGTTGCCGCGCTTTCAAAAATAAGCCAGGCGATTACGTCTGATTTATACTTGGAAGATATTTTGCGCCTTATTGTAACCGTCACAGCCCAGGTTATGGACTCAAAGATTTGTTCTATAATGCTTCTGGATGATAAAAAAGAGAATCTGTTTATCAGGGCAACCCAGTCTATATCCGAAAGTTATAATAAAAAGTCTCCTCTAAAAGTAGGGGAGGGGGTATCGGGAAAAGTTGTGCTCTCTAATAAACCAAGGGCTATTTATGATGTCAGTAAAGAGCCGGAATATAAATTTAAAGATATAGCCAAGAAAGAAGGACTCATGTCGCTGTTATGCGTTCCGCTTAAGGTGAAGAATAAAGCTATAGGCGTGCTTAATCTTTATACCTCAACACCTCATGAGTTTGGCGAAGACGAAGTTAATATCTTGACCGCGGTGGCAAATCAGGCGGCTATGGTTATTGAAAATACGGAATTAATGGTTAAAACCAAAATTATTCAAGAAGAGCTTGAGGCGAGAAAGATAATTGAGCGCGCCAAAGGCATCCTCATGAAAGATAAAAAAATAGGCGAAGAAGAGGCATATCGCCTGATACAAAAATACAGCATGGACAGGCGCAAATCCATGCGGCAGGTAGCCGAAGCTATTATTCTAACCAAGGAAATAGAAGGAGTTTGACGGCCAAATGGTGACCAGTAAAGAAAACTTAAGAATAGCCATAGCTCAGATTAATCCGATAGTCGGAGATATAGAATTTAATTTTAATAAAATACACAGATTTATACTGGAGGCCCGGGAGGCGAAAGCGGATATAGTAACATTCCCGGAGCTCTCTCTCTGCGGCTATCCTCCCGAAGATCTTTTGTTAAAGAACGAATTTATCGGACGGAATATTTCTGCTTTAAATAAGCTTAAAAAAAGCATTAACGATATTATTGCCGTCGTCGGTTTTGTAGATAGCAAAGATAGGAAACTTTATAACGCGGCCGCAGTAATATTTAAGAAAAGAATAGCAGGTATATACCGTAAAATACTCTTACCTAATTATAGTGTCTTTGATGAAAAACGTTATTTTAGTGCCGGAAAAGATTACCCTATTTTTAAAATATCCAATATAATTTTTGGTGTTGATATTTGTGAAGATATTTGGGATAAAAAAGGTCCTCTATGTTTTCAGGCTAATCAGGGAGCGCGCATCGTTTTTAATATAAGCGCTTCTCCGTATTATATGTCTAAGGCTAAAATAAGAGAAGATCTATTATGCCAGCAGGCAAAGAAAAATAAGGTATTTATCGTCTATACAAATATTGTAGGCGGACAGGACGAGTTGGTTTTTGACGGCCAGAGCCTTATTATTGATGATAAGGGCAGGATTATGTTTCGCCTGCCCGCGTTTAAAGAAGGAATGATGATTTTTGACTTGCCGGTCCCTGTGGTTAAAACAGGGGGAAAAGCGATTTTGATAAAAAAAGATATAAATATACCCAAACCTCAACTTAAGCCTCAAATTTCTGCAGGTAATATTATGCCTATAGAAGAAGTTTATCTGGCATTAGTCTTAGGGTTGAAGGATTATGTGAATAAAAATGGTTTTAAAAAGGTCGTCATTGGCTTGTCCGGAGGGGTAGATTCATCCCTGGTAGCCGCTTTAGCGGTTTTTGCTTTGGGGGCGGATAACGTGACTGGAGTTTTTATGCCTTCTCAATTTAGCTCTTTGGAGTCCCGAGAAGACGCTTACGAATTGGCTAAAAATTTAAGTATTGAGATTAGAGAAATGCCGATTAGGAGCGTATTTGATGCGTATTTGTCCGAATTTTCAGGCATTTTCAAAGATATGCCCCAGGATATAACCGAAGAGAATCTTCAGGCGCGTATCCGCGGTAACATGCTTATGGCCCTCTCTAATAAATTTGGCTGGCTGGTTTTAACCACGGGCAATAAATCTGAAGTATCTTGCGGCTATTGCACTCTTTATGGGGATATGGCCGGCGGTTTTTCCGTGATAAAGGATGTTCCCAAGACATTGGTTTATAAATTGGCAGAATTTATAAATACTTCAATCAAAGAAGGCGCAATACCAGCCAGGGTGCTTATAAAAGAGCCGACGGCTGAATTAAGGCACAATCAAAAAGATTCCGATTCTTTGCCAGAGTATGAGTTGCTGGATAAGATATTAAAAAAATATGTGGAAGAAGATAAGAGCATGGATGAAATCATAAAATCAGGCTTTAAAAAAGAAGTTGTCACCAAAGTTATATCTTTGGTCGATAAAAGTGAATATAAGCGCAGACAGTCTGCGCCGGGGATAAAGATTACTCCCAGAGCGTTCGGTAAAGACAGGCGCATGCCGATTACGAACGGCTTCAGGAATAGCGTTTAGTTTTTTATTATGCATAACGTCAACGTTATATTTTACAGTTTAATTGCCGGGGGCGCGACCATGCTGGGTACGGTTCTGCTTATTTATAGAGAATCATGGGCGAGAAAAAATTCACTTTACCTGGTTAGTTTTGCCGCAGGCGTTATGCTTGCAACATCATTTTTAAACTTAATACCGGAGGCGCTATCCTTATCAAAAGCTGTTCCCTGGGCAGCGTTAGCCGGTATACTCGTTTTTTATTTTTTTCAGCAGGTAATAAACCTGCATCCCTGCCACGATGAAGATTGCCGTCTGCATAATATGGGGATGTTATCGTTTGCGGGCCTGGCGTTTCATTCGCTTTTAGACGGCATAGCAATTGCCTTGGGCTTTGAGATAGGTGTTGGCATAGGCATAATGACCACCCTGGCTGTTTTGTTGCATGAGTTTCCGGAAGGAATAACCATAACAAGCATATTAATGTATACAAAAATGAAGAAAAAAAAGATAATTCTTTATTCATTTTTAGTCGCGTCCGCAACGCCTGTAGGGGCCATATTATTTTATCCTTTTCTTGAGCGCCTATCTGAGGGGATATTAGGGCTGGCCTTGGCTTTTGCCGCCGGCTCTTTCATCTATATAGCCGCTTCCGACCTTATCCCTCAAACCCACAAAGCGCAGAACAGGCTCAACGGCATAATTTTGTTCTTGGGCGTAATCTTTGTTGCCTTGATGAACCTGTTTATTAACCATTAATCGATAGCTTGCAATAAATATGAATAACAATGGTAAGGCCAATACAGATAAGCATAAGGTAAAAGCCTTGGTTTTATTTTCCGGAGGGTTGGATAGCCTTATCGCTTTAAAACTTATTAAAGATTCAGGTATTGAGCTTTTGGCGCTTAATTTCGTCAGCCCTTTCTGCAGGTGTAATAGGTCAGACGGGTGTTCGGCGGTTATGCAGTTAAAAAACCTTGATGTTGAATTTAAATTAATCCGTTTGGCTGAGGAATACCTTGAAATAGTTAAGAAGCCGAAATTCGGATATGGCAGCAATATGAACCCTTGCATAGACTGCCGCGTCCTTATGTTCAAGAAAGCAAAAGCCGTAATGCAGGAAGTAGGCGCCTCATTTCTTATAACAGGAGAAGTGTTGGGGCAGCGCCCCATGTCTCAGCAGAAGAGGCAATTTGGGCTCATAGAAAAGGAGGCTGAAGTTGAAGGGCTTGTGTTTAGGCCGCTTTCAGCTAAGTTGTTGCCTCAGACATTAGCGGAAAAAGAAGGATGGCTAAAAGATAATGTTTTGTTGAATTTGTCGGGCAGAATAAGGTCTCCCCAGATAAAAATGGCCAAAGAATTGGGCGTAAATGATTATCCTTGCCCTTCCGGCGGCTGCCTGCTTACTGATATAGGCTTTTCACGAAGGTTAAGGGATTTAATTAAACATTCGCGTTTTACTTTAGATGAAGTGGAACTGCTTAAAATCGGCAGGCATTTCCGCCTTAATGATAAATTAAAATTAATTGTCGGAAGAGATGAAAAAGAAAATAACCGTCTTTTGGATATTGCCCAAAAACGTTATGCTTGTTTTATCCCTTGTGATGTCAAGGGGCCTGTTGCTATTGCCAGTGGTTTAAACGGAGAGGTTGAATTGGATCAGCTTTGCGTTTCTATAGTCGCGCGTTATTGCGATAGGAATAAGGAAGCTAAGGTTAAGGTAGAGAAAAGAAATATAGTTAAAGGCGGCAGTGTAATCACTGCTGAAGTTCCAGCTTCAGAAGAGCTGATAGAAAAATTTAGAATTTAGAACTTGACAAAAAAAATTTTTACTTTATAATTGATATTGATTTTCATTTTCAAAGTTAGGAGGCCATGATGCAGCAGGCCAAAGATGCTTTTGCAAAATATTTGCTTGATAAGGGCATACGCAACAGCCGGCAACGCCACGCTATACTAAATATTTTTCTTAAAACAGAAAAGCACTTGACGGCGCTTGAGCTTTATAATCTGGTAAAAAAAGAGCATCCCGGTATAGGTTATGCCACGGTTTACCGGAGCCTTAAGCTTCTTTGCGAAGCGGGGCTCTGCCGCGAATTAAAATTTGAAGACGGCACTGCCAGATACGAGCATCTTTACGGCCACAAACACCATGACCATCTTATTTGTACCAGTTGCGGGAAGTTTGTGGAAATCATCGACCAAGAGATAGAGGGGCTGCAGGAGAAAATATTTAAAGCGCACGGTTTTCATCCCCAGCGGCACCGGATGGAATTATACGGAGTATGCAAAAAATGCAAGAAATAAGCGTAATCGGTGCATATATTTTTTATCTATATAATGATAATGATAATCAATATCATAAGAAAGGAGCTAAAAAGTGCGGATAAAGGCAATTGTTATAACAATGTTAATTGTGGCATTTCTGTTTTGCATGCAGAAGGCCGCTTATGCCGCCAGGCCTCTGAGCAGCGAAGACGCGGGAGTCTGCGGTAAAGGAAATTTCCAGCTTGATGCGGGTTTTGATTACGCAAAAGAAGGCAATAAGGATAAATCATATACATTCTTATTAGCCGGGGCATATGGCATAAGCCAAAGAAGCGATTTGTCCGTTGAGCTTCCTTATTTGATGATCGCCCCCGGTGACGGCAATAATGAGGCCAGGTTATCAGATATAAAATTAGCCTTTAAATCGCTGATTATCCCTGAAGGAGAAATTAATCCCGCAATAGCTTTAAAAATACAGCTTAAATTATCTAACGGCAATGAAGAAAAAAACTTGGGCAGTGGGGATGAAGATGCTGGGATTATTTTTGCCGTTTCTAAGACACTGGGAAAGCTAGTCTTGCATGGCAATTTAGGTTATACTCTAGTTGGAAGAGGCAGGGATGATACTCTAAAAAATTATATCCTTTATGGGCTAGCCGGTGAATATGCCTTGAGTACGAAAATAAAATTAGTGATGGAGCTATATGGCGAAAGCGACTCGCATTTCGACCCGGGAAGTTTACGGCACCACAATTTAACCCCGCTTATTGGTTTTAGTTATCAGTTAAACGAAAAAATAGTCCTGGATACAGCCTTTAAGGTAGGTATCTCTGAAAGCAGGCGGCAGGCTTACGGCTTAACTATGGGTTGCTCAGTGCAATTCTAGAAAGAAAAAAATAAATGGCAAAGCCTAAAAATTTCAGATATAGACAAACCTAACATAAATACGCTAAAATATTAGTTAAAACTGTAATGCTGGATTGTGAATTATTTGGATGTAGCTATTAGATAATATAAGAGAGGGGCCACTGAATAAATATGAATAATACTAAGACGATAGACTTTAAAGATAGATATCCGCTTATTTTGGCTGGCGGGCCGAATGTCGGTAAATCGGTAATTTTTAACCTGCTTACCAGCCAGTATGTGACTGTTTCTAATTATCCGGGGACAACGGTTGAGATTACCACAGCAAATTCCAGCATAGCCCACGCTAAATTTATGGTATTAGATACACCCGGCATAAATAGCCTGATGCCTTATTCGGAAGATGAAAGGGTAACCCGGGATATTTTACTCAAATATCAACAGAAAATTGTGGTTCATGTTTTTGATACTAAAAATTTTACAGGTAATCTAATGCTTACATTTCAGCTTATTGAGATGGGCGTTCCCTTAGTGTTAGATTTAAATATGTTTGATGAGGCGCAAACGAGAGGTGTTAAGATAGACACAGAAAAACTAGCTAAGCATCTTGGCATCGGAGTAGTTGCTACTATAGCAACTGAAAAGGTCGGTTTGAATAAGCTGGTTAGTGAGATATCCAAAGCCGGGATATCCGAATTTAACATAGATTATGGGGAAAAGATAGAGGCGGCTATCGCGAAAATAAGCGGCCTTTTGCCCGCGTTAAACATAGCCAAAAGATTGGCCGCGCTTTTGCTGCTTTCAAAAGATGTTACTTTCAAAAGGTATCTTTTAGAGCAGGGTGTGCAAGAAGACGCTTTAGCAAATATCGATACCATCACAGAAAATACAAAACAGCATTTTACCAAATCATTAAAATCCGTAATTATTGAAAAACGCCATAAAAAAGCAGAAGAGATATTTAAGTCTGTATCTTTTCTAAAGAAAGCATCGAGGACAAGGATATCCGATAAAATAGGATTACTCATGGTTTCTCCTCACTGGGGAGTGCCGATAGCCATACTAATCATGTATGCTACTTATCTTTTTGTGGGTAAGTTTGGCGCGGGATTTTTAGTAGATTTAATAGAAAATAAATTTTTTAATTCTTTTCTAAACCCTCTTATAACAAATTTAGTTGATAATTTTATTCCCATAGCCTTCATTAAAGACATTCTGGTCGGCGAATACGGGCTGGTTACCATGGCATTGACCTATTCGTTTGCCATAATATTCCCCATAGTTACGACGTTTTTTATCGTATTCGGAATACTGGAAGATTCCGGTTACCTGCCGCGCCTGGCAGCCGTGGTAAATAGGCTTTTTAAATTTATCGGCCTGCATGGTAAGGCAGTTTTGCCGTTTATTTTAGGGCTTGGCTGTGGTACGATGGCGGTGCTTACCACCCGTATTTTAGAAACAAAAAAAGAGCGTTTAATCGCGACGCTTCTTCTGGCTATGGCTATACCTTGTTCCGCGCAGTTGGGTGTTATTTTAGGTATGTTAGGAGGGATTTCTTTTAAAATTGTTATGGTATGGCTCGCCATACTTTTGGCCATCTTGGTTCTCATCGGGTATCTTTCTTCAAAATTAATTGCCGGTGAAATTTCGGATTTTATGCTGGAACTGCCGCCGGTGAGGCTGCCGCAAATTTCCAATATATTGATTAAAGTACGCGCAAGGCTTATCTGGTATCTTAAAGAGGCGGTGCCTTTATTTATTCTCGGAACATTGTTACTCTTTGTGCTAGATAAGTTCAATGCGCTTTCCGTAATAAGGGATTTTGTTTCTCCGGTGGTGGTTAATTTTTTGGGCCTGCCGGCAAAGAGCGCGGAAGCATTTATCATTGGTTTTTTAAGAAGAGATTATGGCGCTGCCGGGTTATACGCGCTACAAAGACAGGGGGAGCTTTCCAATCTTCAGGTATTGGTGAGTGTTTTGACCATGACTCTTTTGGTTCCATGCGTGGCTCAATTTTTTGTGATGATTAAAGAGCGCGGGCTTAAAGTTGCCATACTAATATTTGTTTTTGTGCTTGCCTTTGCCGTTTTAATGGGCGGGTTGATTAACTTTATATTTAGGGCCATGGCAATGATGTTTTAAGCTTGAATATACCGTTAACTTTACATTTTAGTCAATGACTAAAATGTAAAGTTAAGGGATAGATATGGGGGGATATATGGAAGTTAAAAAAATAGAAGAAATATTAGAAGAGATATGGATACAAAGAGAACGCGGTAATTCAGGCGCGGAGATATCATCATGTTCCGGTGAAAAAATAACCGATGAGGACATGCGTATTATAGAAGAAGCGGGCTATATAAAGCGCAAAGAAGGCAAGATAATTCTTACGGATAAAGGCGAGGCTTTGGCAAGCCAAGTTATCAGGGGGCATCGCTTAGCCGAGCGCTTAATGACCGATGTTTTGGCGATATCATCAAGCCAAATGGAAAGTAATGCCTGTAATTTTGAGCATGTAATACAGCATGAAGTAGCCGATGCTATTTGTACTTTATTGGGACATCCCGCCGAGTGTCCTCATGGGCGTAAGATTCCTTCGGGCGCCTGCTGTGTTAATGCTAAGTCAAACCTGGAAAGCGTAGTTATGCCTGCTGATAAGCTGCTTGCCGGCTCCCGCGCAAAAATAGCCTATGTCAGCGCAAGGCATCACGAGAGGCTGGACCGGCTGGCTTCTTTAGGTATTTTACCCGGGGCGCAAGTTACGCTACATCAGACCAGGCCATCATATATTCTACAGATCGGCCATGCCCAGGTCGCCTTAGATAAGGAAATTCTCAAGGATATATACGTGCGCAGGCTGGCATAAGATGAGCGCGGCCTTGTGGGGCAGGCGTATTTTTATCCCTTGACATAGGGTAGGGGGGTATGGTATACTTAAAATGCGTGTAAATATCAGCATATAAGGAGAGTTGAAGTGGCTAAGAAAACTACCCATACGGAAGATTTAATCGCCTTAAAGAGGATTGAGGGGCAAATCCGCGGCATTCAGAAGATGATAGAAGGCAGGCGTTATTGCGTAGATATTCTTATCCAGCTTCACTCCGTAGTAGGGGCGATTTTACGCGTGGAAGACAAGGTTTTCCGCAGGCACCTGGAAGGCTGCGTAACAGATTCGTTTAAGGGCAAGTCTGAAATAGACAAAATTAAAAAAATAGATGAGATTTTAACCCTTATACATAAGTTCAGGCATGTATAAAGGCCGTTCAGGCTTAAAGAATTTGCATATATATACTTTGAGAGGTACAATAATTCTAAC
>PCWA01000048.1 GCA_002796125.1 Candidatus Ghiorseimicrobium undicola
TGCTTCTTTCTCAAAACTCGCTGTAAATAATAAACAGCTCCCAAAATCAGAAAAGCGACAATGATTTTCCAGAAATTCTTTGGGTCAGTTATGACACTGATAAATGAGGAGCCGAAATAGACAAGCGCGAAGGAACCCGGAAGAATACCGATTAAAGTCGCCAGAACATAATCTCGTAATTTGACCTTTGTTAATCCCAGCGCCAGGTTCTGAATATCCCAAGCCACATTCGGGATCAACCGAATTAAAAGAACCGTGATAAAACCCCTTTTCTCGATCTGCTTATCTATACCGCTGAATTTGCCTTTGATCAATTTCTCAACAGCTTCTCGCGCGAAATATCTCGCGATAATAAATTCCGCAATAGCCGATAGATTAGCCCCGATGAGTAAATAGATCAGCCCCTTGAGCCCCCAAATCGCTCCGGCTGACGCTGAAAAGACCGCCGCCGGAAACAAAATAAGCGGACGAAAAACATAAAGAATGATATAAATAACCGGTCCCCAAATGCCGAACGAATCAATCTTTTCTTTGAATGACTCAACGGTGATGTTTGAGAAATCGACATTGAAATACCGCAAAGTCAAAAATATTGCCGCCAGGACAGCAACAACGATACCCAATTTCATCCATGGACTGCTCTTTAATTTACCCATAATTTATTTTCCTTTTTTAGATACAATTTATTTCAATAAATAGGTCGCGATTTTCACCAAAGCGCTTTGGTTGGCCAGAAAATTCCCGCTCACCTTTTTATTGATCTGCGCCAGTGTCGGGTAGATATGCATGGACTTCTCGATCTTCCCGATATCAACCTTTCCGTTAAGCACCGCGACCCATTCGTGGATCAACTCGCCTGCATGAAGCCCGACGATCTGCGCGCCGATCAACCGGCGCTTCTTGTCCGTCAGTATTTTGGCGAACCCCTTATTTTGACCTTCTGCCAGTGCCCGGTCGAGATGGTTAAATTCATATTTGTAAACGTTGTATTCAATACCTTTTTGTTTGGCCATTTCTTCATTTAAAC
>PCWA01000053.1 GCA_002796125.1 Candidatus Ghiorseimicrobium undicola
CTATACCCTCTACGCCTTGGTTAGCTTTGACCTTTTCCCACGACTTCCTTAGGACATCTTTCCGATACAGCTTGTCATAAAGCGCATAGAAGCGAAAGCCTATATTAGACTTTGCCTTTTGGTATAGTTTCTGCTGAAGTTCCTGAACCGTATCTGTAGTTGTTAGGTTACTTTTCAATTCTTCCAATCTACTTTAGCCCTTCCCTTCTTTAGAAACTTTGGTTAAAGCAGGGCCCCTTCGTTCCGATAGAGTTCTTCTGTCTCTATCATCAACACTACTACGGGCTCATCCGACTGCCTGCGGTAATCTCATCCCTTTCGGTTTACCTTATAGGATTTGATACTCGCTTATCGCAGGCTCTCCCAAGTTCCCTTCGTAAACTTTCCAAGCATACCGTCCCTGATACCCCGAGAAGACTTAAACCTTCACTTACCTATTTATCCAGTTTAATTAATGACTTCCCCCACAGTTCACAGGGTCGTCTCTTCTATTATTGTTAACGAGGCTACATTTAGGTTCATACATATTACGGTCTGCTTGTTTGTCTTGCCGCCTTATTAGCGACTTTGTCGAGCGGCTTACCCCGATAGGCTTACACTTATCAGAGTCGCTCCAGACTATACGGCTTATAGGCAATTACCGTAACTGACTCCTTCCATTCAGTTGGTTTACAAAAAGCTTATCTTGGCGCGCGAACTGTTACAAATTTATGCAGTTCGCATGCTCAAGTAACCTATAATTAGAAAACAAATCTATCCACAATCTTAAAAAAGGTTTGGTTTAATTTTTAACCTATAAAGAAAATAAAATAAAGCTGCGGCACAGGCAATAGATAAGGCAGGATACATTACAAAAATATGCCGCATTCCATCATATTTAATCCTAAAAAATATTATTGAAAATGGAATCAAAAACCATGAGAGAATAACATGGAAATAGAAGTTTTTTGTCTTAAAGCGGGATTTTTTTTCGATTTTTTCAGCAAAGTGCGAAGGAGTTGTGTACAAATTCCAGCCGAGTGCCTGATTCTTGCTC
>PCWA01000072.1 GCA_002796125.1 Candidatus Ghiorseimicrobium undicola
TCAAAAGAATAGAATCTGCTTTTAACAAAGCGGATAGCATAAATACAAGCTGAGCCATCGGTGGATATATCGTCGGCACCTGCCAGTGCCCTATGCGGGCGTAGTAGGTTGGATTCGCATCGCGCAAACCAATTAGTTTATCCAATTGCGCTTTATCATGAGCCGTAAAACCTTTTCCTTTAATAGTGATATCTTTGTAGTCATCATAAAAGTCTTTCTCAAAACCGCTTTCATGCATAAATAAATCCGCCGAGGCGTACTTATAGGGATTAACTTGATGTACTGCGGATTTCCCATCCCAAAGATAGCGGTAAATGTCGTTCTCATGGATGAGCACGCTTGGCAGGAGTATGATTCTGAAGATAACGGCAAAAAACAGGATAATGCCAAGAGCATGCTTTTTATCCCTGCCTTTTTCGCACTTAAAAATCGTGAACAGATAAATTAGAAACAGCAGGGCAAAAACGATCAAAAACACGACCGTCGGCATGTCATGGTTATTGACATCGTAATGAAATCCATTGGTCATGCGCATGATTTCACCGTGGATCAAGCCAAAGCTCACCTTATCTAAGAAAGAACAAACACTTTGAGGAATGCCGAAGGACATCCAGATAACGAATCCCCATAACAGCGCGCTGACCGTTCCCAAAATTATTAAAATTTTATTCACGCACATCATCATACGCTATCTTGAGTTGATTGGGCTGAACACCAAAAGCTAAGGCGCTTTTGATCCTGGCATTAAGAAAGAATGTTTTAAGTATGCCCTGCTGTTTCCAGCGCCGGGCGGAACAATAAACAGAGATAGGAAGAATATCGACTTTGCCTGCTTTTCTTAATTTTCTGCTGAAAAGAATGTCCTCACAAATGTTCACTTCCGGGAAGCCTTTTAATCGTTTAAAGATGCTTTTGCGGAGAAATATCGCTTGATCTCCGTAAAATACTTTTGTGATTTTCGCACGCGCATTGCCGGTAAAAGCGACCCACTTAAACAGCAGGCTTTCGTCATCCAAGACTTGAGTTAAACAACCGCCGATAAATTCTTTTTTGTTTATAATCCCTTCTAATTTCTGTAATTGATTCTGATGAATCACAGCATCAGCGTGAAGAAACAGCAAAATTTTACCTTTGGCCACATGAGCCCCGGCATTCATCTGCGCCGCGCGGTTCTTTCTTGCCTTAACCACTCTCCCAAATTTGCCTGCTAGCACCGCAGTGGCATCATCACTACCCCCATCGACAAATATCAGCTCTGTTGTTTGAGAAAGCATCTGATAATAAATGTCATTCTTTCGTAGCATCGTCTCTTCGTTATAAACAGGAATAATGACGCTGATCATGCCTTTATCCTTCCGGTGTAATAGGCTCTTTACTCTGTTTTTTCCTTAAAG
>PCWA01000019.1 GCA_002796125.1 Candidatus Ghiorseimicrobium undicola
TCGAACCGTATAGCGGCGATGTTCATGGAACAAAAAATAAAAAATAGCGAAAGCATACACATCTCCATCATAAAAAAACGCTCTTTAATAATACCCTTTGCCCTGCCAAGCAAATAAATGGCCGCTGAAGAAATGACTATGGAGAATATCGGGGATATAAAAATGAAATACCTTGACCTGATCGGATTCTGGAACATTAGATACCCGTATGCCAGGAAATACCATACCACCAGCATTGCGAGCGTATTTGTTCTGAACATATTTCTTTTCACAAACAACATTACAATAAAAACCACCAACAGAAAATTAAACAGCGACATCTGCAGATATATAAAATGCATGTGCCTGGTTGAGTCAATCAGAAACGCGCTCTGGAGAGGCTGTAAAAAGGTTGAGAGCATACCTGTAAAAGGCACCCATATATCAAAGGGCAAGATTGCGTACTTAACGCCTTTTAGGCACAGGACAAGATAAACGGCGCATACGGCAGCTATTAAAACCGCTTTTTTAATAACAGGGTTTGGCCGGTCATTGCGAAACAGGATAAATACTGCACGCAGGCCAAATAGTAAGACTATACCTGTTATAACAGCAATGGGATATTTAAAAGGCGCGTTCCATCCTGTGAGGTCTATGTTCAGCCTGTCCTCCCCCGCAAACATGAGTAAAAACAGCGGGTAGCCAAGATACGTAATAAATAACGGCAGCCATCTTGTATACCTTATTATCCGCTGCCTGCTGTCATCCGAAAGCAGTATATGCGCCCCTATAGCAAGCGGAATTATTAAAATACTAAGCCTCGAGAAGGAAGCGGCAAGATTGGCCAGGAGTGTCAATGCCCACCAGAAATAAAAATAGGCCGGCTTATCCGAAACAGAGTCCGCTTTAAGGTACAAATTTAAAACAAGCAGCAGAAAAAAAACAACGGCGAGATGCTGGAAGGCCATGGGCCAGTAATAAGCATGAAAATGAGCGAAACAGCTCACGTATACAATAGCCGAAAGGATACT
>PCWA01000035.1 GCA_002796125.1 Candidatus Ghiorseimicrobium undicola
ATAAATGATTATACCTCCCAGATAGATTCGCTGAAAAAAGATATATCCGCCCTGAAGAAGGAATTGGATGCTGCCAGGCAAACCAATACTTCTATACAAAATAGCTTGGGGAGTTCCCGGACTAATATCGAGGAGTTAAATAGAAAGAATGTGTTGTTGAATAATGAGTTGGCAGAAAAGAACGAAAGCTTGGAAGAATTAAGGCAAAAAACTGCTTCTTTGGAAAGCGGTTCCAAATCTTTAAGCGCCCAGCTTGAAAAAGAATCGTCCGCGTTTTCAAAATCCGAGGCAGAAAAAAAATCTTTGACGGAAAAATTAGCTAATACTCAAAGAACCGTTAATGAGTTATCCGGTAAAAATACGTCTTTGACAAAAGATATCAAGGATAAGGAAAGGCTCAGCGCAGGCACAATGGCAAAGCTTGATAACCAGGCCAAAGAATTTGAAGATATGAAATCAAGATTTTCTAAAGCCCAAGATGAATTAGATAAGATTACAGAGGAGTTATCGCGAAAAACAAAAGAATACACCGCTTTAGATAAAGATCTCTCGGACGCCCGCCACAATATGGATAAGCAGAAGAGTGATTATGAATCGGTGTTGAATCAATTGCGTAATAAAAATGAAGCTATAGCCGCTGAACTTGGCAAGGCTAAAGAGGAGAATAAGTCTTTAAGCCATGCTATAGACAACCTTAATCAAACGCTTAAAAACAGGGATAAGGCGCTGGCCGATCTAGGGAAAAAAGTACAGAATTTGAATGGAGAGGTTAAATCTAAGGATATTGGACTAAAAGATAGAATAGCCGAATTAGCAAAGCTCAAAGATGAACAGGGCCGGGATAAAGCAGCAGTAAAGGAAAAAGACGCGCTTATTCAAAAATTGAATAATTCTGTTAAAGATTTAAGTTCCAAAATTGAAAAAATAAATTTGGTGAAATCTATCCTTGAGGATGATGTAGCCAGATTTAAAAATGAATTAAAGCAAAAAGCTCCGCCGCCTCAGGTTAGTGAACAAAAACCGCCTATGGCCGTTGTTTCACAAGAGCAGGCCTTGCCTGCCCGTAAAGAAAAACTCACTGATTATGAGATGGTGCATATCCGCCTTTCCAAAGCAGATGAGTTTATCAACCGCGGTGAATATGAATCAGCCAGGAAAGAATTACAGGAAGTATTAAAGATAGATTTTGAAAACAGAGAGGCTTTGGATTTATTGATGCGCGTGGATAATATTTTGAATATCCTTAAATAATAAAATTACAGGAGGACTGATGAGAATTATAAAAAATGCTGTGTGTTTTTTTCTGGCTGTTTGTTTTCTACTGGGGTTTCCTTTAGGCGTATTCGCCGAGGTGGCAGAAGACTATTTTCAAAGTGCCGCGCAATATTACCTGAGAGGGGATTTGGAGCAGGCCAGGATCCAGCTTGATACAGCCCGGAAAATAGACCCGAATTATGAACCGGCTAATAAGTTAAATTCTTTAATTAAGGAAAAGATTGGCTTGGGCGAAAAAGGTGATACGCTTTTGTCTTTGGATTTTCATGACGCGGATATTACAGTCGTGCTTCAGGCCCTTTCTAAAGCATACGGTTTAAATATTATCGCCGGTGAAAAGGTTAATGGTAAAGTTACGGTGAGTTTCCGTGAGGTAAATTTAGAGCAGGCTTTAGATGCTGTTCTGAAGGTGAATGGCTATACTTATGAGCGCAAAAATAATATTATTACGGTATTGCCGGAAAAAGGAGATAAAGAAACGCTGGTGATTCCTTTAAAATACAGCTCAGCAGACGCGGTTAAAGAGATGTTCGCCAAAACCATTTCTGTCGATGGCGCTATTGAAGTACACCGGGAAGCGAATTCTTTGGTTGTAACCGATCTTTCCGGGAATATTAAAAAAATTAAAACTTTAATGAAAGATGTTGATGTTCCGCCTGTGCAGATAAGCATTGAGGCAAAGCTGGTGGATATACAATCTAAGGATTTGCGCGCCTTGGGAGTAAAATATACCGCGGATTATACGGATACGGATATTTTTGGGCACAGAGGATCGTCTAATACCACGGAAGAAGAAATAAAAGGTACCTTTGATTTAGGCGAGGAGTCATCGAGCCTTTCTGGCGGGCAATTTAGTTTAGAAACATTTAATATCAAGCATTGGGTTGCCGATGCTACTATTGATGCGCTTATTTCCAAGCAGAAGGCGCATCTTTTAGCCAGCCCCAGTATTACCACTTTAAACAATAGTGAAGCAAAAATAATCATCGGTGAAAAGGTTCCTTATAGAGAAGAAACGCAGACGCCCGTAGGTACGACTGAAACGACTAATTTTATTGATGTCGGTATATCGTTAAGTGTTACCCCCCGCGTAAGCGACGACGAATATGTCACAATGACTATTCATCCCGAAGTCAGCTCGGTTTCAGAATTGCTGGATGCCGGCCCCCGCATTACTACCCGTGAAGCGGATACTGTAGTGCGCGTGCGCGATGGCGAAACCGTTGTCATAGGCGGATTAATCAAAAATCAGAATGACGGAGTGCGTTCTCGGATACCTATTTTAGGCAATATTCCAATACTTGGTTTATTATTCAGCAATAAGAGTGAAGACAGGCTTCAAACAGAGTTAGCGGTTTTTATTACGCCTCATATTGTGCGCCCAGGCGTTAAGACAAAACTGGAAAATACATTTAGTCCGGTAAGCGCTGAATCTTTATATACCCGGGCAATGAATTTAATAGACAGGTTGGGAGTGGAAACTTGGGATAGGACCAAGGAAGAAACCTTGAGAGAGGCCGCGTCAATTTTTGAGCAGTTAATTAAAGATTATTCCTCTAGCGAAAAAGCAGACGACGCGCTTTATAATCTTGGGATGATTTATTATCGGGAGAAATCGTTAAAAAATCTGGATAAATCCAAGGCGGCATTTGAACAGTTATTGAAGTGGTATCCGGAATCAAGGTATGTATCCAGGGCCCAGACAATCCTTAAGAAAATCGCAAGCATACAAAAAAGAGAAAAGGCAAGAAAGAAATAGCTAAAAATTTAAAGACGTTTATTCTGCCATGCCATTTTTTAGATATAAGGTAAGAGATAGGTTCGGAGATGCGGTTAGCGGCCTTGTGGAGGGAGCTAACCCCGCGAGTGTCGCATTGGATCTGCGTAAGTTAGGTTATAGCGTTATAGACATAGAAGAACAGGGTAGTTTTGAAACAGCTGTAAATAACATATTAAACCGGTTTCGCAAGATTACAAAAGAAGAGGTGCTGCTCTTTACACGCCAGATATCCGCGATGATGAAGTCCGGCCTCCCGCTGTTGATCAGTCTTGAGAGTACGCTTAGTGAGATGCGGAATAAGAAATTCAAGGATGTTATTTTGACCATTAAAAAAGATGTGGAATCGGGGAGCGCTTTTAATGAAGCCCTGGCTAAGCATCCGCTGGTTTTTTCGGACTTATTCGTAAATATGGTTAAGGCGGGCGAGTCAGCCGGTATATTGGATGATATTTTAGAGCGTCTAACACAGCTTGGAATACGCGATATCGAGTTGAGGAGCAAGGTGAAGGCGGCATTTACCTATCCTATAGTATTGTTGACCGTGGCAGGCGCGGTAATAATTTTTCTGCTGGTAGGTTTTTTGCCAAATTTTATTTCAAAGATTCAGGCTGCCGGGATAAAATTACCTGCCCCCACTTTGTTTTTAATCACTCTGAGTAATTTTTTGCAGAAGTTTTTCGTTTTTATCATATTTGGAGTTATTTTTGCGGTCATGTCTTTTTTTAGATACATTAAGACTGAAAAAGGCCGTTATAATTTTCATCATTTTCTTTTAACTATGCCGATATTCGGGCCTTTGTATCTTAAAGTTTTGGTAGCGCGCTTTGCCTATACGTTGGCAGCATTGACAAAAAGCGGCATACCTATATTACAGGCTTTGGCGATAGTCGAGGGTACTGTCGGCAACGCGGTCTTAGTTCATGCAATACAACATGTGCGTTCAAGCCTTAGTGAGGGCCAGAGCCTGGCAGAGCCTTTTCGCGCGAGCGGGCTTTTTCCGGCGATGGTTACGCAAATGATTTCTGCGGGTGAAAAAACCGGTAAATTAGATAATATGCTGGAAGATGTGGCAAATTTTTATGAATTAGAGACAGGTTATTCTATACGCAATGTAACGACATTGCTTGAGCCGATTTTATTATTAGGCATGGGTTTGATTGTAGGATTTATTGCGCTGTCGGTGCTTTTGCCTGTTTTGAATGTAGTTAAATCAATGCAATACACATAAAACTGAATATTTCACAAGGAGGTTTAAATGTTATTTAAGAGAGAAAAAATGCCAAGAGGAAAAAAAGGTTTTACATTAATCGAGCTTTTAATAGTAGCTACGATTATTGCGATATTGGCAATGATAGTTATACCGAATTTTGCGGGATTTGATGTTGGGGCGAGAGTCGCCGCGACCCAAAGTAACTTAAATATTATCCGCACCGCAATTACCGTATTCAGAAGCAAGGAAGGGGCTTATCCTGTTTCTCTTGCGGATTTAGTCAATACAACCTATCTGGACGCCGGTATTCCCCGGCCGTATCTAAGAAAGATGCCGCCTGAGTTAATCAGCGATAAATCAGGCAATAGTTTCTATGTAGATCAGTTGTCTACGGATCCTTTGTCGGGTGCAGGAGGATGGGCATATTTTACAAACCAAGCCGATGTAGTGGTAAATATTAATGCGCCTTTAGATGTGAAATGGAGCGAATATAAAGGCGAAAATCCTTCCCAATGGTGAGGTTGTCAGGTAATTATACTCTAAAACATTTACGCGGAGCAACATTATTATTAGCAATAATTGCACTCTCCGCGCTTTCTTTGTTCGGCTTGAGTTTAATCAATCTAACTATATCGCGCATAATTAACGTTGATTTAGAGATAGATAAAGTAAAAGCCCTCTATGTGGCGGAGGCGGGCATAGCCAAATCATTACATGAGCTTAAGAAAGGCCTGGATCCTGATGGCGACGGGATAGGAGTAATAGCCCGTAGTAAATTTTTTGAAGGCACTTTCGAAGTAACTTATAATGCTGCCTTGTTTACGTTTACATCTATAGGCAGAGTAAATGGAGTGGAGCGTTTAATTCAACTGAAGTGTGTGGGAGGCTGATGCAAAATAAAAAATTAAACACGGCATTTACCTATATTGAAATGATGGTGACAGTGGTGATCGTTGCCATCTGTTTTGTTCCGTTGATACAGGTTTTTTCGGACAGTATAGCTAAAATTGGTTATGCCGGAGATAAACTGACTGCTCTTAATTTAGCCAGGGATGAAATGGAGAAGATCAAAAATCTAAATTTAACTGAGGCGCAGTTTATATCGATGGGCAATGTTATTATTCCCGCTAAAGATAAGCCTCCTTTAAAGCGGAATAAGGCGTATTGGAGAATTGAGCGCATATTAAAAGAAAATTCAGATCCTTTGGAAGTGCGTGTAATTGTCTATCGCCAAGGAAAAGAAGCATACAAGGTGTTAGAATTGGCGACGCTGATAGAAGACCTGGAATGGAGCGCCGATTAAAAAGATATGCCGGATAAAAAGGCGTTAATTTTATGATTAGGAAAGCAGAATCATTTTTCAGGATTTTTAGCCCTAAAAAGCGTTTATTTCCGGCTGGGCTGACACTTGTTGAACTGCTGGTGGTTATTGTCTTGGCTGTTATAGTGACCAGCGTAGTTAGTTTGACTTTGAGGGCCGGGTTGGGATCATGGCAGATAGGCGAGGGAGAGATAGCCTTGCAGCGCCAGGCACAGCGAATAATGGAGGAAATTATAGAAGGCAAAGATGATATTCCGGGAATTAGAGAAGCTTTAAGTGTTGTGGAAGCGGACGTTAATTCTTTAGGAGTTGTGCCATTATGGGAAGATATTTATAGGAATTATCAAAAAGAAGAAGCGGAATTCGTATTGACAAAGCCGTTTAGTCCGGGAGCGCCGCTTCCCATTGGGCAAATGAAGACTCCCGGCTCAAAAAAATATATATCCGTGCCGGCAGTTTTTCTTTATGATGAAGACGGTACTTCGCGGGCTGGCGGAAATACGGTAAAATTCCTTAATTCCGTCCCCAGGGGCAGCGATGTCAGGTTGTTATATTTTCCGGACGCCTCAGGAGACTCCAGTGTTATTATGCGATATTATTGGGATAGGAATTCCAGGAAAATATTCAGGGAATACCGCGGCAGAAAAGAAGAGGTGGTTAAATATGACAGGAATGTTAATATCGCCGATTTAAAATTTTTATATTATGATAATTTAAATAATATGCTCAGTGTGGGAAAAAAAAGTTCTCTTTCTGCAGTTGGGATAGATTTTATTGTTGAAAAAAACAATGTTTTACGGGAGCTTTCTTCTTTTGTTTCTATACGGGGATTGGGCGGTAATTTGGGCAGCGGTTTGGCCTTAAATGAAGAGATGGAGGTTTTGATTCCCGATAGTAAGCAGATACGCACACTCGCCTTAGATAATATATGGGGAATATCAGACGATGATAAGCTTGATATCGAAATTTCCGGATACGGCCGCACATGGAAAATTAGTATAGATTTTGGCATATCCGGGGCAGAGCCGTCGATATTAGGATTTAATATCGAGTATCCGCCCGGTTCAGTCGTATATACGAATAAGCGTATCAGGCCTGCCAAAAGCGGTTTAAATTTATTAAAATTAGGTAATGATTATTATGATTATGACGACGATGCCAATGTCGAAGACATAGTTGATGTAAGCGGGGAGGAAGTAAAATTTAGAGTTACGCGTATGGATATATCCGCCGCGGCAATATTTGTAAGGCCTTAAAAAAACGGAGAATGCACATGGAAAACCTGGATAAGAAAAGAATGCTGATAGGGGAAATCCTGTTGAAGGAGGGTGTGATAAACGATAAACAGCTAAAGGATGCCTTAAAAGAACAGCAGGCTACCGGAAGGCCGCTGGGAGATATTTTAGTCCAGAAGCGGATTATCAGCGAGGAGGATGTGGCGATTAGGCTCAGCGAGCAGCTAAAAATTCCTTATGTGGATTTAGCGTTTTATTCAATTGAGAATAATATTTTGAACCTTATTCCGGAAAAAGTTGCCAGGAAGTTTAATGTCATGCCGCTTTTTAAAATAGGCGATTCGCTTACAGTGGCTATGGTTGATCCTTTGGACATAGGAGTAGTTGACCAGCTTATGCAGGTGGCAAAATGCGAAATAGAGCCTGTATTTGCGACTAGCTCAAATATTCATGAGGCGATAGATAAATATTATGGCGCCGGCCTTAAGCCATTTGAACAGGCGATAGAAGATATTAAAATAACGCATCAGGAAGAGTCGCTAAAGCGCCCGGCAGGCAGGGCCGCGGTTGCAAAGTTTTCCTCTCCAGATCAGGCGCCGATAGTTAAATTGGTTAATTCCTTAATAGAGGATGCCGTAGCTAATGATGTCAGCGATATCCACATCGAGCCGGCTGACAATGCTTTGTTTGCCCGCTATAGGATAGACGGGGTACTTTACGATGTTACGGCCCCTCCGCGCAAGTTCCAGGAGGCGATAGTTTCCCGTATTAAGATTATGGCGAATATGGATATTGCCGAAAAACGGCTTCCGCAGGAAGGGCGTATTCAAATGCGCGTTTCCGGAAAGGAAATAGACCTAAGGATTTCTACTTTTCCGACAATCTATGGCGAAAATTTGGTTATCCGCATATTAGACCGCAGTAATGTTCTTTTAGAGATAGGCGATTTAGGTTTTAATCCGCAGCATTTAACACAATTTGAACAATTAATTACGAGGCCATATGGAATAATACTTGTTACCGGCCCCACCGGATCAGGAAAGACGACCACGCTTTATGCCTCTTTAAACAAGATAAATTCTACCGACAAAAATATAATTACTCTGGAAGATCCGGTAGAGTATCGCCTGGAGCGGATAAGGCAATCACAGATCGATGTTAAATCCGGCTTGACTTTCGCAAAAGGCCTGCGTTCAATATTAAGGCAGGATCCGGATGTGATAATGGTCGGTGAAATCAGAGATTTGGAAACAGCCGAAATCGCAATTCATGCCGCCCTGACCGGGCATTTGGTTTTTGCCACGCTTCATACGAATGACGCGGCAGGGGCTATCGGGCGGCTTGTGGATATGGGTATTGAGCCGTTTTTAATATCTTCTTCGCTTGCCGGTGTTTTAGCACAGCGGCTTATCCGTCGCATCTGCCAAAATTGTAAAGAAACTTACAAGGCGCAGGAAGGAGTCGTTAAAGAGTTAAAGCTGGATAAAGATGATCTTTCTAGAGGTAAAGGCTGCGATAAATGCCGTGGCACCGGATATAAGGGGCGAACGGCTATTTTTGAGCTGCTTATCCCGAATGAACAAATAAAAGAATTAATTATTGAGAAGGCCTCGTCTGATAAAATAAGAAAAGCCGCCATTGCCGCAAAAATGCAGACACTCTACGAGCACGGATTGTTAAAAGTTAAATCCGGGTTAACTACGGCGGAAGAAGTAATGCGGCTTACCATCGAAGAATAGGCTTTAATGGAGATGTTGGATTATATAAGGCAGAGGCGTGCTGTGCGCAGGTATAAGGATGCTGTCCCCGAAGAAGGCTATATAGAAAAGATTTTAGAGGCAGGCCGTTGGGCCCCTTCCGGTTTGAATAACCAGCCGTGGCGGTTTTTAGTAATTAAGGATAAAGAAAGAAAAGCCGCCATATCAAAATTTACAAAATACGCGAAGATTATAGAATCTGCCCCGGTATTAGTTATAGTCTGCATGGATGTAGCAGATTCTTACAATCGCGACAAGGATTTAATGGCAATTGGTGCCTGCATACAAAACATATTGCTTGAGGCGCACTCGCTTGATATGGGGGCTTGCTGGCTGGGAGAAATATTGAATAATAAAGGCCGCCTGTCGAAGTATCTCGGCTTAGATGATGATTTTGAAATTATGGCAGTTTTGGCGGTTGGGTTTTCGGATGAGGAACTAACGGAAGGCTGCCGTAAGCCTTTAATGAAATTAATGATAAAAGCCGATGAAAATTAGCTTGACAACTTTATTATGCTATGGTATATTATTTTTTCTGGTTGAAATATAAGTAATTGGTAGATAAGTAGTTAAAGATATTTTTTTTATTTTTATTTGTGAAAAAATTAACAAGGTAATCAACAAAAATAATTATGCCCGGATATTATCCTGTTAACTTAAATCTCAAGGCGAAAAAATGTGTTGTTGTCGGCGGCGGAGATGTTGCTCTGCGTAAGGTAAGGCGCCTTATTTCTTGCGGGGCTAAAGTTGAAGTCATAAGCCCTAAATTTGCGCCGCATTTTAAAAAAGCGGCTGTTCACGGGCGCGCGGTTTTGAAAAAAAAGCATGTAAATATATGCGATATAAATGACGCTTTTTTGGTAATCGCCGCTACAGGCGATCGGCGAATAAATAATTTGATATCATCTTACTGCATGGAAAAAGGCACGCTGGTTAATGTAGTCGACTGCCCTGATGATTGTAATTTTATCCTGCCTTCCATAGTGGAAAAAGGAGACCTTACTATTAGCATATCTACCTCTGGGGTAAGCCCGGCGCTATCTAAGAAAATCCGCGTAGAGCTGGAGAAAAAATTCGGCAGTGAATACGCGGAATTTTTGCGCCTGATGAAAAAAATCCGTCCCCGGGTGATTTCGCTTGTAAATAAACCGGCGGCGCGGAAGGCGTTTTTTAAGAAAGTCGCTAGTTCTCAGGCGCTGACTCTTATCAAAAAACACAAAAGAAAACAGCTGGAAAAGAAGATTGCGCGAATGTTAAAAGATATCCCCAGGATACCCCGGTGATTTTATGCCCTCAATAGACAATTTCTATTTATCGCTTCACCTTTTATCTATACATTTAAGTTATTTCGCGTTTTTTTCCGCTTTTATTGCCGCGATAGCCTACTTGATACAGGATGCCAGCCTCAAGAGCAGAAAATTACACCCTTTGCTTATGCGCATGCCTGATTTGTCATTTCTGGACAAATGGAATTATTCTTCTATCGGGCTGGGGTTTCCCGTATTGACCATGGCTATTATTTCCGGCTCTCTTTGGCTCAATGATACTACCGGCTCTTTCTGGCAGTGGAATCCCCGCGCGTTATATTCTCTTGTTTTATGGCTGACATACGCGGTTATACTCCACGTGAGGCTTTCTTCTAAAATCCGCGGCAGAAAAGTAGCTTTTTTATCCATAGTAGCTTTTTTAATAATTATTTTTACCTTTTTCAGTAATTGCAATTTTTAAAACTGCCTAACCGCTTGAGGAATTTGGATGAGATTAGTTGTAACGGGCATAAACCATAAGACAGCCCCGGTTGAAATAAGAGAAAGGCTGTCTTTCAGCATTAAAGAAACAGTGGAAGCAAACCGCCTGTTTAAGAAAAATCTTGCTGTTTCAGAGGGGCTGATTTTATCAACCTGCAACCGGATGGAGATTTATGCCGTGCTTAATAATCATGACGGCGATTATATCGCAAAGCTTACGAGCTTTTTAAGCGAGTTTCGCGATATTGACAGTCGCCAATTTAAAGACCGCCTCTATATACATGAAGGCAAGGCGGCTATTGAGCATTTGTTCAGGGTCGCCGCCGGCCTTGATTCTATGGTTATCGGGGAGATGGAAATATTGGGGCAGGTTAAGCAGGCATATTATGACGCGCAGGAAAGCCGCACGACCGGTAAAATCCTAAACCGCCTTTTTCAGAAAACTTTTAATACGGCCAAGAAAATACGCACGGATACTTTTATTACCCGGGGTTCTGTTTCCGTAAGTTCGGTTGCGGTAAAATTGGCGGAAAAAATACTCGGGGATTTATCGGATAAAAAAGTTTTGATAGTAGGAGCCGGACAAATCGGCGAACAATTGCTGGTTTATTTGAAGAAAAACGGGGTAAAGGCGATATTGGTTGCCAACCGTACCTTTGAAAAAGCCTTAGCTTTAGCCGACAGGTTCGCGGCCTCCGCCATTAAATTTGACGATTTTATTAACAGCCTTATTGATGCCGATATCGTTATTAGTTCTACCGGCGCTCCTCATAATATAATCCGCAAAGAAGACGTTGCCCATATCATGCCCAAGAGAAGGCAAAAACCGTTTTTTATCATTGATCTGGCGGTCCCGCGTGACGTGGAAGCCGAGGTTAATAAAATAGACAACGTTTATCTTTACGATATAGATGATTTGCAGAAAATAGTGGATGGAAACCTGGCTTTGCGCAAGAATGAACTGAGCAATTGCGATAAGATTATTGAAAGCGCCTCGGCTCATTTTGAGAATTGGCTGGTAAAGGAAAATATAAAACACCATGAAGGATAATTATATAGTTATTGGTTCGCGCGGCAGCAAGCTGGCGCTTGCGCAGACAGGGCTGATAAGGGCGGCTTTAAGTAAAAATTTCCCTCAATTAAAAATAGATGTTAGAATAATTAAGACTACCGGAGATAAGATTTTGGATACTCCGCTTGCTAAAATCGGAGACAAGGGTTTGTTCACCAAAGAGCTTGAAGAGGCGCTGTTGGCTGTCGAAATTGATTTAGCGGTGCATAGCATGAAAGACCTGCCGACGGAACTTCCCGACGGCTTGGAAATAGGCGCAGTCAGCGCGCGCGAAGAAGCATGCGATGTTTTGGTCTCCAGAGAAGCTTTTACAATTAATAATTTGCCGCAAGGCGCAAAAGTCGGCACCAGCAGCCTGAGGCGCCGTGCCCAGGTTTTAGCTTTAAGGCAGGATTTGGAAGTATTAGATTTACGCGGGAATCTGGATACGCGATTAGCGAAGTTAAATAGCGGTAGGTATGATGCGATTATTTTGGCTTACGCGGGGATAAAGCGGTTAGGGCTTGATTTAAATATGTCTAAGCTGTCATTTGATGAAATGCTTCCACAGGCAGGACAGGGAGCTTTAGGAATTGAGATCCGTAAAAATGATTTGGATGTGTGTAATCTTATTAACGTCTTGGATGACAACGATTCACGACTCTCAACAGAGGCAGAGCGGGCGCTATTGGCGGGTTTAGGCGGCGGATGCCAGGTGCCTATCGGGGTATATGCGCGGATTGAGGGCGGAAAAATCGCAATAAAAGCGGGGGTATTTTCTTTAGACGGAAAACGCGCGATAAAAGATGAAACAGCCGGAGATAAAAAAGACGCGCTTAGGTTAGGCAAGGAATTAGCGCAAGCGCTGCTGAAAAAAGGGGCGAAAGAGATTTTAGATGAAATTATTTAATTCTGATATTATGCAAAAATCAACCGTATATCTAACAGGTGCCGGGCCCGGGGATGCAAAGTTAATTACCGTAAAGGCGCTTGAGCTTATCAAGCGCGCCGATTGCGTTATCTACGATTATCTGGCAAATCCGGATTTACTTAAATTTGCCGGTGAGAAATGTAAAGTAATTTATGTCGGTAAAAAAGGTAGTGCGCATACCCTGCCGCAGGCGAAGATTAACCGGCTTTTAGTTAGCTCCGCCAAAAAATATAAAACCGTTGTGCGGTTAAAGGGCGGAGACCCGTTTATTTTCGGCCGGGGAGCGGAAGAGGCGGTTTTCCTGAAGAAGCATAAAATAAATTTTGAAATTGTCCCCGGAGTTACCAGCGCGATCGCGGTCCCTGCCTATGCCGGTATTCCTTTGACCGCGCGCGCGCATAATTCCAGTGTTGGATTTATCACCGGCCACGAAGACCCCGGCAAAGAAAAATCAAATATTGACTGGCAGGCATTGGCTAGGGGGTTGGGTACCTTGGTATTTTTAATGGGGGTGGGCAATTTAGCCTCAATTACGAAAAAATTAATTACTGCCGGAAAAGATAAGAGTACGCCTGTGGCGGTAATCCGCTGGGGAACAACTACAGAGCAGAAAACAATAGTCGGTAATTTAGGAAATATCGCCGGGCTGGTTAAGAAAAATAAAATAAAACCTCCGGCGATAACCGTAGTGGGTGAGGTGGTAGGTTTGCGTAAAGAATTAAGCTGGTTTGAAAAAAAGCCGCTTCTCGGCAAGAGGGTGGTTGTTACGCGCGCCCGGCATCAGGCAAGCATCTTATCTGAAAAACTCGGTGAGTTGGGAGCTGATGTCGTAGAATCGCCGGCAATAAATATCGTATCTTTAAAAGCGGATGGAGCCGTAGAAAAGGCTTTGCTTGGCGAAAAATATGATTGGGTATTTTTTACCAGCCAAAACGGCGTATATGAATTCGCGGAAATTTTGGATAGAATAAAAAAAGATACTAGATTATTGAGCCAGGTGAAGATTTGCGCCATAGGCTCTGAAACCGCTAAAAGCCTGAATAAAATAGGCATAAAGCCGGATTATGTGCCAAACCGTTTTTACGCCGAAGAAATAATAAAACATTTTGAATCAGCTAGATTTCGCAATCTTCGCGCTTTAATTTTAAGGGCTAAAAAAGCGCGCGATGTCCTACCGCAAGGATTACGTGATGCCGGGATGCTGGTTAAGATAATAGATCTTTATGATACATGTATTGATGAAGAAGCAAAATCATTAGTAAAGAAGGCGTTTGGCGAAAAAGTAGATTGGGTTACTTTTACCAGCTCATCTACGGTTGAGAATTTTATTAAACTCTTAGGTAATGATTACCGGAAAAAACTAATTAAGGTAAAATTGGCATCTATCGGCCCGATTACATCGCAGGCGCTTCGCAGGTTCGGCTTAAAGCCGCATGCTGAGGCAAAGGTTTATACGATTGATGGGCTAATAGAAGCAATAGTAAAATCAAGGGGTAAGGGTTAAGTGATAAGGGTTAAGTAACTTAACCCATAACCCTTAATCCGTAACCCTATTTTTTGATGATTAACTGCACACGTTTACTTTGCGGGAAATTAGGCGTTCAGGACGAAATCCGCTATAAAAAGGGGAAACCGGCGGATACAAACCGTCCTATTGTGGTCTGGAACTCTACCCGCCGCTGCAATCTTAAATGCATCCATTGCTATATTGACGCAAAGCGCACTCAGGACGCAGGCGAGCTTACCACAGAACAGGCAAGGGTATTAATTGATGACTTGGCACAGTTTGGCGCGCCGGTTTTTTTATTTTCCGGAGGCGAGCCTTTTATCCGCGAGGATTTGTTTGAGCTTGGCAAATACGCTAAGGATAAAGGCCTGCGTACGGTAATTTCAACTAACGGTACGTTGATTACCGACGATATGGCAAAAAAGGTGAGAGATGCCGGTTTTTCTTATGTGGGCATAAGTTTAGACGGGCTTGAGGCGACGAATGACAAATTCCGGGAGCAAAAAGGCGCCTTTAAAAAGACGCTGGAAGGTATTAGAAATTGCCTGAAAAATAATGTGCGCGTGGGCCTGCGTTTTACGATTAATAAACATAATTTTATGGACTTATCCGGCATATTTGATTTAATAGAAAATGAGGGTATTCCGCGCGCCTGTTTTTATCACTTGGTTTATTCCGGCCGCGGCAGTTCTATGATAGAGGAAGATTTAGCGCATCCCCAAGCGCGCGCGGCGGTGGATTTAATTTTTGAGCGTTCAAAACAGCTCTGCGCTAAAGGTAAAGATGTTGAGATATTGACTGTAGATAATCATACCGATGGGGTTTATTTGTATTTGAAGCTAAGGAAAGAGGATCCGAAACGCGCGGTAGAGGTGCTTGAGCTTTTAAAGATTAACGGCGGCAATAAGACCGGTATCGGCATTGCCGATATAGATAATTTAGGCGATGTTCATCCCGACCAGTTCTGGCGGGGCTATACTTTAGGTAATGTAAAGGAGCGTAAGTTTAGCGAGATTTGGATGGATGAGAGCAATGAGCTCTTGAAGAATCTGCGTAACCGCCTGCCGCTTTTAAAAGGCAAGTGCGGCATTTGTCATTTTCAGGATATCTGCGCCGGAAACTTCCGCGCCCGCGCTGAGGCATTCTATAACGATACTTGGCAGGAAGACCCTGCGTGTTATTTGACCGAAGATGAGGTGTTGAGTAGGTAGGGTTTTATATACATTATGGCACTTTTCACTCTGGTTGCAATTTTTTACGTCAGCTTCTCGGTATTTTAAGGCGCCTGCGGAACTCGTTCTTCGGCGCTATCGCGCCAGGAATGAACTCAGACAGTCCTCAGATTAGGAAATCGGGGGACACAATACTAATTTAATGGCATCTCCCGTAAGGAAAAAGATTAGAAACTACTAATTCTAATAACCGGACAGTCCTCAGATTAGGAAATCGGGGGACACAATACTAATTTAATGGCATCTCCCGTAAGGAAAAAGATTAGAAACTACTAATTCTAATAACCGCGTAGGTTGATAAAGTCAGAAAATGCGGCTTAAAGAAATAATATGACTTTTCCAAAAATTAGAATGAGAGATAGGCGTAAGGATGAGGCAACGCGCAAGAGGTTTCGCCAAACGCCGGAGGTCTCGGCGCGGGATTTGATTATGCCTCTTTTTGTCAAAGAGGGTATAGGTAAGAAGAAAGAAATTAAGTCAATGCCCGGCATTTATCAATTTTCGCTAAACGACGTAGTCGCGGAGGCAAAGAGCGTTTATAAATTAGGCATTGGCGCAATAATCCTTTTCGGCATCCCCAAGTATAAAGACGAAATTGGTTCTTTCGCTTATGATGACAACGGCATAACCCAAGAGGTAATCCGGCTGATAAAGAAGGCCGTGCCGAAATTGACGGTCATTGCCGATGTGTGCATGTGTGAATATACCTCACACGGCCACTGCGGGGTTTTAAAAAGACCCAATACCCAATACTCAATACGCAATACATTTACGATTGATAATGATAAGACAACCGAGATATTAGCCAAGATTGCGCTATCGTATGCTATAGCCGGGGTGGATATAGCCGCGCCGAGTGCGATGATGGATGGCCAGGTTAGGGCGATAAAAGAAGCATTGCTTAAAAATAAATTTCCAAAAGTTAAAATAATGAGTTATTCATCAAAATACGCCTCAAGTTTTTATGGGCCATTTCGCGATGCCGCGGAATCGCCTCCGCGGTTTGGCGACCGCAAGACATACCAAATGGATTATTATAATAGCGATGAGGCGGTAATTGAGGCAAAATTAGATATTGCCGAAGGTGCTGATATGGTAATGGTTAAGCCGGCTTTGGGTTATCAGGATATTATTTATCGCTTAAAGAAAGAGCTAAAATTTCCACTTGCCTGTTATAACGTAAGCGGTGAATACGCGATGATTAAAGCAGCCGCGCAGCGTGGATTACTCGATGAGAAAAAAGTTGTCTTAGAGATGCTTACCGGTTTTAAGCGCGCCGGTGCCGATAAAATCATAACGTATTACGCGAAATCCGCCGCCTATTGGCTTAAAAACCATGTAGACCTACGCGGTCTACATGGTTAGGTGGTTGAAAATATGGATAAACAAAATGCGAATTTGAGGATGGTGGCTTGGGAGGTTACGCGCAGCTGTAACTTATCCTGTGCGCATTGCCGCGCATCCAGTAAACACGGCCCGTATCCGGGCGAGCTTTCCAAAGAAGAATGCTTTAAGGTCTTAGATGAGATTGTCTCTTTTGCCAAGCCGGTAATTATACTTACAGGCGGTGAGCCGTTATTACGGGAAGATATTTTTGAGATTGCCGCCTACGGAAAAAAATGCGGCTTGGTCATGGTAATGGCGCCCAACGGCCTGCTTTTAACAGATGAAAATATCAAAAAAATAATCGCCTCAGGAATTAAGCGCATATCAGTAAGCTTAGACGGGCCTAACGCAAAAATACACGATAACCTAAGGCAGGTGCCCGGTGCATTTGATGGAGCGATTGCAGGGATAAAGCGGGCAAAAAAATTAGGTCTTGAGTTTCAGATAAATTCTACGATCACCAAAAGAAATATCCAGTATTTGCCAGAGATGATGAAGTTGGCCAAGGATCTGGGGGCGGCAGCGCATCACATATTTTTGCTTGTGCCGACAGGCCGCGGAAAAGATATGGAAAAAGAAGAGCTCTCGCCTCTCGAATATGAAGAAACACTTAAATTTTTAGAAAAGGAAAAAAATAATTTCCCTTTGCAGATAAAAGTTACCTGCGCACCGCATTATAATAGAATACTTGCGCAGAATAATCCGCAAACGGCCGGTTCTTTGCGCGGCAGGGGTTGTATGGGAGGTGTGAGTTTTTGTTTTATCTCACATGTGGGAGAGCTTTCGCCCTGCGGTTATTTAGAATTAAAATGCGGCAATGTCAGGAAAGAGGGTTTTAAAAAGGCATGGCTTGAGTCGGAAGTATTTAATAATTTACGGGACTTTTCCAGGTTTAAAGGTAAATGCGGCGTATGTGAATTCCGCTACGTCTGCGCGGGGTGCCGGGCGAGGGCGTACGCAAAATGCGGCGATTATTTGTCGGATGAACCGTATTGTATTTACCAGCCTGCGGTTGCTAAAGAACAGAGCGAAACATGAATAGGGCATTAACAGCTTTGGATAAGAGAATATTGAACAGATTACAGCAGGATATTCCTTTTACGGCCGAGCCCTGGAAAAAAATCGCCGGAGAATTGAACATTCAAGAAGCGCGTTTATTAAATCGTATTGCAATTTTGAAGAAACGCGGTATAATCCGGAGAATAGCCGCGGTTTTTAATCCAAGGAAGGTCGGTTTTGTTTCTACGCTGGCGGCGGCAAAAGTAGCGCCTGAGAATATTGAGGCGGCAGCCAGGGCCGTAAATAAGTATCCGGAAGTTACCCATAATTACAAACGGCAGGAGGAATATAACCTTTGGTTTGCCTTGGTCGCCCCAAGCAGGAAAAAAATTACGCTTATAATTAACCGGCTAAAAAAGAACAAAAAATTTAAAAAAGTTATAGAATTGCCGGCAGTCAGACTCTTTAAGATAGACGTTAGCCTGAAAGTATGATATGCTCTCGCCGCTGGATAAAAAAATAATCAGCCTGGTTTCTAAGGATATGCTTTTGAGCAGTCGGCCATTTAAGGTAATGGCCGGTAAAGCCGGCATCAGCGAAGATAAGCTTTTGGCGCGCCTGAAATCCTATAAAAAAAGCGGGATGATGCGCAAGTTTTCCGCCGTCCTGCACCATATAAACGCCGGGTTTAAGCACAACGCGATGTGCGTCTGGAATGTGCCGGAAAAATCAGCCCTGAATGCCGGAAGGATAATCGCCGCCTTTGACTATGTCAGCCATTGTTATCAGCGGAAGAGGCGCGCTGATTGGAAATATAACCTATACGCGATGGTGCACGGAAAGACCAGGGCGGAATGTATTAAGGCCGCAAAAAAAATATCCGGGAAAATCGGTTTTCCCGATTGCAAAATCTTATTTTCATCAAAAGAGTATAAAAAGACCGGGGTGAAGTACGGCTAAAAGGATATTATTGGGCATTATTTTTGGGGGATTATTCTTTTCATTTGGCATTTGTCAGGAATCAGGCCGGAGGCTTCATTCGGAAGCTTTATCTAATAATGAAACAGTTAAACTGCCTTTTGAAACTATAAGATTTATAAAGCGATCAGTGGGTCAAGGGGATTATGTCCAAGATGAGCGTTCGCCTATGGAGGCCTGTGATACAATTAAAAAATCTGTTTGTGAGGATAACCCCGGTTTTGATTGTAAGTTGATCGATTCTGCCAGAATTGATTCGCCGGAGCAATTTGGTAAATGTGTGGATGGGGCAACTGCGGGAGGATGTTTTACTTGTACATTCAAATGTGATTTCATTGAGTCAAAGCTAGATATTGCAAATACGGGGGAGAAAAAAGATATTTCTAAAGATGAAGCCTTGAAAATCGCCCAAGAGGTTTGTGAAAAAGAGGGCTGGGAATGGAAAGATGTTTATGTAGAATTATACGAAGATAAATGGTGGGGAATACATACCAATGCTGGTGTTTTAGGTGGTAATGCTTTTATTCGTATAGATAAAGAAACAGGAGAGGTGGTAGAGAAATTTTTTAATCGTGAATAAGATGCCTATTTTTATAAAATCTAAACAATATTTTAGCCAAGCGCAAAAGGTTATCCCCGGTGGGGTAAACAGCCCGGTGCGGGCGTTTGGGGCTGTGGGCGGGGAGCCTGTTTTTATTGCTAAGGGCAAGGGGGCTTATATTTGGGATGTTGACGGTAATAAATACATAGATTATGTTTTGTCCTGGGGGCCGATGATTTTGGGGCATGCGGATAGCTTGGTAATAAAAGAAGTTACCAAAACCCTAAAAAATGGCACCAGTTTCGGCGCGCCTACTAAAAAAGAAACCGACTTAGCAAAGTTAATTAGCGAAATTTATCCTTCAATTGAAAAGGTGCGTCTTGTTTCATCCGGGACAGAGGCGGCAATGAGCGCAATACGGCTTGCGCGCGGGTATACCGGAAAAGATAAGATAATCAAGTTTGAAGGGTGTTATCATGGCCATTTTGACAGCCTGTTGGTTAAGGCAGGCTCAGGCCTGGCCACTTTTGGCGTGCCGTCATCCGCCGGCGTAACCAAAGGGATCGCGCAGGACACTATAACCTTGCCATTTAATGATATCGTGAAAGTAAAAGAGGTTATTGAGAAAGAAAAAGATAATCTTGCCTGCGTAATAGTCGAGCCGGTTCCGGCAAATATGGGCGTTATTTTACCAAGGGATAATTTTTTAAAAGAACTGCGGGAGATTACGCAAAAGTATAATATCGTTTTAATTTTTGATGAGGTAATCAGCGGTTTTCGTCTAGCCTTAGGCGGGGCGCAGGAAGTTTTTGGGGTTAAGCCGGATTTAACGGTTTTGGGAAAAATTATCGGAGGCGGATTTCCCATAGGCGCTTTCGGCGGGAAAGCCCAAATAATGGGATATCTCTCGCCGGGTGGGCCGGTATATCAGGCAGGGACGCTTTCCGGAAATCCTGTGGCGGTAAGCGCGGGCCTTGTCACGATAAAAAAACTCACGAAAAAAAACGTATATCGGAAATTAGACGCTATAGCAGAAATACTCATTGGAGAGCTTTGTAAGATAAGCGCGAAAGCAGGGCAGAGGATAGTAATAAACCATATTGGTTCATTGTTTACAATATTTTTTGCCCCGACGCTTCGGTCGGGGCAGGTTGACAAAAATGTAATCTCTAATTATAATGATGTCTTAAATTGCGACCTTAAAAAGTTTGCCGGCTTCTTCAGGGGCATGCTTAGGGATGGGGTATATTTGGCGCCTTCGCAGTTTGAGGCAAATTTTATCAGCGCCAAACATATATTGAAGGATATTAAAAATACCTTAAGTGCGGCTAAAAAAGTTTTAAGATCGTTGTAAAAACGGAGAGGAGGAAGCTGTGGCGCAGGGCTTTAAAAAAATAGTTATCATAATATCAATATTGTTTGTTTTGCTTGTAGTTTTTTCAGTTGCCGCTATTGTTTATACCGAGAGGCCGAAATTTTGTATCAGCTGCCATATAATGGACCCTTATTACGCTTCATGGGAAAAATCCGCGCATAAAGAAGTGAATTGCCTGGAATGCCATTATGAGCCGACATTAACCGCGCATGCCTTAGGCAAGATTAACGGTTTAGTTCAGGTAGCGCAGTATCTGACTAAGCGGTATTATGGCAGGCCTACGGCTGAAGTCAGCGATGCTTCATGCTTGAGGGGCGGATGCCACCTAAGAGAAGAGATTGCGGGCAAGGAAATACTTTTTAAAGATAAGATCCGGTTTACGCACGCCAGCCACCTTGAGAGCGTTAAAGGAGGCATTGAGTTGCGCTGTACCAGCTGCCATGCGCAAATAACCGATGATGAGCATATCGCCATAGATAAAAATGCCTGTTATATCTGCCACTTTAAAAATGTAAATGCTAAAGAGCTAAAATTTGAGTGCCTAAAGTGCCACAGTATTAAGGTATCCTCAGGCGAGCATAAGGAGTACGCGGAAAGCCCGATGGCATGTTCGGACTGCCACGGTGAGATAAAATTAGGCGATGGAAATGTGCGCGGCCAGATTTGTTTATTTTGTCATGCCGACAAAGAGGCAATAGAAAACATAAAAGACAAAGAATTGATGCATAAAGCGCATATAAAAGAAAATAAAGTGGATTGCATCAGTTGTCATGATTTTATTGAGCATAAATAATTAACCGGATTATTAGAAAAAAAGAAAGGGGATTTTGAAATGGCAAAAAAAAGTTTAATTTTAACCATTGGCTTATTGTTTATTTTTTGCGGATTATCCGTAGCCGAAGGAGAGCATAAGTATATCGGTGTTAAGAAGTGTTCAATGTGCCATCAGTCTGATGCAAAAGGCAACCAGTACAAACAATGGCTCTCTACCGCGCATGCTAAGGCTTATGAAAGATTGGGCAGCCCAGAAGCTAAAGAAACTGCCGAAAAAGCAGGAGTATCGGGCAATCCTCAAGAAGTAGGCCAATGTTTAAAGTGCCATATAACCGCCTATGGCGCAGATGGAAGCTTATTAGATTCCGGATTTAAGAAAGAAGACGGTGTGCAGTGCGAAACATGCCATGGAGCAGGAAGCGATTATATGGCAATGAGCGTTATGCAGGATAGGGATAAGGCAATTGCCGCGGGCTTGATTATGCCTACGGAAGAGGTCTGCGTTAAATGCCATAATGAAGAAAGCCCGAATTTTAAAGGTTTCAATTTTGACGAGTATTATCCAAAAATAGCGCACCCAAGGCCGTAATAAAGGCCTTAATAATAAGGATGCAAGCTTGCTGTTGACGGGTTTTTTTGAGATGTTGAATCTTTTAATCTGTTGAATCTGCCCCCAGCCGCCTGCATCCGTTTTTAAAAATGTCGATTAAACAAACTAAAATCTGGAAATTTTTTTCATCCATGCAATTGGCAATATGGCTATTGGCCGTTATTGCTCTTTTTTCTCTTGTGGGGACCCTGATACCGCAAAATCAGCAGGCCGCTGAATATATTTCGCGCTACGGCCATACGGGTTATGAAATTCTCCTAAAAACCGGCCTGCTGAATATGTATTCTTCATGGTGGTTTATTTTTCTTATGGGGTTGCTTTCTTTGAATTTAAGTGTTTGTCTTATTAATAGATTTTCGCCGCGCCTGCGCCTTCTCGGGACTTTTTTATCGCATTTCAGCATACTTATGATATTAGCCGGCGCTTTGACAGGAATGTTTTTTGGAGAAAAGGGCTATGTGCAGATTAAAGAAGGCCAAAGCATAGATTCATTTATCTCCAAAGGAAAACCGGTAGCCTTAAATTTTTCCCTAAAACTGGAAGATTTTATTTATGAAGAATACATCGATGACGAGGAAAATCTTTTGGTCTATGATAATGAGGGAGCATTGCTTTTAGAGCTCAACGCAGGGGATGATAAAAATACCGCAATTGCTGATAGCGGCTACAGCATTAAGATATTGCGCTACGTGCCTGACTTTTCCATGGACTTATCAACAAAGGAAGTCGTAAGCCGGTCACAGGAGCCGATAAATCCGGCATTGCAGGTTGCGCTTACGGATAAAGATGGCAATTCCGTAGAGTCTTGGGTTTTTGCCCGCTATCCTGATGTCCACATGTCGGCGGAGAAAAAATTCAATTTTAAATATCAATGGAAGATGCGCAGGCCCAAGGAGTTTATAAGCAGGGTTGCGGTTATAAAAGATAGAGAGATAGTCAGTGAAAAAGATATAAAGGTAAACAGCCCTTTAAAATACGGCGGCTATGCTTTTTTTCAATCCAGCTATGATAAAGAGAGCTTGGCATGGTCGGGCTTACAAATAGTTAAGGATCCGGGCGTGCCTATTGTTTATCTGGGTTTTATTTTGCTTATATTTGGGCTGTCGATTATATTTTATGTCAACCCTGCCCTAAGAAGCCGGGCGACATAAAGTTTAATCCGGAGTCAATTCGCACCGCCTTCAGCGGTGCCCATTGAATAATAACAATATCCCTTGCCTAAGCATCGGGGTAAATCTCTTTGATATTTACCCCGATAGGCTGCGGGATCAATTCGCGCAAATAACTTACGTCGCTCTTCGAGCTCCGTAAGTTATGCGCTCATTGAGGTGATAAAATGCTTCCCGTATACTTAAATATCAGTTTTGCCGCGTATTTTTTATCAATGTTTTTTTATTTCGCGGCTTTATTTTTTAAACATAAAGCCTTGTCTCTGGCCGCGAGGATTTTCTTGTGCCTTGGGGTTGCGGGTTTGACGGCTTATATGCTGCTGCGTTGGCAAGTAGCGCAAAGGCCGCCACTTTCTAATATGTTTGAGTCTGTGGTATTGTTTGCTTGGGTGGTGGGCCTGGCAGGATTTTTTATCGATATGCGCTACAGGCTTAAGATTCTGGCAGCATTAGTTTCAGCCTTGAGCCTATTAACGCTCGGTATCAGTTTTTTATTGGATAAAGAGATAGTACCTTTATTGCCTGCTTTAAAAAGTAATTGGCTTACTATTCACGTATTAACATGTTTTATCGGTTATGCCGCCTTGACCGTTGGTTTTGTGGCTAGCGTTGTTTTGTTGTTAACTGATGAAAAAACAGATATCTTGGATGCCATAAGCCATAAAACAATCGCCTTTGGATTTTTATTTCTGACATTAGGTATTGTAAGCGGAGCGGTCTGGGCAAATTCGGCCTGGGGTACATATTGGAGCTGGGACCCGAAAGAGACATGGTCATTGATTACCTGGTTTATATACGCGATATACCTGCATGCGCGGTTCAGAAGAGGCTGGAAAGGGAAAAAAGCCGCCTGGTTTTCTATTATTGGGTTTTTGGCTATGTTATTTACTTATTTTGGAGTAAACTATTTATTGAGAGGGCTGCATAGTTATGCCTAGAGCGTTTGGAGTCAAAAATACTATAATTTTAATTTTTATATGTGCTTTTATTTTTCCGGCGCTTTCCTTTAGCGCG
Organism: Candidatus Ghiorseimicrobium undicola; assembly: GCA_002796125.1. Taxonomy (GTDB): domain Bacteria; phylum Omnitrophota; class Gorgyraeia; order Ghiorseimicrobiales; family Ghiorseimicrobiaceae; genus Ghiorseimicrobium; species Ghiorseimicrobium undicola. Next base: position 23,894 of record PCWA01000035.1, read on the forward strand.
CTTGTATTTGCGCAGGAGAGCGAATTTAAGGAAAAATGCCGCTCCTGCCATAAGGAGGTTTTGGATAAATGGGATATGTCAGCTATAAAGCATTATCCTTATCGTGAAGGAAAGTGTGAGTCTTGTCATGCGGCAGAGCACAAAAAATTTACGGCGGAAGCGGGCAAGCCATGTTTGATTTGTCATGATTTAACGTCTGAAAAAATAAAGAACAGCCATTTTTCTGTAAATTTAAGTGATGTCGATTGTTTTTCATGCCATTATACGCATAGCGCGGAGAAAAAAGGATTATTGAAAGAAAGCGTGCATATGCCGTTCTCTTCCGGCATGTGCGAAATGTGCCATAGCGTTGACGGGGGTAAAATAAAAGTAAAAGATATGACTAAAAAATCGTGCCTTGCCTGTCATGGTACTTTGGTAAGCAAGGACGATTCAGTTAAGCATATGGGCTATGAAATGCAGGAATGTGTGGATTGTCACAATCCACATACTTCAAGCCACGAAAAACTTTTAAAAAGCTCTGTTTCTGAGAACTGCTTTCAATGTCATGATAGAGAACAGGCTAAGAAGCACCCATACGATGTTAGCGTATCTTCGCGTATTTTAAATAATATGCTTGACAAAGATAAGAAAATATGGTTAACTTATAGCAACAAAATAAGTTGTACGAGCTGTCATCTTCCGCATTCCGCAAGGATCCCATTTTTGCTGAGAGATTCTCTTGATCAGGGGGAGCTTTGCAATCATTGTCATATAAAAAGTAAGTAAAGTAGAGGAGTGAAAGCATGGAAAAGAGAAATATTTTTTTTGAAAGATTAGTGAAATTTTTCACGGTGATACTTTTCACTATTTGTTCGCTATTTTTTGTCGGTTTTCTGCCATCTTTTTGCGAGTCTGCCCCTTCGGGGAAAATAACACATAAATACTTATTTGAGATAAAACCCGATGCAAATAAAATCGGCGCTTTAAACCAGCCGGCAGATATAGCGGTTGACGTATCAGGTAATTTATATGCTGCTGATACGGTAAATAGCCGCATAGTAGTTTTTGATGCCTCGGGAAATGCTAAATTCGCTTTCGGCAGGCATGGAACCGGAAAGGAAGAATTAAGCGCTCCTATGGCTTTAACCGTTGATTCAAAAAATAAAAAGGTTTATGTGGCTGATTCTTCAAATTACCGCATACAGATATTTAAGACCGACGGCATTTTTCTATCATCCATTGATTTGAATAAAGATAAGACTGGCGAAGAAAAAGATGTGCGCCCCATAGGGATTGCCGTAGCCGGAGGCGGCAACATCTATGTATCCGATGCGGATAATAACTATATCCGTATATATTCTTCGGATGGTAAATTTTTATCGAAATTCGGCGGATTTGGATCGGAGAACGGCAAGTTCTGCATACCGGTAGGCTTATTTGTAGATGCGGATGATAAGTTATACGTAGTGGATATGAATAATTCCCGGCTGCAGGTTTTTGATAATCAAGGGAATTTTCTATTTAAAATCGGCTCTGCCGGAGACGCAAGAGGCGATTTTGGCAGGCCTAAAGATGTATGCGTGGATGAGAATGGGTTTATTTATGTTTCTGACGGAGCAAATTTGGTCATCCAGATTTTTGATAAGAACGGTGAATTTATTGACTTAATAGGTGCGGAGAAAGAAGTTGATTTACAGTTTGCTTCTCCGTTTGGTTTGGCGGTATTAAATGGACGCCTTTATATAACGGACAGATGGAGAAATAGTATCAGAGTTTATGAAATTGAGGAGGTGAGTAAATGAAAAAGGTTTTTGTTTTGCTGGCGGGGTTTATTTTTGTGGTCGCGGCTTACGGAACAGCCGTAGCCGGTGTTGCCAATACCGATCACGATATGTATGCAGAGGGCAAGGGCACAGATCCCAATGTATGCGGTTACTGTCATATTCCGCATAACGCGGTTGGTAATAAAATCTGGTCTGACTGGGGTAATGAAGCACAGCTTACATCAGGCCCTTCCAGCCCGATAGGGAACATGTGTTATACCTGCCATGACGGGACAGCAACTAATGCGGGCCAGACTACAGTATTCAATACGGCTCTTCAGCAGCATAAAGTAGGCGGGACCGCCGACTGTAATAGTTGCCACACCGTTCATGATAATACTAACGGTAAATTTGTTGGTATTGTCGCGACTCAGAGCGCAAATACAGAATTTGCCACTTACTGCGAAACTTGCCATGATGCGACTCAGTATCCCGGGGCAGAGATTCACGGTGACCACATTGCAGGCAGTGAGCATCCCTATAAAGATACTGGTGCGTTGCTGGATACCAGCTGTAACGCCTGTCATCAGATGCACGGAGCTGTTAATTACACAACCGGTTCTTTAACTAATCCGATATTAAAAGCGGATAATACTGATTCGGCGTTTTGCGCCGGATGCCACCCCGCTAAAATACAGGCAACTTCAGGAGCTAATAAACATCCTGCTAATTTAACATCGGGAGGGGCTTGGGGTAAGGTTGATTGTCAAGCCTGTCATGACGTGCATCAACCTAATGATCCGGGCAGGCCGTTTGTATTACTGGATGATAATGTTGATTCTGCTTATTGCCTTAGTTGTCATGATGCTTCAAGCACGACTAATGGCCCTAAGATTGGAGCCAATAGCCATCCTGTGGGGGTCGGTTTTAGTGTTACGCCTACGGATCCGACGCTTACTCCTGCCGGAGATGCCATTGATGATAATAACACCGGCGGGCCGGATTATCCGGGAAATAGTTCGAGCATAGTTTGCGAAAGCTGTCATTCCATACACAGCAAAGGAGTAGCGGCTCCGCTCTTGCGTATTACCGCAGGCGCGGGCACATTATGTATTAATTGTCATCCGAACAAATAGATGCAGTAATGTTTTAGATGATAATAGGGAAGGGCTACTATTGTTTGATGGTAGCCCTTTTCCCACAAAAAGATTTTAACCCGCCTTCGCGGAATTCTCCGCCTTGTAAGGCCGGGATGGATAGCTGAGGAATTCCGCTTCGGCGAGGTTTTCGCCGAAGGGAAGAGAAAGATTCTACGCTCTTACAGGCGTGGAGCTTCAAAAAAATTTAATGAAAATTATACATACCGGAATTATTTTGACGTCATCAATTTTTTTATTCTCTATAGCCGATTTGTCTTTTGCCGGAGTCGCCGGATCCCGGCACGACATGTATTTTTTGAGCAAAGGAACCGACCCTAATCCCTGCGCATACTGCCACATACCGCATAATGCCGCGGGTGATAAAATCTGGTCTGACTGGGCAAATGAGGCTCAACTCACCAGCGGCCCGTCAACGACCATTGGTAATATGTGCTATACCTGCCATGACGGGACTGCCAGCTATCGCGGCTTAAATAGCGTATTTAATCTTTCTCTGCAGCAGCATAAAATATCTGCCGGCCGGGATTGCGATATGTGCCACAGTGTGCATGATAACACTAACGGGCAATTTATGAATATAGCGGGTAAGCAGAATTCTTATTGTGCCGCCTGTCATGATGCTGCGGTTAATGCCGGAGGGTTAGGCGACCATGTAAGCTATCCCGCGAATCATCCAAATTGCGGAGGGTGCCATGGAGTATTTGAACTGGATTCATTAGGGGCAAACGGCGATGATGCCAGCTGCCACCTTTGTCATGCTAAAGCTCACGGCGCGGTAAATTATACGGCAGGATCGATAACTAATCCTATATTAAAATCCAATAATACGGATAGCCAGTATTGCGGGCTTTGCCATCCGGATTTGGTCCAGGCGAATTCAGGCGGCAGCAAGCATCCGGCCAATACATCAGGCAGTGCTTATGGTAAGATAACATGCCAGTCATGCCATGACCCGCATCAGCCCGGGATAACAAACCAGCTGTATCTATTGACGGACAGCAATATAGACTCGCAGATGTGTATTGATTGTCATAACGGTTCCAGCGGCCCGGACATCGGGCATTCTCATCCTAATCAAGTTAGTTTTGGCACTATTGTTCCTGTAGATGCTTCGCCGCAGACAGGTACCCCTCCGGGTAATCAAATAAATGATAATGATTATGATGATGGACATTCGGATCCGGATACTTACCCTGATTATCCCGCTAATTCCGCCAGCATGATATGCGAAACCTGTCATAGCGTGCATCGCAAAGCGGATAATGCCGGAATAAAACTTTTAAGAATAACCAATACTAATTCGGCATTGTGCTTAAACTGCCACACGGACAAGTAAGTATAGAGTATTGGGTATTGAGTATAGAGTATCGAGTACGAGAATTAAAAATTAAAAATGAAGAATCAAGAATCAAAAACTGCAGGTTATTTGAAAATTCCCTTAGCCATTAGTTTAATAGTTCTGGCTTATAATTTAAGTTTCGCCGGGGTGTCCGGGACAGTCCATGACATGTATTCTTTAGGTAAGGGAACAGACCCGAACCCCTGCGGCTATTGCCATATGCCGCATAAGGCCGCAGGAGAGAAAATCTGGTCCGACTGGGGCAATGAGACGCAATTAACCAGCGGTCCATCAACCGCCATAGGTAATATGTGCTATACCTGCCATGATGGGACAGTGACTAATGTGGGTTTATCGACAGCGTTTAACGCTTCCCGGCAGCAGCATAAAATACCTGCCGGGCAGGATTGCGATATGTGCCATAGCGTGCATGATAATACGAACGGAAAGTTTATGAATGTTGTAAAGAAACAGCAAACATATTGCGCCGCCTGCCATGATGCAATAGTTAATGCTGGGGGGCTTGGCGATATGACTTCAGCTGGAAATCATCCCAGTTATTGGGCGTCTACGCCCGCTCATAATATAAATGGTTCACCCACCGGCGCATTCTGTACGGCTTGTCATGAACGCGTGCATTATTCTCAATTTGACTGCAGGGGATGTAATTTTTGCCATAAAGCACATGACGGGACTAATTATTCAACCGCGCAAGTGCCTAATCCGATTTTAAAAGCCGACAATACTGATAGTCAGTATTGTGCCTCATGCCATCCATATAAGATTCAGGCATCAAGCGGTGGTGATAAACATCCGGCAAACCTTGCGGCAGCTGGCAACTGGGGAAAGGTTATTTGCCATGATTGCCACGATCCGCACCAGCCCGGTGTTACGAACCATCCTTTTATATTAACGGATACTAATGTTGATTCGGCAATGTGTATTAATTGCCACGATAATACAGCCGGGCCTGAGATAGGAGTTTCGCATCCGCATCAGATTCCTTTTGGCAGTATAGTTCCGACTGATGGCTCTGCTGCGGCTGGTACGCCCGCTGCGAATGCAATAGATGATGACGGAGAAGACGGAGTTGATTATCCATTAAATTCAGCTAATCTTATTTGTGAGACGTGTCATGGAACACACCGCAGAGTTGATGATGCGGGGACTAAACTACTTAGAATAACCAATACTAATTCGGCATTGTGCCTAAACTGCCACACGGATAAATGATGAAATTAAAAATGAAAAATAAAAAATCTAAAACCGTGACTTATTTTAAAATTCCCTTAGCCGTCAGTTTATTTTTTTTGATTTATGATTTAAGTTTTGCGGGGGTGTCTGGGACAGTCCATGATATGTACACACAGGGTAAAGGCACTAGCCAGGAGGTATGCGCTTATTGCCATATTCCTCATCAGGCCAAAGGTGATAAAATCTGGTCTGACTGGGCAAATGAGGCTCAACTCACCAGCGGCCCGTCAACAACCATAGGCAATATGTGCTATACCTGCCACGACGGGACAGTGACCAATATAGGCTTATCAACGGTATTTAATGCTTCGCTGCAGCAGCACGTTATGCCTGCCGGCCAGGATTGCGATATGTGCCATTCTGTGCACGATAATACTAACGGTAAGTTTATGAATGTCGGCTTAACCGAGAACTATTATTGCGCCAGTTGCCATAATGCTGCGGTAAACGCTGGCGGGCTGGGTGATTATACGAATTCAGGAAACCATTTTAATTATGGCGTATATGACGGCGCCCATCCCAAAAGGTTTGGCTCCGGCTGTTATAGCTGCCATTATGATCATATGCAAAGCATCGTGAGTTTAGGCAGTTGTAAATTCTGCCATGAAGCTCATGCCGGAGCGAATTATTCTACGCCATCGGTATCTAAACCTATCTTGCGTATTGATAACACCGATAGCGCATTTTGTATATCTTGTCATCCTGCGATGCAGCAGGCGACGACAGGCGGCAATAAGCATCCCGCTAATTTGACTGCCGGAGGAAATTGGGGCATAGTGGATTGCCATGACTGCCATGATGTACATCAGCCGAATAATCCTAATAATCCTTTTATATTACGTAACCAAAATACCGATTCCGGATACTGCGCATATTGTCACGAGGCGATTAATGAAACCTATGGGCCTAAAATCGGTAATGGGCATCCGGTAAATATTGCTTTCGGAGCCTATCCTCCGATTGATGCGTCTTTGACGCCTGCGGGCAATGCTATAGATGATGACGCATATTACGGGATAGATTATCCGGCAAATTCATCCGATATGATATGCGAAACATGCCATTCGGTGCATCGAAAGGGCGTGGCAAGCCCTCTATTGCGCATGAGCATTACGGATAGCTCGTTATGCCTTAACTGTCATCAGATGTAATGCGGTTGTTGGCAGTGAGTTATGAATTAGGCGAGATAAAAGAAAAATGAAAAGCATAAAAACTTTATTACCTATATTTGTTTTTATTGTCTGTCTTTTTGCTGCCAGCCATGTTTTTGCTTCACACGGCCAGGGACAAAAATGTTATATGTGCCATCATGCTATGCATAATAATAATTCTCATGTAGTTATAGACCGCAAGGCTGTTGACAATGGGCAGATAGCTTGTTATGATTGCCATTCTTCGGCCAGCGCAGTGGCAGCCCCGGACACGGAAAAAGAATTTATAAGCGGCTATTCCCGTCATCCTTTAGGAAGCGATAGCGAGTGCGTTGTCTGTCATGATTTGGGCAGCAGCCATATAGACGGTAATCTTGATAGTTGGCCGGACATAACCTTGAAAGATCCAGACTCGGCGGATTCCCATGTGTACACCGGAGTTAAAATTAATGATTTTTGCCTTTCCTGCCATGATAACAGCCCGGTTACTTTAGGCGGGGCGGCGAATGTGCCTGTAGATTTATCCAGCGCTTATGAATTTACCGGCCACGGTAAAATAAGCATAGATGAGCCTTGTAATTCCTGCCATGAACATCATGCGTCCATGACTAAACCCTACTTGATTAAAGATGTAATTAACAGCGCCAATGTTACGGGAAACGATAATAGCGTATGTTTTGCCTGCCATAGTTATTCAGAAGGAATTTATCCCGGAAAGAATGTTTATTTATCTTCCGAGCACGGCATCCAAAACAAACTTTGCATAGACTGCCACAATCCGCATGGGGACAATAAGGATTTATGTTATTTATGCCACAACGCGAATTACTCGGCGCATTACAGCACGCAGCGCGATAAGCTTTGCATAGACTGCCATAATCCGCACGAAAAGAACGACTTAAAGATGAACAGGGAAGACGAGGAAAAGCTTTGTTTTATTTGTCACTCCGGACTGGAAAATGAATTTGGGAATATCCGAGACGGCGTCGGAGGGGCATTTTCTCATCATAAAGTTGACGATGAAGAATTCGCAGGCGGCAGGGTAGAATGTTTTGACTGCCATAATCCGCATGTAGTTACAAAGCTGAATATCATTAGCGACCCGGAAGATCCTCTGCTCATGCCCAGGCCTTTTTCAAGCGCGTCATACCGCCAGAGAACGGCAGTTTATGATGATTTTTGCCTTTCCTGCCACGATGGTTCACGCATGGGCGCAAAGGACATAGCTTCAGAATTAAGCGATGAAAATTATCTGGATAGCGGTTTTACCGAAGACGGCAGCAAGAACCTGCATGCAGAGCACAAGGATAAAAATTTTGGATGCCAAAACTGTCATGATGCGCATTCCAGCGACGGAACCGGAGGCATGCAGCGGGGGGCTCTTTTACATGAGGAAATAACAGTAAATGATTGGGATCCATCCGGCGGATATAATAACGGTAAAAATTCATGCGATACTTCAGCTTTAGGTATGAGCTGTCATTAATGTTTAGAATATATAATGCAGAATGTAGAATGTAAAATTAACGAGGTAGAAGGGATATTACTATTTTTAGGGGTGTTTTTATGCGCTTTTTTATTTCTTTGCAAAAGTTCTTATGCGAATCCGGCAGAGAATTTAAATATTAATGCCGAATCCGAATATAAATTCAGTGATTTTGAGCGCGATCCGGAACCAGCCTTGTCATCAACCGGAGCGAATCTTTCCCAGGAGTATAAGTTTTATTTAGAAGGAGGGGTATTAAAAGACGGGTTGCTTGATGCCGAATTAGGAGTGTCCACGCAGGATAAATACAGGCAAAATGATGCGGATTTTGAAGATAAGGTGCGTTTTGATTACGGCAGGATTCTACGCATAGAAACAGAGACAACTAGAGAAACCGATGAAGAGATATTCTTTTCAGCCACTACTGAGCCGCAATCCCCGATATATACAATACGTAAAAAGTATGACGGCCGGCTTGCTCTGGACAGCGTATCAGAATTTGAGTATATTTTAGATCAAAACGAGAGGAATGATTTGCTTCTTGGCACTGTTACCGGAGAAAAAACCAAAACGCAAATTTTGCGTTTTCGTTCTGATAGGGGGCCTTTGAGTTTTGAAAGCGAATACCGAAAATCTGACTTTGATGACCTTTTGGGCGTACGCAGCGACATCAGTTCCACGGATTTGAATTTTAATCTTTCTTATCGTCCGGTAAAGTATTTTGGTATTTCCGGTTTTTTTGAAGAGAGCAAGGATGAGGATTTAGATAGAAGTACGGAGTTAAATTCCCGTAACTCGCGCCTTGAACTTGAGTTAAAGCCCTTAAATGAATTAAAATTGCGTAATCGTTTTAATATCCGGGAAGACGAAGATACAAATACCGGCGAAGACATAACCAATACCTCTGATGAGGTTATACTTAATTTTATTCCTGTAAAACAGGTTGACTTACAGCTTAACTATAAAAAAGAGGACGAAGATAAAAACAGAGATTCTTCCTCCATTGTTTCCGAGATTGACGAAAAAAAAGTCCGCCTAAGAATTAAGCCGGTAAGCGAGCTTGACCTGCAATCGGGATATGAAGTGTCGGATAAGTCAAGTAGTTCAGCGGCTGAAAATATCAAAAATACAAAAGTTTATGCCGATATCGCGTTTGAGCCGTTAACAAGTATCCGGCTAAGCACGAATTACACGAATACAACACAAAAAAATACCTTTACTTCTTTGACGGAATCTGATACAAAATCTATATTGGCATCCCTTCAGTATAGGGGAGGCGAAAAGCTGTCTTTCTATTTTCAGGCGGATACAAGTAAAACCGATAATCCTTCAACGGGGGCGTTTACAAAGACAGATACCCTAAGTTCAAATTTAAATATCGATCTTTTTTCATTTCTTGATGTAGTTGCCCGTAGCAGCCTGCAGGAAACCAGCGGATCTTCCGCTTCTGCTTTGGCAAAACGGCTGCTTAGCTCGATAGAATTCAATGCTCGGATTTTTGATAACCTGAAGCTTTCTACTGAGTATGAATTTATTGATTCAAGCGGAGCGTCTGCTTCAAATGAAGATTTATTTGATGTAGCGGTATTTTACAATATTGGAAAATTTGATTTTTCCTTGCGCCTCCAGAAGCGGGATGTAGCAGGAGTTAATGCCTTAGATAAAACAACGGTGTTGAGTAATATTAAATACAGATTTACAAAAAACGCGGTATTGAGTTTCAGGTTTTCCTTAATAGATTTCAGCGATAAAGAGATGGCGGCGAATAGCTATGACTCCACCACGCTGGAGAGTATTTTATCCATGAGGTTCTGATGGAATATCAAATACCGAATATTGAAAATCAAAAATACAGATCTATTATTTTTTTGATTTTTATATTTGTTTCTTTGCAGCTTGCGTTTTTTATAGATAAAAATACTGCCTTTGCCGAAGGGCTAAAGAATCTTAATGATGACTGCCGCGGCTGTCATCAAATAGAAGTTGAAAGTTTTGATTTAACTTTACACTCAGCGGAGATTGATTGTGCTGCCTGCCATGGTGATGTTAAAAAACATTTAAGCGAAAGCGATAAAAAAGGCAATATAATTAATCCCGCTAATTACGCGTTAAAAAAGGCAAATGCCGTATGCCTGCTTTGTCATACGGAAAAAGAAAGAGATGTCCGCGATAAATTCAGGGCGGTTGCTAATCTGCATGATGATATAGCGTGTTTTAGGTGCCATGTTGTTCATTTGACTGCTGTAGATGCTCCGGTAAGCGATATTGACGGTTTTAGAGATGATTTATCTATAGATTGCGCCTTCTGCCATGATGACCAGGGCCGGATTTTTAGCGAGTCGGAGCATGCCTCTTCAGGCCTGATATGTTCCGATTGCCATCTGCTGCATAAGATAAGTACCATAAGCCAGGATATTGAAGAGCAGATTGAAAAATGCCTTTCATGCCATCCTCAGCAGCAGCTGGAATTTAAATACCCCTATCCGCATCCATTAAGAGAGCGGCAAATTAAATGTTCGGATTGCCATAATCCGCACGGTTGGCAATTTGATAAAATGCTAAAAAAAGACGGCGATAGGGTTTGCGCGGATTGCCATGCCGACGTGGCCATAGAAGGAGGCAGGCATCCCGCGGGTAAAAACGCGGACCATCCGTTCGGCACTGTAGCGTGTATGGATTGCCACAGGCCGCACGGCTCAATTTTTGATAAAATTTTAATACATAATATTGATAGTATTTGCCAAACCTGCCATAATTAGGAATACGGATTATGGCGGATAATATATACGGATGCATACGGATTAAATATGGGAGGATTGAATGTATAAGAACATGAAATGCAAAATATTACTGGTTACGAGTTACTGGCTGCTGGTTACTTTCTTTATTGGCTGCGCGAGCGGGCCATCAAGTTATTGGCGGCCTAAGCATTTCTCGCGCTCTAAGTACATAAAGGTTGCCATAGTGCCTTTTACAAATCTCAGTAAAGAAAAGGAAGCTGATCAAAGGATAGCCTATTCATTGATAACGCATCTTCTCAATACGCATTATTTTAATGTTGTTGAAATGGGGGAAGTGCAAAGGGCTTTGAAGGAAGCCAAGGTGCGCAAGGATGAGGGCCTCTCGGTAGAGGAAATTAAAAAAATCGGCCGGCTGATTGATGTAGAAGCCTTGCTTATGGGCGCGGTAGAAGAGTATAAGATTGATTCCAGCACTTTACTTGGAGAAAAAGTATTTGTGCCGGAAGTGTCGATTAACGCGAGGTTAGTCTCTACTGAAGACGCCGAGATAATCTGGGCCGCGAATCACCATCGCAGAGGGGATGACAGGGTAACTGTGTTTGGGATGGGCAGAATTGACTCTATCAGCGAATTGACAGATGTTATTATAAAGAACATTGTTAATTCTTTGCTTAAAGTGGCAAAAAGCAAGAGGAGCGCGCTTACCGGGTTAAAACGAAGCGTTATTTTGGAGGATGTCCCAGACGAGGAATTAGAAAATACCGTTTTGGATATTAAGCCTGCCTTACGCGAAGATGTCATGGATAAGGCAATGGAAAGCGTAAAAACGGCGTCAAAAGATTCCTCAAGCGCGATAGCGCCTAAAACAGAAGATTCAAAGGCAAAAATAAAAAGCGATTACAAAAGAGAGTATGAGCGTGTAAAAAAACAATTTTAATATATAATCATGACAAGATTTTCCGGGAAAATAATTATATTTTGTTTGATATCGCTTGTAGCGGTTATTTCCTATAGCATTAGCCAGGAAATTTTAAATTCCGGAGAGGACTGCATTAAATGCCATGATCCGGCACTTGGCCCGCAAAGAAATTTTGTCCATCCGTTAATAAGAGAACATAAGTGCCGTGCTTGTCATATTGATTACGACGCCGAAGAACATATAGAAGGCGATAAGCCCCAAATAGATGTATGCGCAGGGTGCCATCCGGAGGAAAACCTCGGGCGTTCTCATCCTATTGGCAGCGGGATTACTGACCCTAATACCAATGATACGATGACCTGTGTTTCCACATGCCATAGGATGCACGGTACGGATTTTAAGCAGCTTGTCCCTTTTAAAAATAATATGGAGCTATGTTTAAGTTGCCATGAAGACTTTTAAAATAAGAGTAGGTAGTATTGATTATCATTGCTTTGGAAGGGAGATAAGATGGAAAATAAGAGCTTTAAGAGAAGAAACTATTTTTTAAAAGATAGCCCCCAGCCTGGATTAATCGTAAAGACATACCTGATCCTGTTTATTATTATGCTTGTTTCAGGGGTGGTATTTTACTTTATCGGAAACAAAAATTTGTCCCGGGAATTTTTTCAGGCGCATTCGGTAATAAAGACAACCATGCATCTTCTCCTGCCGTCGCTGATTTTAATTAACCTGATTGCCATCCTAGGCTCGGCTTTTATGGTAATAAATTTTACGCATTCCGTGGCAGGCCCGATATACCGCTTAAAACACATATCCGAAAAAGTGGCGAATGGCGATTTGACTTTAAAAGTACATTTTCGCAAAAAAGATACAATCCATCAGCTGGCAGAAATAATAAACCATATTATCAAAGGGCTGCATTTACGCCTCAAAGAGTTTGACGGTTCATTAGCGAAACTGCGCGATTTGTCGGAACAGATAAATAATCTGGATAAGCTTTCCTATGATGAATTGGCGCATTTAAAGAAGAAGCTTTTAGCGGTTAGCTTGGAGTTTGAGAAAGAAATAGAAAAATTTAAGCTCTAGGCCTTTGGCGAAGAATCCTGTCATTAAACCTTCCTAATTTACCTTTTGCGCTAACTTTATTTCGTGGTATAATCAAAATTGTTAATCGGCTGTTTTTTTATCTTGCGCGCGCGCAGGATTTATTATGGAGGATATATGGAAAGCAAGCCTATTAAAGGGCTTATATTAGCGCTGGTGTTTTTGTCTTTAGGCGGTTTATTGCTGCATTTGCGGATACACCCGGTTTTTGAGGATGGCGTATTGGAATGGGAGTATTTGATACCGCCGGCATTTGGATTGTTGACGGTTATTCTTTTACCCTTTTTGTTTTGGCGAAAAGATACCGCTGATTTAGCCTATCTTTTAGCCGGCGTTAGCGTAATTTTCGGCATAATCATAATGAGCCATTTGTCTATTGTCAATTGGCAGGGGGGAATTACAATTTTTAAGGTTTTATTTACGACCACGCTGGCGGATTCTTTGATGCTTTTGTCTAAATTTTTTGTTGCCAGGGCTATATTTAACGGTTATTATCCTGAAAGGACAACCTTGAATTATAAATTCCCGCAAAATTTCAGGTTTCTCTTTGACGGCTGGTGGCTGCTTCATTTTATAGCGATCGGCACAGTTTATTCTTTAGGTGTTGTTCTATCCGTACGAGGTGTGATATGAGGCTGATGAAATATTTCGCCATAGGCAAGCCGGGGTTTTGGATATTGCATTTGATAGTAATATCGCTGGTTTTATTGTTAGGGGCAAAAATAAAGTTTTAGAAACAATTTGTTCGGATATCGCGGATTGTTACGGATTCCGCAGATAATATCTATGAAGTCTTACAGAGAATACCTGTATTTTAATACAAAGAAGAGGGTTGAATTAATAAATATTACGCCCAGCGTAGAAGAGGCTGTTAAAAAGAGCGGGGTAAAAGAAGGCCTCTGTCTGGTAAGTGCGATGCACATAACATCCAGCGTATTTGTAAACGACCAAGAGGATGGCCTGCATAGTGATTTTTTAAGCTGGCTGGATAAACTCGCGCCTTACAGCCCGGAAAAATACCGTCATAATTTAAGCGGCGAGGATAACGCGGACGCGCATTTAAAAAGAACCGTATTGGGAAGAGAAGCGGTTATGGCTATAACTGAAGGCAGGCTTGATTTTGGCCCCTGGGAGCAGATTTTTTATGGGGAATTTGACGGAAGGCGTAAAAAAAGGGCCTTGGTAAAAATTATTGGAGAATAAATAACATGTCAAAAGAATTAATCATTTTAATATGGACGGCTTTGAGCATAGGGTTTATACATACCGTATTGGGGCCGGATCATTATTTGCCTTTTATCGCGATGTCTAAGGCGAGAAAATGGAGTTTATTTAAAACAGGCCTAATCACATTTTTATGCGGCCTGGGCCATGTATTAAGTTCTGTGGTATTGGGTTTTATCGGCATAGCTTTGGGCATAGCTGTATTCAGGCTTGAGTCTATTGAGTCATTTCGCGGAGATATCGCTGCCTGGTTTCTTTTGATTTTTGGTTTTACTTATTTTATCTGGGGATTACGGGTAGCTCTCCGCAGCAGGCCGCATGTTCATGCGCACGCGCATGATAATGAGAAATCCCATAAACATACCCATAGCCATATCGCGGGAGGGCATGTCCATTTACACGAGGTTTCTCGTGATGCCAAAGGAGCTAATATTACCCCATGGATTCTTTTCACAATTTTTGTATTCGGCCCCTGCGAGCCGCTGATACCGATTCTGATGTACCCTGCCGCTAAGGGCAGTATTATTAGCGTAATAGCAGTAACCGGAGCGTTTGCGGTAACCACTATTTCCACTATGCTCGCGCTGGTGTTTATGTTTTCATACGGATTGTCCTGGCTGAAATTTAATTGGCTTGAAAGATATTCCCATGCCTTGGCAGGGTTGATAATTTTTATCTGCGGAGGAGCGATAAAATTTTTAGGGTTATAATTTTTGCCATGATTATTACCAGCCCCGTTTTTCTCATCAAAAAATCCTGTTCAAATATTTAAATTTATAATATAATAAGATTTTTGAAAGAGCTGGAGTTATCATGAAAGGAAGAGCTATGTTTGATAAAATGAAGCAGTTATTTGAATTACAGGGTAAAATGAAGGCGGTTAAAAAAGAGCTGGAATCTTCAATCGTGGAAGTAGAATCAAATAACGGCCAAATTAAGATAGTAATTAGCGGCGACCAAAAAATCAAATCTCTTGAGATAGCCGATGCGTTGATAGTAAAAGAAAATAAAACCGATCTCTGCCGGGACCTGGCGTCCTGTTTTAATGAGGCGGTAAGAAAATCGCAAAATCTGGCTGCCAGCAAGATGAAGGAAGTTTCCGGAATTAATATACCGGGATTATAAAATAACGCTACTTTAACATGAAACAGGTTATTTTTTTATGTATCGCGGTAATTTTGCTCTCCGGCTGTTTCCGCCATGACAGGGCGCAGGCAATTGCCGTATTAAAAGATTTTAGCGATGAGAAAGGCGCGCAGGAGAAGGCGGCTAAAGCGGAAATAAAAAAATTCAATGCGTTATCAGCGGATGTAAGAGGCGCTAAGCTTTCTTTGGGCTCAAGCGTGGAAGAAATATCTTCTCTATATGGCGCGCCGACTTTAATAAAAGATATCAATGAGCCGCCGGGAAGCAAAATTTTGATTTTTATAGAGCCGTTTAAGTATTTCAGCGGTAAAAGAGTAAGGCTTTATTTTGATAAAAACAATAAGTTGATTAAATATGAATACACCCCGCATTAAGATATGGGTGTTTCGTCGTCTGTGAGTACGCCCCACATTTAGAGGAAATGTGGGTGTTTCACCTTCTGTGAAAGGAGTAGTTATGCCATACGATAAGAATCTTGACAAAGAAGTATTTTCTGAAAGCCTGGATTCCGGAAATACCAAAATAACCGTAAGTTTATTTTCTTACAATAACGCGGAGCCTAAATTACAGATTACCCGCCAGATAAAGAGAGCGTCAGGCGAGTGGATTTTCGCGAAACTTGGCAGGTTGGCGAAGAATGAAGCTGAGTCAATTTTACCGTTAATTCAGAGAGCCTTGGAAAAAATGTAAGCGTGGTAGGATTTATCGAATTTGATGAGCATAATAATGAGCATGCTTTTATATTTTAATTCTTTGGTTGGTTGCCCGCTAAG
Source organism: Candidatus Ghiorseimicrobium undicola (assembly GCA_002796125.1). Classification (GTDB taxonomy): domain Bacteria; phylum Omnitrophota; class Gorgyraeia; order Ghiorseimicrobiales; family Ghiorseimicrobiaceae; genus Ghiorseimicrobium; species Ghiorseimicrobium undicola. Next base: position 39,939 of record PCWA01000035.1, read on the forward strand.
TTACGGGGTCATTTCCCTCGCCTAAACATCGGGGAAATCTCTTCGATATTTCCCCGATAGGCTTCGGGATAATTCGGCCAAATAACTTATGTCGGCTTCGCCTCCATAAGTTATGGCCTCATTAAATGAAACACCGTATTCCAAAAGAAAGAATTAAGGATTTTTTTGAAGTAGCGCTTGGCCTTACGGAAGAAGAGGCAGCCGTCGAAGCAAAGCGTTGTCTTGAATGTAAGAATCCGGTATGCGTTAAAGGCTGCCCCGTTGCGATAGACATACCGGCGTTTATCTCATTGATTAAGGAATCGAAATTCAAGGAAGCTATTTTAAAGCTGAAAGAAAAAAATTCTCTGCCGGCAGTTTGCGGAAGGGTCTGTCCTCAGGAAAATCAGTGCGAGGCCGCTTGTATTTTAGGCAAAAAGAAAGTACCAGTGAATATTGGAGCGCTTGAGAGGTTCGCCGCAGATTGGGAGCTGAAAGAAGGGGCGCGAGTTAAGGATAATGCATCGCCAGCACAATACTCAATACACAATACTCAATACACAAAGATTGCTGTAGTAGGCAGCGGGCCGGCGGGCTTGACTGCGGCAGGCGCGCTTGCTAAAATGGGTTATGAAGTTACGCTCTTTGAGTCGCTGCATTTAGCAGGGGGTGTGCTCGTCTATGGCATTCCGGAATTCCGCTTACCTAAAAAAATAGTCCAGGATGAAGTAGAGTATATAAAAAGCCTCGGCGTAGAAATAAAAACCAATACGCTTATAGGCAGGACTTTAACAATTAAAGATTTGTTTAAACATGGCTATGGCGCTGTTTTTATCGGTACCGGCGCCGGCCTTCCTCAGTTTTTAGGCATACCCGGTGAAAATCTCGCTGGCGTTTATTCTGCCAATGAATTTTTGACGCGTGTTAATCTTATGAAAGCCTATAAATTTCCCGAATATGCCACGCCGGTAAATATCGGCGCTCATGTTGCGGTGATAGGCGCGGGTAATGTTGCTTTTGATTGCGCGCGATGCGCTATACGCCTTGGAAGCCAAGTGGTGCTTGTTTACCGCCGCGGCGAAAAAGAAATGCCGGCGCGGGCCGAAGAAATTGCTAACGCCAAAGAGGAAGGGCTGGTTTTAAATTTGCTTACCCAGCCGCTTGAGATTTTAGATGACGGTAATGGCGGTGTTTCAGGGCTTGAATGTATAAAGATGCGCCTGGGTGAGCCGGATGCCTCAGGCCGTGCCAAGCCTATCGCGATAGACGGCTCGAATTTTATATTAAAGGTTGATACGGTAATAGTAGCTGTTGGGCAAAGCCCCAATCCTTTATTAACCGGGGCGACACCCGGTCTAAAGATAACTTCTAAGGGTACGATTTACGTTGATGAGCATTTTCAGACATCAATCCCCGGTGTTTTTGCCGGCGGAGATATAATTACCGGAGCCGATACCGTGATAGCCGCGATGGGAGCCGGCCAGCGCGCGGCAGAGGAAATAGATAAATATATAAAAATGCAGAATGTATAATGTAGAATGCAGAATTGAATTTTATATTTTACATTTTAAATTTTACATTCTTGGGAGAAGATATGAAGATAACTATTGATGATATTCGCGATGCTAAAGGTAAACGCAAACTCACCATGCTTACCGCCTATGATTATCCGCTGGCTTCATTAATAGACAGGGCGGGAATAGACATGATTTTGGTGGGAGATTCGGTTGCTAACGTAGTTTTAGGCCTGGATTCCACGACTAAAGTTGGCATGGCTGAAATGCTTCATCACGCCAAAGCAGTGACGCGTGCCGTAAAAAGCGCTTTGGTTATCGGCGACATGCCTTATGAATCATACCAGGTTAACAGGAGCGAGTCGGTTAAAAATGCCAAAAGATTTATTGAAGAGGCTAATTGCGATGTAGTAAAGCTGGAATGGTTTGATGACTGCCTTAAAGTTACGGAAGAAATTATTAAAGCCGGCATATCTGTCATGGGGCATATAGGGCTTACACCGCAGACAGCGCAGCAAATAGGCGGTTTTAAGGTCCAGGGTAAAGATGCCGGTGCTGCCCAGAAATTAATAAACCAGGCTTTGGATTTGGAAAGATTAGGCTGCTTTGCCATTGTGCTGGAATGCGTACCGGACAAGATTGCCGCGATAATTACCGAAAAAATTAAGATTCCGACCATAGGTATCGGCGCGGGTGGAGCCTGTGACGGGCAGGTTTTAGTTGCTCATGATATGCTTGGTTTATTTGAACGGTTTACGCCGAAGTTTGTAAAAAAATACGTTAATTTATCAGAGCATATTCTGAATGGGGTTAAAGCCTATAAACAAGATGTTGAGAATGGCCTATTCCCCGCTAAAGAGCATACTTTCAGCATAAAACAGGAAGAAATCGACAAGTTGAAAAAATAAAAGGGAGGATTAAATTATAGCAAGAGCCGAAATAGTAAAAGAATTTTTAATAAGTACGGAAAATAAGGCCGGCATGCTGGCTGAGATTGTCGATACGTTCAGGGATAATAATATTAATATTAAAGATATCGCGGCATACGGCAAAAATAATGAGGCTAAGTTTATGGTTATCGCCGACAGGGAAAAAGAAGAGCTTGTGTTAAAAGCCTTGAAAGGCAAGGGTTATGTTGCCACGGAAAAAGAAGTGGTTTTGCTTAAGATTATAAATGAAGTTGGGGCTTTATCTGAGGCAGCCGATAAAATAAAATCTTCCGGAGTGGATTTGGAATATATTTACGGCACGACCTGTGATTGTTCTTGTGACTGTCAGCTGGTAATTTCATCAAACGATAATAAAAAAGTCGTGGAGATTTTAAGCAAATAAATTATGCGGCAGCGGCTGGTTTGGCCGGTTTTAAATTTGGCCTGCCCTTGACAAAATAGGATTTACGGTTATTATATAGGTTTTGAAGTTGTCAGATCCAAGGCGAAACAATAATTATGGATTCAAAAAAAATAGATAAAGTGGTTTCTTTGTGCAAGAGGCGCGGTTTTATTTTTCAGTCTTCGGATATTTACGGAGGGCTCGCAAATACGTGGGATTACGGGCCGTATGGCGTAGAGCTTAAGAATAATTTAAAGCGCGCCTGGTGGCAGGCGAATGTTTACGCGCGCGATGATATCTATGGCATGGATGCGGCAATTTTAATGCACCCTAAAGCTTGGGAGGCCTCCGGCCATATCGATAATTTTTTTGACTTAAAAAGCGATTGTAAATCATGCAAGAAGCGTTTAAAATCCGAGGATTTGAAAAATAAAAGCAAATGCCCGGAATGCGGAGGCGAGCTTACCGAAGCACGGCCTTTTAACTTAATGTTCAAAACGCATCAGGGGCCGGTTGAAGATACGGCGAACCTGTTATATCTAAGGCCGGAAACCGCGCAGGGGATGTTTGTTAATTTCGCTAATATTTTGGATTCCCGCCATCCGAAGCTGCCTTTTGGCATTGCGCAAATCGGCAAATCTTTTCGTAATGAGATTACCCCGGGAAATTTCATCTTCCGCACGCGCGAATTTGAACAGATGGAGATAGAGTATTTTGTTAATCCTAATGGCGCCGATAAAAAATTGGAAGAATGGATAGAGAACCGTTTCAATTGGTATATAGCTCTTGGGCTAAATAAGGCAAATTTACGCAAGCGGCCTCACGGCAAAGAAGAGCTTGCGCATTACGCCCTTGCCTGTACCGACATAGAATATAATTTTCCTTTCGGCTGGTCTGAGCTTGAAGGCATAGCCAACAGGTCTGACTTTGACCTGAAGCGCCATGCTGAATACAGCGGTAAAGATTTACGGTATTTTGATGATACGGCGAAAGAAAGATTTTTCCCTTATATAATTGAACCTTCCGGAGGAGTGGATAGGAGCCTTTTGGCGTTTTTAACTGACGCTTATCATGAAGAGGACGTCAGGGGTAAGATACGCGTAGTTTTGAAATTAAGCAGGGAATTGGCTCCGGTAAAAACAGCGGTATTGCCGCTTTTAAAAAACCGGCCCGAGATTATCGAGTTGGCAAGGAGGATAACACAAGGCCTTAAAAAGCATATTGTTTGTATCTATGACGATACAGCCGCTATCGGCAAGCTTTACCGCAGGCAGGATGAGGTGGGGACGCTTTATTGCGTTACCGTGGACGTAGAATCGCTTGAAGATAAACAGGTGACGGTGAGAGAAAGGGATACGATGGAGCAGAAAAGGATAGGAATAGACAGGCTGAAGGAATATCTATTAGAAAAATTAAATAACTAGTTTTTTTGTATTTTGTATGGCGCATAGCGTATTGCGTAATACTCAATACTCAATACTTAATACTTAAGAAGGAGGGTTTTAAAGAAAATGGTAAAGAAATATGTTTACAGTTTTGGCGGAGGAAAAGCAGACGGAAACGGAAGCATGAAAAATCTTTTGGGTGGTAAAGGCGCAAACCTTGCTGAAATGGCAGGCCATAAGGATCTCAAACTTCCTGTTCCTCCCGGTTTTACGATTACTACCGAGGTATGTACTCATTATTATAAAAATAAAAAGAAATATCCTCAGGGGCTTAGCGGACAACTAGATTCGGCCCTTAAAAAAATTGAAAAATTAATGGCTAAGAAATTCGGCGACGCCAATGATCCGCTTTTGGTTTCTGTCAGAAGCGGCGCGAGGGCGTCTATGCCTGGAATGATGGAAACGGTATTAAATGTCGGCCTGACCGAAAAAACTATTCCCGGGCTTATAAAGATGAGTGGGAACGCGCGCTTTGTTTATGATGCTTATAGGCGCTTGATCATGATGTATTCCGACGTAGTAATGGAGAAAGCGGCAGGCATTGAACCAAAAGATGATATGGGTATACGCAAACAGCTTGAGCGTATAATGCATAAGCTTAAGAAGCAGAAAGGTGTAGCCCTGGATACGGACTTAGATGAGAATGACTTAAAACAGCTTTGCCGTGATTTTAAGCTGAAGGTCAAAGAAGTTTTAGGCAAGGAATTTCCCGAAGACCATGTCAAGCAATTATGGGGAGCGATAAACGCGGTATTTTCCTCATGGAACGGCAGGCGGGCAATTTCTTACCGTAGAATAGAAGGTATCCCCGACGAGTGGGGTACGGCGGTTAATGTGCAGACTATGGTTTTTGGCAATATGGGGGAAACTTCCGCTACAGGTGTTGCTTTTACCAGAAATCCCGGAAACGGCGATAATAAGTTTTACGGCGAGTATCTGATTAACGCTCAAGGCGAGGATGTTGTCGCCGGCATTAGGACTCCGGCTCCCATAAATGCGTATTCTACCAGCGAGCATAACAAGGATTTGGCCACTTTAGAAAAAAAGATGCCCAAGATATACAAAGAGCTTTTTGATATACAGAAAAGGCTGGAAAAGCATTATAAAAATATGCAGGATATCGAATTTACCATAGAAACCGGGCGCCTGTTTATGCTTCAGTGCAGAGTAGGAAAACGCAATGGGCCTGCGGCGCTTAAGATGGCTATGGATATGTATAAAGAAAAACTGATCGGTAAAGAAGAGGTTATCAAACGAGTAACCCCCGCGCAGTTAGATGAATTGCTTCACCCTATAATCGACCCTAATGTTGAGAAAGAGAAAAAGCCGTTAACGAAAGGGCTTCCTGCCGGTCCGGGAGGAGCAAGCGGCCAGGTAGTTTTTAGCGCCAACGATGCGGTTGAATGGAAAAAGAGCGGCAAGAAGGTAATCTTGGTTCGCGAGGAAACAAATCCCGAAGACGTTGAGGGCATGCGCGCGGCCGAGGCAATTCTTACAGCCCGCGGCGGCATGACCTCGCACGCGGCACTTGTCGCCCGCGGATGGGGCAAATGCTGTATAGTCGGATGCGGAGCTATGCATGTTGATTATGAAAATAAAACTTTTAGCGTCGATGGAAAGACGTTTAAAGAAGGAGATTGGGTCACTTTAAACGGCACCAAAGGAAATGTTTATGAAGGGCATCTTCCGATGATGGATGCTTCCCAGGAAAACACATTGTTCAATCAGTTTCTGAAACTTTGCGATACCGTGCGCAAACTTAAGATCCGCACTAATGCCGATACGCCGGAAGATTCTATGAAGGCCAGGAATTTCGGGGCAGAAGGCATAGGTTTATTCAGGACAGAGCACATGTTTTATGGGAAAAATTCAGAAGAGCCTTTGTTTAAATTAAGGAAGATGATAATTTCAAAAACTACTGATGAAAGGCGCAAGGCTTTGGGTGAATTATTCACGCATGTCAAGAATGATATAAAGGGCACGCTTAGCGCGATGAACGGTTTCCCTGTAACTATACGTTTACTTGATCCGCCTTTGCATGAGTTTGTGCCTCATCAGAAAGAACAGCTTGAAAGTTTAGCCGGGAGTTTGAATATTTCCATGGAGGAATTGGAAAGCAGGGCTAACTTATTGCGTGAGTCTAACCCTATGATGGGGCATCGCGGCGTACGTTTGGGGGTGACCTATCCGGAAGTTACGGAAATGCAGGTTAGGGCAATCCTTGAGGCGGCAGCCGAGCTTATCAAGGATAAACGCAAAGTTCATCCCGAGATAATGATTCCGGTTGTTTGTTCAGAGCGTGAGCTGGTTGATCAGTTTAAGATAGTCGAGCGCGTACATAAAGAGGTGGCGCGAAAATATAATTTAAAGAATATTCCCCATATGGCGGGAACTATGATAGAGATACCGCGCGCGGCTATTTTAGCGGGAAAAATAGCCGAGGTTGCCGAATTCTTTTCCTTCGGCACCAATGATCTTACCCAGATGGGTTTTGGTTTTTCTCGTGATGATATCGGCGGTTTTATCGGGGAGTACCTGAATAAGAAAATCTTAGATGATGACCCGTTTGCCAGCATTGATCAGGAAGGGATAGGAGAGTTGATTAAAATGGCTATTGAACGCGGCAGAAAAACACGGCGTGATTTAAAGATCGGCATCTGCGGAGAGCACGGAGGAGAGCCGCGTTCCATAGAATTTTGTCATAACGCCGGTATGAATTATGTAAGCTGCTCACCATTCCGTGTGCCTATAGCGAGGCTTGCGGCAGCACAGGCAGCGTTGAAAAGCAAGTAGAGAGTTGCAAGTAGATAGTGAACGGAAATTTAACCTTTTCCCTTGCCTAAACATCGGGTAAATCTCTTCGATATTTACCCCGATAGGCTGCGGGTAGGTTCGCGATTGATAAGATCTAACCTACTCCGAAGCTTAAGGGGGAAATTCTCGGAGAGAATTTACCCCTTGCTTAAGCGAGGAGATAATTCGCGCAAATCTCGCCGTAGGCGGATGCGCTCATTGAATGGACGCTATTAGGGCTTATTTTAAACAATTGCGCAAAATCAAGCTTCTTACTCCAAAAGACGAGGTAGAGCTAAGCCGCCGTATCAAAAAAGGCGATGAGGAAGCGCGCAAGAAAATGATCAGCGCTAATCTGCGTCTGGTGGTGAGCATTGCCAAGCGTTATTCTTATTTAGGCGTGCCTCTTATGGATTTAATTGAAGAGGGCAATGTTGGCCTGATGCGCGCGGTAGAAAAATTCAGCGCGAAGCGCGGATTCAGGTTTTCGACATATGCCGCCTGGTGGATAAGGCAGGCAATTACGCGTTCTGTCTTTGACCAGGCAAAAACTATCCGTATCCCCGTATACATGAATGAGCAGATAAATAAAATCCGCAAGGTTACGGAAAAGCTCTCTCATAAACTAAAACGCATACCTACAAGCGCAGAAATTGGCAAGGCAATGCGTATTTCCGCCAGAAAAGTAGAGCGCGTGAATATGTGGATTAAAAAAATATCTTCACTGGAGGCGCCGGTCGGAGATGAAAAAGAAGGGCAGATGATAGACCTGATTGAGAATGAAAATTCCGTAAGCCCGGATAAGGAATTAAGCCGTTTTATGAACAAAGAGCGGATTAATGATATCCTGGAAGTTATGGAGGCGCGCGAAAAAGAGATACTGGATTTACGTTTTGGGCTTGTAGATGGGACCATTCATACTTTAGCTGAAGTGGCCAAGCATCTTAAGCTTTCCCGCGAGCGCGTGCGCCAGATAGAAGAAAGGGCGTTGAAGAAGCTCCGTAAGTTTATCGAAGACCAGGAAGAGGAGTTAAGATAATATGAAGACATCTCTGCATCATGTATTTGCTTTGGTAGTCAGGCGTTTTGAGGATGCCCTGCATTCTTTTTATGTTTCAGAGGTTATAAAAGGGGCTTCTCTTGCCGCCAGCCGCCTGAAAATAGACTTGCTTGTCCATGTCACCGAAAAGAAGGTTCACGTCGACTGGCTTAATTCCCCGACGCTTAACCTTGAATATGTGGACGGAATTTTATTCGCTGATATCGATTGTGACGTAAAGACGCTTAAGAAGGTGCTGGATAAGAAAATACCCTGCCTGGTGATGAATAATTATTTAAAAGACCCCATAAACTGTATCTCTATTGACAATAAGAATGCCGCGGTTGAGGCAGTGGAATATTTAATAAATCTTGGGCATACAAAAATTGCCACTATCAGTGGAGATTTGAGTACACAGGCAGGCAAAGACAGGCTGGAAGGCTATAAGGTTGCTCTTACGCAAAATAAAATTCCTATCAATTTAAATTATATCCGTACGGGAAATTTTCTGCGCACCCCTGCTCATCAGGCGGCAGAAACACTCCTTTCTCTAACTGACAGGCCTACCGCTATATTTGCCGCCAGCGACATCATGGCGCTTGAAGCGATAAGCGTCGCCGGCAAAAAAAACATAAAAGTCCCTGAACAGTTATCTGTTATCGGTTTTGATGATAATCCTATTCTTTCATATAGCGCGTTAGGGCTTACTACGGTAAGGCAGCCGATAACTGAAATGGGCAGGCTTGCCGTAGAGAATTTGTACCAGATAGTTAATAAAAAGGCAAAACAGGTTCCGATTAAGGTGCTCTTGCCTACGAAGTTAATTAAGAGGGAAAGCTGCAAAGAAGTTAAAAAATAAAAATGGAGAATTTATGGATATAGAACAACTAAAAAATTCTATACGCGCCATACCCGATTTTCCCAAAAAAGGGATTTTATTCAGGGATATAACCACTTTGCTTTCTGATAAGGAGGCGTTTAAAGCGGCTATTGATATGCTCTATGATTACTATAAAGATAAAAAAATAGATTGCGTTGTAGGCATAGAATCACGCGGTTTTATTCTTGGTTCCGTGCTCGCGTATAAATTAGGCTGCGGCTTTGTGCCGGTGAGAAAAAAAAATAAATTGCCTTATAAAACGCACAGCATAACCTACAGCCTGGAATATGGCACTGATACCCTGGAAATCCATGAGGATGCTTTTGCTAAAGGCGCGCGTATTTTAATCGTAGATGATCTTTTGGCAACCGGCGGGACAGTGGCGGCTGTTTGTGATTTAGTCAAAAAAATATCTTCTGATATCGTGGGAATATGTTTCTTGATTGAACTTACTGCTTTATCCGGCCGTGATAAGCTTAAAGGCCTGCCAGTTTTTTCATTAATTAAATTCTAATTTTTCATTTTGCATTTTAATGCGCCTGTAGCTCAGTTGGATAGAGCGTCCGCCTCCTAAGCAGAAGGCCCCCGGTTCGACTCCGGGCAGGCGCATAAATACAGAACTAAGAACTAAGAGTTACGAGCTAAGAGTAAGTGGTTTTGAGGCAGAATTGTGGCAATTGTAAAAAAACCTTGACAAAGCAGGCTTTTCTTGATAAATTTAACACAATATATACGTGCTACAAATGGCTATACCGCCAGAGGTAACTTTAAACATGACGGGAAAGGAGGTGTGGATATTAAAAGTCAAAGTTATCAAACTCCCGGCGATATAACATAAATGGTAATTTCTAGGAAAAAGAACCTAGTTTAATATACTTACTGAATTTTTTAAAACTTTAAGGAGGTAGTAAATGAGTAAAAAACTACTTATGTTCTGCGCGGCAATACTTGCTTTGGCATTAGTAGTGCCTGCATACGCTGAAGTACAGAACGTAAAAGTAAGCGGAGACCTTACCATTAATGCGTTAGATAGGTATAATTTCGCATTGGGTAATACTGATGTTAATTGCGGTGGACATCAGGACGTATTGTATTCCGTTGCCCGTTTAAGAGTAGATGCCGAGTTAACCGACAACGTATCAGTAGTAACAAGGCTCTTAAATGAAAGAATCTGGGGTGAAGAATATTATACAGACAACGATGGGGCTACCCAGATACCGACCGGAAGCGCTATCACATCCAGCATCAGCCTTGATTTGGCATATGCTGTATTAAAAGAGTTCCTTTATTCGCCTTTGACATTGACCTTAGGCCGTCAGGAACTTCATTTCGGAAATGACCTGATCATCGGTGATGTTGACGGCAATAGCATTGCCACACCCGCTTCACCTTTGACAATAACACAGGCTTCTTTAACTGACTTAGGCGACTTAAGCGTGCGTAAATCATTTGACGCTTTGCGCGGCACCTTGAATTACACGGTTGCCGATCAGCCTTTGACGGTTGATATGGTTTATTCCGTAATTGATGAAAATCTTAACAACAGAGATGATGATGTAAGGTTATACGGCGGAAACGCCAATTATCCGGTAAACAATGATATCTTGACCGAGGCTTATTTCTGGACCAGAGAAAGAAGGCCTGATTCAGTAGCAAGTATTACCGGCGCTCTTACTCCTGGACAAAATGAATTAAAGACGGAAAGATTGCATGTTATCGGTACAAGAGGAGTTTATACCGGTATAGATAATCTTACCCTTCAGGGCGAGTGGGCATATCAGTTTGGTAACAAATATATGGATTCCACGCTTTTACCTAACCTGATAACAGCGGCAACGATTTTAAATAATCCTAATGGTTACAGGCTGGAAGATTCGCTTGAAGATGTAAGCGCGTGGGCATTACAGTTAGGCGCTAATTACGCCTTTGAGGATGTCCGTCACCTCCCGGTGCTAGGTATAATTTATACCCATTTATCCGGCGAGAATCCGTATGATTGTTCTGGCGGTATAAGCGAGCCAGATGGTGCTGCTTGGAATGGCTGGGATGCGATGTTTGAAAATCAGGCAACCGGTACAATATGGAATAAACTGCTTGGTTATTCAAACTGCGATCTTATCAATGTAACTGGAAGTGTTAAGCCTGATTTCATTGATGATTTGACAATCTTTGCTAACTGGTACCATATCAGATTGGATCAGCAATTAAGCAACAGCGAAGCCGGTTTGTATATACTTAGCGGAGTCGCGGGCGGCCAGACATTCAAGGTAAGCAGCGATAAGCACGTTGGTGATGAAATAGACGTAAATTTGGTCTATGACTACACAGAAGACGTACAGTTAGGCTTAAACCTTGGATGGTTTACCCCTGGCGATCTGTTTAAAAGCACTGATGGCAATGAAGTAAACATGAAGACAGCCACACAGGCAATCGCCTCTTGCAAAGTTACATTTTAACTTAAGCGGTTGTAAAATAAAACCCCGCAGGCCAAAAGCTTGCGGGGTTTTTTATTGCTTATGAATAAGTAATTTGTTATAATATTTTAGTTAAGCCTAAGTCATTGACAAAAGAGACAGATTTTATTTGACACCATATGTATATATTGTTAAAATATGAAAAATAGAAAGATTTACGACCAGATTGCCGACACTTTTTTAGGAGCAAGAAAAAAAATAGATGTCAAAAGAGATACGCGAAAACAAAAAAAGATTATTGTATTGGCGGTAATAATTATCAGTATATTATTTACCGCCCTTTTTTTAAAGAAATCCGCTCTTTCTAATGGTAGGGACGCTAAGGATGTAAAAGGGGCGGTTTATGTGCTTAGCGAGCGGTATCCGCTGAGATTATCTTATAATTTACAATATCCTTCAAGCGGCATAAAGAATTTTTCATTTTCCCTGCCGCCTGTCGATCTAGGCGCCTATAAATTATTTGCATTACGCATCAAGGGCGATAAGGAAGCGGACTTTACAAAAATAATCAAGATAGAGTTTGAAAATTCGCGGCACGAGAAGGACTCGTTTTACGCCGACGGGATTACTGAAAAGTGGCAGGAATTTTCCGCCGCCTTTGATAAATTAAATAATATCAGCGATTGGTCAGAGATTACAAAGATATCTTTTATTTTTGAAGATTGGAACGTTAGCCGGAAAAAAGGCATTATATATATTGATAATATAAGGTTTAGCGAGTAGAGGAGGTTAAAATATGCGTATAATATCTATCGCGAATCAGAAAGGCGGATGCGGAAAAACTACTACCGCGGTAAATTTATCTGCCGGGCTTGCTTCTTTAGGTTATAAGGTTTTACTTATAGATTTAGACCCTCAGGCGCATGCTTCTCTCGGCTTAGGCGTATCCCGCGAGATTACTATTTATGACGTGCTTTCAAAGCTTACAAAATATAAGGCAACGCTTTCGCAGATAATAGTTCCCATAAATGATAACTTTGATTTGGCTCCTTCCAATATACTTCTCTCAACCCTTGAGCAGGAATTATCCGATGAAATATCCAGGGAGGCGTGCCTTCATGAAGTGCTTTCAAGCTTTAAATCAAATTATGATTTTTGTTTTATAGATTGCCCCCCGAATCTTGGGCTTTTGACGATTAATGCCATCCGGGCGAGTTCCGAGGTAATCATTCCTGCCGAGGCAAGCCGCTTTTCAGTAGAAGGCGTTAAAAAAATAACCGAAATTATCGACCTCATAAAGAACCGGCTGAATCACGCGGTAACCAATAAAGTGTTGGTCACCATGTTTGATTCCCGCCTAAATCATTCATTTGAAGTGCTCAATACAATTAAGAATGTTTTTGCCAAAAACTTATTTGATACGATTGTCCATGTTAATGTAAAGCTTAAAGAGGCTCAATCCAGCGGCCTTCCTGTTATCGCGCACGATAAATATTGCCGCGGCAGTAAGGACTACATCAGCCTTGCCAGAGAACTCACCTTAAATAGCAAGCCGCGGGAACAGGAAAAAGTGACGGAAAAAGCCGTAAAGGCAACATTGGAGAAGAAGATAGAAGAAGAAATGCGAAAATTTATCCCTGTCGCTTTTAACCTGCACGCGCCTGATGCGAAGGAAGTTTATTTAGTGGGCGACTTTAATAACTGGACGAAATCCGATGAAGCGCGCATGATCCGCCAGGGCAACGGCGACGCTAAGTGGTCGATTAATTTACCTTTGGCGCGCGGCGGCTACCGCTATAAATTTATCGTTGATGATAATTGGACGGAAGACCCTTTAAACCCCAAAAAGGCGAGGAATTCTTTCGGAGGAGTGGATTCTTTAATAGAGGTTTCAGATAATAATTAAAATACCGTTTGATTTAATAAATCCCGCATGCTTGGCGCCTTAAATATGCGGGATTTATTTTAACCCATATAAACATGAAAGAAGCGCTTCTTTATAAAAAACTTGAAAATAAAAAAGTCGCTTGTTTTCTCTGCGCGCATCATTGCAACATTGCCTCTGGCGGAGTAGGGGTATGCGGCGTGCGGAAAAATATAAACGGAGAGCTTTTTACTTTTTCCTACGGCAATTTGATATCTGCCAACCTTGATCCTATAGAGAAAAAGCCGCTGTTCCATTTTATGCCCGGTAGTTCATCTTACTCTATCGCTGCCAAGGGATGTAATTTCAGGTGCGGCTTTTGCCAGAACTGGCAGATATCGCAGGACAGGGACATTGACGGCAGGGGCGAATTTAACAAAGAATACTTACCTGAAAATGTCGTTAAGGCGGCTGTTAAAAGCGGCGCGAAAAGCGTTTCATACACATATACGGAACCTACAATCTTTTTTGAATATGCCATGGATATTGCCAAGGCGGCAAATTCCAATGGATTAAAAAATGTTTTTGTGACCAACGGCTATATGACCGCCGATGCTCTAAAGTTGATCAGGCCTTATCTTGATGCCGCCAATATTGATCTAAAATCATTCAGGGATGATTTTTATAAGAAGGTTTGCGCAGGCAGGCTCTTACCGGTATTAGATACTATACGCTTAATGCATGAGCTTGGCATATGGATAGAATTGACTACTTTAGTCATTCCCGGATTAAATGATTCAGAAAAAGAGCTCAGCTCTATTGCCGCTTTTATCGCAAAAGTAGACAAATCCATCCCTTGGCATGTATCGCGTTTTCATCCTGACTACAAATTACAGGATAACCCGCCTACTTCAGTAAAAACCTTGGAAATGGCTAAACAGGCAGGGGAGAAGGCAGGCCTGCGCTATGTTTACATTGGCAATGTAATGCAGGAAGAAAATACTTTTTGTTATAATTGCGGAAAGCTATTAATACGCAGGATTATGTTTAATGTAGGCGAAAACAATATTAAAAATGCCAAATGTTTATATTGCAATTCGCCAATCGATGGTGTATATTAAATACCGTTAACTTTACATTTTAGTCAATGACTCTGATGTAAAGTTATGGATAGGTCAAGCCGGGTAATGACGCATCAAATTCAATAGCTATTATGTCAATATATGAATCGATTATTTTAGGCATCGTGCAGGGGCTGGGTGAATTTTTGCCTATCAGTAGTTCAGGGCATCTTATAATCGTGCCGTATCTTTTTGGGTTTAAGCCGCATAGCTTAAGCTTTGATGTTATGCTGCATTTAGGCACGTTTTTTGCGCTTTTGATATATTTTTTTTCTGATTGGCTGAAGATTTTAAAAGAAGGATATTTGAGCCTAAAAGAAAAGACCATAAACGGGCCGTTGGAACGTAAACTTTTCTGGTATATTTTGCTTGCGACAATTCCCGCGGTAATTATCGGTTTATTATTTGAAGGCTTAGCCGAGAATACGTTTCGCAGCCCTTTACTGGTATCGTTGGTTTTAGCGGGGTTCGGGGTAATTTTTTATTTCGCCCAGAAAAAAAATAAAGGCGTTAAAACTTTAGGCGAAATGAGGCGCGGGGATGCGTTTTTAATCGGCCTGGCCCAAAGCATTGCCATATTGCCTGGAGTTTCGCGTTCGGGAGCGACGATTACGGCAGCGCTCGCCTTAGATTTAAAAAAAGAAGAAGCCGTGCGTTTTTCTTTTTTGCTCTCTATGCCGGTAGTATTTGGTGCCGCGATATTAAAACTGAAAGATATATTCCATGATACGGCGAATATATACTGGTATGTTTTACTTGCCGGCTTTTTAGCCGCACTGGTTACGGGGTTATTATCTATTCATTTTTTGCTGCAATTTATTAAGAGGTTCTCTTTTAATTTATTTATCGTCTATCGGATTATTTTCGGCATGGCTGTTGCCGGAATCTTCATTTTTGGCGCAAGGCTATGAACAATAAAGATAAAAAAAACGTAAAGATTCTGGCTTTATTTTTGCCGGAAATAAAAGAATGCTTAAAGAGCAAGAATTTTATTGAGCTAAAGGGCATATTAGGCAAAATTCCTATTATGGATTTGGTAGAGGGTTGGCATGAGTTTGAAAAGCAGGAAAAGATCCTTATTTTTAAGCTTTTAAGTATTAAGCATGCTATAGAGCTTTTTGAATCGCTGAGGGTCGAACAGCAGTCATTTTTGTTAAGTAATCTTGAAGACGCCAACGTGTCCGAGATATTAAACGAGATGGCCTCTGATGAACGCGCCGACCTTTTTAAAGACCTTCCGGAAAGGGTTTATAAGAAATTTCTGCGCTTAATGCGGAAAAATGAGGCTGCCGATGTTGCCAGGCTTCTTACTTACGAAGAGGGGACTGCCGGGGCCGTGATGACCACAGAGTTTGTGGAGCTTGCTAAAGACATGACGGCAAGAAGCGCGATATTAAAGCTCCAGGATACGCTAAAATTTGACAGCGGCATGGATATTAATTCCGTTTATGTTACCGATGCCGAGCACAGGCTGATCGGCGCCGTTGACCTGCAGGGCCTGATAAAGGCTCCGGCGGATATGCCGGTAAAAGATTTTATGTCCAATATAGACCATTTAAAGGTATACGTGGAGACTTCCGATATTGCCGTTGCCAAAACTTTTAAGAAGTACGATTTGGTAAACGCGCCGGTAATAGATTCTTCCGGCAAGCTTATCGGCGTGATTACAGTTGATGATATAGTTGATTTAATAGAAAAGGAAGCCACGGAAGACTTTGAAAAGATAGCGGCTGTTTTGCCTTTTGAAAAGCCGTACATGGAGGCAAATTTTTTCAAGCTTGTATGGAAAAGGAGCTTTTGGCTTATTGTTTTGGTTGTGGTTGAGTCAATGTCGGCGTTTGTTTTAAAGTTTAACAACCAGGCAATTAATAATATGGTAGCGCTTACCTTTTTTGTTCCCATATTGATAGCCATGGGCGGTAATGCGGGAACACAGTCGGCAACGATGATTATAAGAAGCCTGGCTATCGGCGATCTTGGGGTAAAGGATTTTTTCAAGGTTGTTTTAAGGGAGTCGTTTCTGGGTATTTTTATAGGTGTGACTGTGGCCGTAGTTGGCTCCTTAATTGTTTCTTTTCTTGAGCATGACCCGCTACTGAGCATGGCGGTGGGAATTTCCATGTGTGCCAATATAATACTTGCGGCAACAATCGGCGCGGCTTTGCCCATAATCTTTCGGCGCCTGAAGCTTGACCCTGCCCTTATGAGCGGCCCGCTTATCGCCACATGTGTTGATGTATTCGGCCTGATCATATATTTTAAGGTTGCCGGTTTAATACTCCCCAGTTAATAATGAAAAAACATTTATTTTTATTCTGTATCGGGATGATGCTTTTAGCTTGCGGCTGTGCCGGTGCCGGTTTCTACGGCAGGGAGGGGCGGATTCATTACGGAGCTCAATTCGGCCAGAGCGATTCAAGCATGCAAAACCGTAAAAATATCGCTATAAACTTTGGTATTATATCTGTCGGTATGAGCAAAAAAGAAGTACTTGATAAGCTGGGTGAGCCGGCAAGCACCACGGTAACTAAAGATAATCATTATGTCTGGTATTATAATTCCGTTCCTGCGCTGGATAAATATTCCGAACCGATAAAAGACGTATATATATTTTTTGACGATTATAAGGTAATTAACCCTCCCAGCTCTAATGTCAAGTAAAAACTTAATATTGGAAGACGATAAAATGTGCTTTGCCTGCGGCAGAAATAACGCCATAGGGCTTAAGCTGCGCTTTGAGCTTAAAACTGACAATCTTATTGAGACAGAATTCATACCCCAGAAGGCCTATCAGGGCTTTAAGGATATTGTTCACGGTGGTATAATTTCCCTGATTTTGGATGAGTCCATGCTTAATCTTTTATGGAAAACAGGCAGGCCGGCGGTTACGGCATCTTTGACGGTAGATTTTAAGAGCGCGGCGAAGGTAGGGGAGGGGCTTATTTTTAGTGCCTCAATTGATAAAGAGGATAGGCGTATAATTTATGCCAAGGCTCAGGCGCGCAAGAAAAATGGTGGTGTTCTAATCGCTACAGCTTTTGCTAAATGTTTTGTTATCTACCAATAACGTCATTGCCCGGCTTGACCGGGGGAGGACAATAAACCCGTATTTATTATGAGTATATACCCAAAATAACCTACCGGTTAGTATGGGTATTTACCCGTAAAAAATCCTATGATTAAATCCCGCGGCCGTCCGATAAAACCACGAAAAATCCGGCGCCAGCCAAAGATTATGCATTTTAGCCCCCGGGGGAAGCCCGGCAGGCCGGATGAAATTGAGCTTAAATTTGAGGAATTTGAGGCGGTTAAGCTGATAGATTACATCGGGCTTTCCCAGAAAAAGGCCGCCAGTCTGATGGGTATATCCCAGCAGACATTCAGCCGGGTGTTCCGTAGGGCGCATAAAGCCATAGCAAATGGCCTGATTTTGGGCAAAATAATCAGAATAAGGGGCGGAAACTATGATCTCACCGGCCACGTGCATATTCAGCCGCAAGAGCAAAAACATCTCAAGAGGGCTTCCAGAAGCCGCCAGTCAAGAGCAGTCCGGAAAAAATCCATCTAAAATTCCTTTAAAAACACAATCTTAATAACTTCTCTGAAGCCAGAATAGCCATATCTATTACTTCCTATAATATATCTTATGTTAACTTCAATATGTGGATAATATTGCCATAATTGATTGCGCTATATATAGTTATAGTGAATATGTAATTTCCTGTGGATAAGCAGTTTTTGGTTTACTTGGATTTACCGGGGTTTTTATTGCTTTCCCCCGTCTTGCGTTTGGTGTGTTTTGCTGTTTATATTTTTGGTAGAAGCTTGTGGGCCTATTTGATTAGTTCGGGGTTATTTTCTATGATTTTCAGGAAGGTTTCAACTATTTTGGGGTCAAATTTATTGTTTTCATTTGCCGCGATTTCAGCGATGATTTTCTCAAGCGGCAGTGCCTTGCGGTATGGCCGGTCGGTATGCATGGCGTCAAAGGTGTCTGCCACGGCCAGTATCTTTGCCCCCGACTCGATTTTATTGCCATCCAGGCCGTCAGGATAGCCGCTCCCGTCACATCTCTCATGGTGGTGCCTTACCAGCTTCGCCGCTTCTTTTAAGAAAACCAGGGGTTTTATTATCTCTTCCCCTTTTACCGGGTGTAATTTAATTTGCTCAAATTCTTCCGGAGTCAGGCGCCTTTCGCAAAGAAGAATACTGTCTTTTATGCCGATTTTGCCTATATCGTGCAATAAAGCCGCCCTATGCAGGTCTCGCTTCACGGGCGCGCTGAAATTCATTTCATCGGCTATAGCCATAGCATATTTGGCGACATTTTCTGAGTGCCGCCTTGTGTATTGGTCTCTGGCGTCAAGCGCTAACGCAAGAGCGGTTATAGTTTTCAGGTATTCATTTTGTATGTCTTCATGCAAGAGTATGTTTTTAAAAATAATCGCCGCAACCTTGGCAATATTTACCATAAGCGAAAATTCTTTGTCGCTGAATTCTTTATCCGGTTTTTTATCGCAAATATAGATAATTCCCAGTACCTGGTTTTGAAAAATCAACGGTACGCCTATAAAAGATTTCTTTAGGTACGGTTCTTTATTGATATTTTTTAGAAAGCCTTCTTTTTCCAGGTCGTTTATCATCAGGGGCGCTTTCTGCGCGGCGATAAAGCCAGATATGCCGTCTTTTTTTGACAGGTTAAAATTTATGGTTTCGTCGTTTTTCAGGCCTATGGAATGTTCGATTTCAAAATTTTCGCTTTCATTATTGATAGAAAGTAAAATAACCTTTTCCACGTAGAAGAATTTGTTAATACTTTCTACGATATGTTCCGAGGCTTTTTGGCGCTCAAGAGTTGTCGCTATTTCTTCGTGCAGTTTGAATACGAATTTGGTTTCTTCCTCATGCCATAGTTTATCTTCCAGCTTTATTGCCTTGGGCGGATAATGATCAGGCATCAGGTAATCATTTTGGGTTATTTGGGAGCTGTATTTTTTATAACGGCGGGCAGTTAACTCTGATTCTGCGGTTTTGAGAAGCTTACGGGTTATAATTATTACCCCCGACAGCAAGATTAAAAATAAAGCAATTTTCAGCATAGTTTTTTGCCTCCCCCCTGTTTATATTTTTGCCTTTTTTAGTTTAAAAGAGGAGCCGTTTATCTACTTTTTTTATGTTTTTTTGGATAAATGTGAGCATATGATGCTGGATGCGGCAACAATAAGCAATATAAGCCAGCCGAAGAGAAATAGGGACCATTGGGGGTATCCTTCGTAAGGTGTTGCCATATCTCTTTGTATGGTAGAAATAAGAAGAAAAACAAGCAATATTGGTATAATATATTTTATCAGAATTTCCCACCATTTGCCGATTTTTATGTCTGATACGCTGTTGACATATGCCCTTAGTTTATCTGCCCCGTAAAGCCATCCTACAGCCAGCACTTCCAGCAGCCCCACCGCGACTAATCCGTAATTGGTTATAAAATGGTCAACGATGTCTAAATAGTAGAGCCCGGCAAAAGTAGTAAAGATTATTCCTGAGGCGAAACCGAATACGCAGACATAGAGTGAGACGTCCTGGCGCCTGACATGCGGGAAGCTGTCTGATATTACCGTGGAAGCCGCCTCAACTAAAGAGAAAGCGCTATCAATGCCTAGAGTTATTAGCATAATAAAAAATAATACCGCGAAAAATGGAGCAAACGGAATCAAGGATAATGCTTTTGGAAAAACAATAAATGCTAAAGATGGCCCTGAGGCGGCCAGTTCTGAAATAGCCACCCCATTTTTTAATGACATATATCCCAGGGTAGAAAATACGGCAAATCCCGAAACAATAGATATTGAGGAATTTACCAAAGATGTAACTATCGCGCTTTTGGCAATATCGCTTGATGTGTGCTGGTAGCTCGCGTAAGCAATCATGATTCCGAAAGCAAGGCTTAAAGTGAAAAATATCTGGCTCATTGCCGCAGACCATACTTCAAGGTCTAAAAGAGCGCTAAATTTTGGTTTAATGTAGAAAAGAACGCCTTCCATGGCTCCGGGTAAGGTAATTCCGCGCGCCAGCAGGATCAAGAGTAAAACTACCGGAAGCGGCATGGTGATTAATACCACCTTTCCTACGCTTTTTACCCCCTTCCATACCGAGAAATATATCATCAGCCATACCAAAATAAGAGAAAATAATATAGCCGGGGATATAAAGCCTGTTTTTGCCGCGTTATCCGATAGGTGCAGTATGTTGTTGAAAAAGAAGGTTTTGGTATCTGTTCCCCAGCGCATACTGAAAGAATGTACTAAATATATAATACACCATGCCATAACTACGGCATAATAGCCGCATACTACAAATCCGCTTAATACGCCGCCTAATCCTATCCCTGAAAGTTTATGTTTAATATTTTTGAATGAGCCGACTGCCCCCAACTGCATCTTCTGGCCGATGGCAAATTCCATTATTAATAAAGGTATGCCTAAAACAAAAAGCATGAAAAGATAAGGGATTAAAAATGCGCCTCCTCCGTACTTGCCGGCTAAATAAGGAAATCTCCAGACGTTGCCCAGGCCAACAGCCGAGCCGATAGCCGCAAAAATAAAAATCATTTTCGAAGACCATCTTTCTCTTTTTATCATGGTTGACTCCCTATTGTTTTTACCCACACCTGCCTTTTCCTCGGGCCGTCGTATTCAGCGAGGTATATCCCCTGCCATGTGCCTAAAAGGGGCTTGCCTTCTTCTATGATTAGGTTTATAGAAGAGCCGGTAAGCGTTGTTTTAATGTGCGCGGGCGAATTGCCTTCGGCATGCTTAAATCCTGTTTCGGGAATTATCATCAGGCCTTTGATGATGTCGTTGATTACGGATGGGTCGGCGTTTTCATTAATGGTGATGCCGCAGGTTGTATGGGGTATAAAAATCACGCATATGCCGTTATTAACACGCGAATCGCTGATTATCTTTTCGATTTTCGGCGTTATATCTATGAGCTCTTCTTTTTTTGCTGTAGATACGCTGAACGAAAACATTTTATGTAGGCGGCTCCATTATTTCAATAAGATTTTTTTCAGGGTCGCTTGCGAAATATACAAAATGGCTGCCTCGTTTTATTTTCCTGATTTTTACGCCGGATTTTAAAAGGTATTTAACAAATCGCGCTTTATCCTTTACGAAATATCCCCAGTGGTTTAATCCCCGGAAATTTTTTATTTGTTTTTTAAATTTTATGGAGCGTGCTGAAAATATTTCCAGGCGGATATGGCCCTTAGAAAGCACCGTCATTAAACAGCCGCAATCTATGCCGAATATTTTTTTTATAATATTTTTAGGGATTAAGGATTGTTTTTCTTTTGAGAAGCCGAAAATGTTTTCGTAAAACCTGATCAGCGATAATGGCTTATTGCTGAATATCCCGATATGAGCATAGGCGCAAGTTTTAATTTTTCGGTACATACGTATTATTATTAGTTTATTTCCAGTTTAAGCCCGCGATCTTTGAAGTGATTATAAACTTTACATATGGAAAGGGGGTCTATTTTGGTAAACTGAATGCCTATTTCATAGTACGATTTTTGAGCGCTGTTTTCTCTTTTTTTCACCCAGACAACTTCTCCTTTAGCCGGCAGCACATGTTCACTGCCTCGAAGCATGATATCTATAGCCAGTAATACGCCTTTTTTTATTTTTTTGGCTATGGCTAATTTTAATCCCCCTCCACCTATATTTATCACGGATAGCGCGGTTTTCTTGGGAGAGAAAAAACCGTATTTATACGTTACGCTTATTATGTCATCAAAATTCGCAAGCCGTTTTTGCCGCCTTCGGTTAAACATTCTGGAGCCTCTCTACTTCGCCATAGGGGGCGACGCCCCTTAATGGGATTAATAACTCATTCTCCATAAGCCGCGCTGAGCGGATTGCGCCTCTTTTTGTATAGCGAGAAAATTCTCAGCGTATTTCACATTTGGAGGAATGCTTAATATTTGCGCATACCCCTGTTTTAATATTTCGGCGTTTACGAATGTGCCGTCAGGAAGAAATACATAAGCAAGCAGCCGGCCGTATTTATCCTGTTTCTCCGCGTCAAATTCAAGGCGGACTTTTTTATTGTCTAACAGCTTTTTTGTAAAATCCCGGGCAAGCTTTCCGAATTTTTTTAGAGTTTCTATGTCTAATCTCTTTTCTCTTGCCTGCCTGAATAATTTATCGCTTTCGTGGAATTCCGGGCAATCTATACCTATTAATCTTATCCAGCGGCCGCCCTCTACCTTAACCGTATCTCCGTCAGCCACGTAGGTTATAAGTAAATTATTATAATCGTAACTGCGGCCGAGGGGAATGGAACATTTTCTGCAAGAAACGGATAGGATGACAACGAGGATACATAGAACTAAAGGAAGAAACTTCCATTTCTTGTTATCTTTTTTAACCATGCCCCTTTAAATTCCGGATTCTATATTCTAAATTTTATATTTCCCATTATACATTAGGTTTTATATTTAGTCCAGCGAATCTCTCAAGGCCCCCTGCTTCTTGTATCCAGCCGCGTGATAACCCTAATTTTACCATAACATCTTTTGCTTTTTGGTATTCTTCGCGCGTTATGCGGCGGTTTAGCTCGGGGAATTCGCCTGCCCGGTAGGATGGGAAGTATTGGCTCATCAGGGAGATATGGCATTGTGCGGACAGCTCATTTTTTATAAAGGAAAGTATTTTTTCTGTTTCTGCTATTTTATTCGGCAGTACGAGATGCCTGATAATCAGGCCTCTTTCAATTATGCCGTCCCGATTAATTATGGCCTCTTTTGTCTGCCTAAGCATTTCTTTTACAGCGCTTTGGTTGAAAAAAACGTATTGCCGGGCATTGGAGTATGCGGCTGCCGTATCGTCTTCTCCATAACGCATATCGGCCAGGTATATGTCAACTACGCCGTCAAGAAGTTTAAGCGCTTGAGGCAATTCATAACCGCTTGTATTATAGACGATTGGTATTTTAAGGCCGTCTCCGGCAGCGATGACAAGGGCGTTTAATATATTGGCTAATACATGAGTGGGGCTCACCAGATTAATGTTGTGGGCGCCTGCTTTTTGTAATTCAAGCATAAATTCGGCAAGTTCGCTATCCTCAACCTCCCTTCCCTCCCCTTGTTGTGATAACTTGTAGTTTTGGCAATATAGGCAACTCAGGTTGCAGTGAGTAAAAAATATCGTACCTGAACCGCGTGTGCCTGAAATGGGCGGCTCCTCTCCTTGGTGCAGAAAATAGCTGGAAACAACCGATTTTTTACCGGTTTTACAAGCCCCTTTTTCGTTCTCAAGGCGCTTGACAGAGCATTTCTTCGGGCACAAAGAGCATGATTCCATAATTTTCATTGCCTTGGCCGCCCGTTTTTCTAATTCACCGGTTTTATATAAATTTCGATATGAAGGGTATTCTTTCATTTTTCTACGCGTTCTATTTCCGCTTTTACATTATTTATTCTTTCATCTATCGCCGGATGAGATTCTAGAAATGCTATATGATAATTGAGCGCCTTTTGGTCTTCTTCTTTTAGTTTTTTAAAGAAGCTGATCATTGCCGCGGGCTTAAAGCCGGCTTTGTATGCGTATTTTACTGCCAGCCGGTCAGATAAGCGTTCGTCTTCCCTGCTGTAACCAAGAGAAATCAGCCCGAAAACAGTATTTACTGCCCGGGATGTTTCTATGTTTGTCGCTTTATTTAAGGCGATACTCATTATGAGCTGATAGCCGATAGTTACCTGCAGTTTCTTTACGGCATGTTTGGCGGCAATATGGCCTACTTCATGCGCGATGACACAGGCGAGTTCATCATCATCCGCCTTGTCCATCAGGCCGGAATTTACGTAAACAAACCCTCCGGGCAGGGAGAAAGCATTCAGCGTTTTATCTTTTACTACTTTAAAAACGTATACCAGGTCTTGGCGGTCGGATACAGCGGCGATTTTTTTACCTATTTTCTTAAGCCGCTTGTTTTGAATTATATCTCCAGATATAGGGTATTCCAGCTCTGCCTGCCTGGATATTGATTTTCCAAGAGACACCTCCGAGGAGGTGCTTATAAAAATAAATTCTTTTTTTTCCGTGGCAGGATTGTATATTGTGGCACAGCCGCATATAAATAAAATTAAAAATGAAAAATTAAAAATGAAAAATGAAAATTTCCTAAGCATCCCTTTGTTCCATAAATATGCCGCGGATTTGGTTAAAAATGCTTATGTAATCTTTAGTTTGGTAATCCGGATATGCCCATGGATACGGTTTAAAAGAGCCGTTGGAAAACGACAAGGTAACCTCAGCATATATTCCGTTTTTTAAATATAGACGGTGGGAATAGTCTTTGGTAGTGGCAAGGACGAGCTTGGCGTCATTAATATATCCCGGGTCTAAATTTATGCCTCGCCGGCCGGCCTTTGAAAATTTCGACTCCAGGCCGTTTGTTATCTGTTTGATTTTTGCTATTTTATCAGGGGGGATCAGCTTTTTGAAGCTGAAAAAGATACGCTTAAGGCCGGCTCCCATCTCTTTTTCATAATACTTAGTATAGCTAAAGTCAAGCGCCCGGCTTTCAAAATCAATATCTCCGAATTTGGCTCGCAGATTTTTTTTAATAATTTTACTGAGGGCCGGCTCTTTATATATTATACCAGTAAAAAGTTTGACCTTTTTTGGCGCGGCCGCTTTTGCCATCTATACAGTCAGCAGATTCTCTACGTATTTGGTTATTTTTTCTTTTTCTGAATCAGCTATATCATTAAAATATATCGCGATGTTATACTTATCGTTTTTTTCTTCTGTGCGCACTACCACCCCGCGGCATTTAATTTTTAGCTCTCTGTTTTTATCTTTAATGACCATGATTATGCCGAGCTTGGTCATAGGCGCGATATATTTTTTTACCTCGCAGTAAGCTCCGCTGCGCGAAATATTTTGCGTGGATGCGGCAATATCAAAATCTTCAGTTTTAATATTTATAGGCAGTGCGGTATTGACGCGCGGGCTGGTCCTGCGTTCGGCGAAGTTATTATTGAGCTTCATTTTGCTCCTTGTCCGCGTTCTGCTTGTCTAAAAAGGCTTTGTAGCATTTTTTGGCGCAGTAGTATTTGCCGTTTCTGTAGTAGGTTTTTTTTCTTCGTAAAGGTTTATTGCATGACAAGCAATTAGTCTGTTGTTCGGGTTTTGTTTCTGTCTCAGGCATACATTTCCTCTCTTTTTGGTTGTTTATTTAATTAAACATAATAAAATTAGTACAAAAAAACACCTGCCTTAAAAACAGGTAGGTGTGCTTTTATATATAAAAAAATCAATGCTTTAAAGCGTAACTTACCAGTTCAGAGACGTTTTGTCTGTCGTCCGGATTTATTTCAAAAAATTTCAAACCTGATAGGTATTGTTCCGAGTGTTCTATTCTGTTTGACCAGGCGACTTTGGTTTTGGCGTTAATTATTCTTTCCGAAGTAAGTTTTACTTCTATGCTTATATCTGTGTTTGGCGGGATAAATTTATTCGTCAAAATTTTCAATCCGCCTACGCTGATGTCTCTGGTTACCGTATAAAAAGGAATCAGTTCATTCCTTAGCTGGTATTTAACCGGAATGCTGTAGTTAAATCTGGGGAATCTGCGTTTATTGGGAATTGGTATCATTAGCACCTTCGGTTTTGATAATTTCCCCGGTTCTAGAAAAAGTATAGCATGATTTTTCTTAAAAGTCAATACGCGGGCTTGGTTAGGTAGTATACTCAATTGTGTGTAAATTAGCTTTAGACACCCCCGCGGT
>PCWA01000032.1 GCA_002796125.1 Candidatus Ghiorseimicrobium undicola
ATGGGGGCGTTGCTTAAAACAAAGAGCGAAGAACAAAGAGCGAAGAGCAGAAAAATATATGGCATTGTCGGTTGTTCGGCACAGTCACTAAAACAGGAGTTATTTAAGAGGCTTCCTGAACTTGATTTTATCGCCGGGCCGAGCGAGATCAGCCGGATTCCGAAAATTATTGATGAGATACGGAAAAAACAAAAGCGGGTTTCCGCGTTGAGCCAAGAAAAGGCGCGGCCGGAAAAACTCTACGCTTCTTCGTATACCGAGGATAAAAAACACGCCTATGTCAATATCAGCGAGGGGTGCGATAATTACTGTTCGTATTGCGTGGTGCCATACGCGCGCGGCCATCTAAGGCACAGGAAGGCGGAGAATATCTTAAAAGAAATAAAGAAACTGGTTAGTTTAGGAGTAAAAGATGTGATGCTGTTGGGGCAAAATGTGAATTCTTATGAGTCGCGGGCTGCGAGTCACGGGCTTCGAGTAAATTTTGTGGATCTGTTGAAAATGGTGAATGATATAGAGGGATTAGAGAATTTTTCGTTCGTGACAAGCCATCCGAAGGACGCCTCAATTAAACTGTTCGAGGCGATGCGCGATTTGCCCAAACTTAAAAAATATCTTCATTTGCCAATTCAGTCCGGCTCTGATAGAATATTAAGGTTGATGAACCGCGGCTATACAAGCGGGCGTTACCGGAAATTAGTTTCTGAATACAGAAAAATCGTGCCGCAGGGCAGCTTGGCCACCGATATAATCGTGGGTTTTCCGGGGGAGAGCGACGCGGACTTTAAGGCGACATACGATTTATTAAAAGCGGTAAAGTTTAATTCGGCGTATATTTTCAAGTATTCGCCGCGGCCAAATACAAAAGCCGCCGAAATGCCAGACAGCGTGCCCAAAGAAGTAAAAGAAGAGAGGCACAAAATACTGTTGGATATGCAAAAAAACATTTCAAGATCTCTTAAGAGTTTCCTTTTGATTTTTCTATTTACTATTTTCTATTCACTATTTACTATCCACTGCTCATATGCCGCCAGCCTAAAATCAGCGGAAAAATTATTTTTAGAGAGCAATTATGAGGCGGCGATAAGGGACGCCAACGAAGCCCTGAATTCGGCGCGCACGATGAGCCGGCGCTCGGAGCTGAAATATCTTATGGCGGTCTGTCACCTTAAAATAAATGATTTGGAAAAGGCCGAGGAGTTATTCGGGGAGCTTATAGAAATTTGCACCACCTTTCCCATATGCGACAAGGCGATCCTGGGCATGGGGGATGTGTATTTCGCCAAGGGTGATTATGATAAGGCGGCGGAATTTTACCTGCAGATTAAAAACAGCGAATCCGAATTCAGGCCGTCTGCCTTATATAAGCTTATCCATACAAGCTTTAAAAAAGGCGATCTTGCCCAAGGCAAGGCATATATCGCCGAATTAAAAAAGAATTTTCCCAAGAGCGCTGAGGCGCATATGGCGGACGCTTTGGATACCGGAGATTTATTTTTTACCGTGCAGGTGGGCGCCTTTGCCAATAAGGCCAACGCGCAAAAGCTTGCCGACGAGCTTTCCGATAAAGGGTTTGATGCCTATGTTGAATCCTTTGATAAGGGCATAACCAGCCTTTACCGCGTGCGCGTGGGCAAATTCAGCAGCAGAGAAGAAGCAGAGGCTGTTGAGTCGCGCCTGTCAGAGCAGGATTACCCTACTAAGATATTTCCGTAAAAAATGATTACACGGATTAGAAGAAAGATTACGCCGATTATTTTTTAATACTCTGCGGCTTAAATCCCCGCCCTTAAGAGCGGGGATTTATGGTGGCCGCTTGAGTACGTCGCCCAGGGGACCACGGGCTTTAGCCCATGGGGGGCTCCAGTCTGTGAAACCGTATTTTGAAATCTGCGCAATCCGTTTTAAATAATTTGATACAAAACAAACCAAAAATAATTTTCATAATCGGGCCGACGGCCGCAGGCAAGAGCGGGCTGGCGGTTGAGCTTGCCAAAAAGATTAACGGCGAAATAGTCTCCTGCGATTCCATGGCCGTATATAAAGGCATGGACATCATCAGCTCAAAACCTTCCAAAGCCCTGCAAAGGCAGATTCCGCACCATCTAATAGACATAATGCCGCCTTCAAAGGAATACAACGCCGCCAAATTCGTCCGTGATGCCGAACGCGCGATAAAGGCAATCCTAAAAAAGAAAAAGACGCCGCTAGTCTGCGGCGGCAGCGGCCTCTACGTTGACAGCCTGTTTTACGGCGTGTTTAAAGAGCCAAAAGGCGATAAAAAACTGCGCGCAAAACTTGAAAAAGAAGCAAAGAAATTCGGAAATGCCCATCTTTATGCCAGGCTCAAAGAACTGGATAAGGACGCGGCGGAAAAAATCCACCCCAATAACCTGCGCCGGATTATCCGCGCCCTTGAGGTCTGCCTGATATCAAAAGATAAATTTTCCCGGATTAAGCAAAACAGGCACGGCCTTCTGGATAAATATGACGCGCGGATATTCGCGGTTAATTTATCGCGCGATAAGCTTTATGCGCGCATAGAGGCGCGGGTAGATAAGATGTTTGCCCAGGGGTTGGTCAAAGAAGTAAAGGGCCTGCTTAAGAAAAAGCTAAGCAGGACAGCGCGCCAGGCGCTGGGTATAAAAGAGGTTGAAGGATATCTGAAAGAAGAGTATGATTTAGAAAAGGCGAAATACCTGCTTAAACGTAACAGCCGCCATTTTGCCAAGCGGCAGCTTACCTGGTTTAGGAGGAATAAATATATACATTGGCTGGATGCGGCGGAGAATTTTAATAAACTGGCTTGCAAGATGGCAACGCAGGCAGGGAGGTAGCATGAAATATTTAATCGCTTGCTTATTGTTTGTCCTAAGTTTTTCATCTGTTTTGGCCGAAGAAGAAACAAAAGCGCATTTCTGGCAAAACGAAGAGGGGGTGGTTGAGATGAAGCTGGAAGTCAACGGATTCGGCAATAATCAAAAGATACCTTCGGAATACACCTGCGACGGAAAAGACGCCTCGCCTGAGATTAAGTGGAGCGGCGCTCCCGAGGGCACAAAGAGCTTTGCTCTTTCAGTAATAGACCCAGACGCGCCGATGGGTGATTTTGTGCACTGGCTGATTTATGACATACCAAAAGATTGCGCCGTTATCCCCAAAGGCGGTCCGCTGCCTCCGGGTGCAAAAGAAACAGGCAATGATTTCGGAAAAAGTTCTTACGGCGGCCCCTGCCCGCCCAGCGGCACCCACCGCTACTTTTTTACGCTCTATGCCTTAGATAAAGAGCATTTGGAGGAGGTAAAGAGCAAGAATTTCCGGGAAAAGGTAAAAGAAAGCACCATAGCTTCGGCAGAGGTGATCGGGCTTTATAGCAGGGGGCGATGATTTTTTGATAAATTTGACTGCTTTTGTCGCTCAAATGCGATTTTGCCCTAAAGGGCCGCAAAGGTCTTTCGCAATTTTGGCGCCTGCGGAACTCGCCCTTCGGCCCGCTTTGGCGGACCAGGAATGGGCTCAGACAGTCCTCGGCGTTACACCTTGAGCAAAACCAAAATTGCTCAAACTGCTTTGCTAAAATCTCAATTCGCTCCAAAAACGAACAAATTTATTAAAACGTGATCTTGAGGGTTAATAATATGCCGTTTGAAAAAGAGAATATTCTATTAACCGACCTCTATGAGCTGACAATGTGCGCCAGCTATTTTGACAATAATCTGGACTGCCGCGCCACGTTTGACTTGTTTATCCGCAACCTTCCGCGCAAACGCTCATATTTTATTGCCGCCGGATTAGATGAGGCGCTCACCTATCTGAAGAATTTCCGCTTCAGGGCCGGCGATATTGAATTTTTAAAATCAAAAGGGCTGTTTAAAAAACCATTCCTGAGTTACCTGTCGCGTTTTAAATTTACAGGTGATGTTTACGCCATGCCCGAGGGTACGGTATTTTTCCCTAACGAGCCGGTATTGCGGGTGAGTGCGCCGATAATAGAGGCGCAATTGGCGGAAACATTTTTACTCAACGCGGTAAACCTGGCGACAACACTTGCCACGAAAGCATCGCGCGTGGTTACGGCGGCAGGTTATAGGCCGGTGGTGGATTTTTCGCTGCGCCGCACACAGGGTATGCATGCCGGACTGGCGGCGGCAAGAAGCTCATACATTGCCGGATGCGCCGGCACTTCCAATGTGCTCGCCGGCAGAAAATACGGCATACCCATCTATGGCACGATGGCGCATAGTTTCGTGATGAGCTTTGAAAGCGAGGAGAAAAGTTTTGAGGCATACCTGAAGACCTTCCCGCTCAACAGCGTGCTTTTGGTGGATACCTATGATACGCTTAAGGGCGTGGCAAGGGCGGCGGAAATCGCCAAAAAGCTGGAGAAAAAAGGCAATCGCTTAAGCGCGATACGCTTAGACAGCGGCGATCTTCGCGCTTTAAGCAAAAAGGCGCGCGCGATCCTTGACAGGAATAAATTAAAATACGTAAAAATATTCGCCAGCGGAAATTTAGACGAGTATAAAATCGCCGCCTTGCTGAAAAACGGCGCCAGGATTGACGCCTTCGGAGTGGGTACCGCCATGGGGGTTTCCAAAGACGCGCCCTACTGCGACGTAATCTATAAGCTTTCCGAACTTAACCAAGGCAGGAAAACATTCCCGGTAATGAAATTAAGCAAGGCAAAAGTTACTTATCCCGGCATAAAGCAGGTTTTCCGGATAAAAGACGGCAAAGGCAATTATTTAAAAGATGTTTTGGGGCTGGCGGATGAAAAAATCAAAGGGCAGCCTTTATTGATTAAGGTAATGGAAAAAGGCAGGGTTTTGCATGGAGTGGGGCTGGAAAAAATAAGGCATAGCGCCGCGCGAAACCTGGAAATGCTTCCTGCCAAATATAAGCGGCTGAGCGACGCTCCTGTTTACCCCGTGCAAATCAGCCCGGGGTTGCAAAAGCTGGCCGCGAAACTCAGCAAAAGAATTAGGCGGCAAAATGGTTGTTCGGCTTAAAAACGCTTTGTTGATAGCTGATGTGCAGAATGATTTCTGTCCGGGCGGAAAATTAGGCATAAGCGATGGCGATAAGATAATACCGGCGATCAATAAATACATCAAAGAATTTTCTAAAAATAAGCTTCCGATTTTCATCTCTCGCGACTGGCACCCCAAAAAGACCAAGCACTTCAAGAAATTCGGCGGAGTATGGCCGGCGCACTGCGTGCAGAATACCAAAGGCGCTGAATTTCACGCCAAGCTTAAATTCCCTAAAGAGGCGATAATTATTTCCAAGGGCATGGATCCGGAAAAGGATAGTTATTCCGCCTTTGACGCGGTAGACAGCAATGGATGCGAATTTGATAATCTTTTACGCATTTTCGGGATAAAAAACCTTTTTGTGGGCGGGCTTGCCACGGATTACTGCGTTAAAAATTCAGCAATAGATGCTTTGAAAAAAGGATTTAAAGTGCTGCTGCTGGTTGATGCCGTAAAAGGCGTGAATTTAAAGCCGAATGATTCCGATGAAGCGATAGATGAAATGGTTAGGCGCGGGGCGCGGAAGATTTCTTTTGCGGATTTAAAATTATAATTGTTCTTGCTTAAGCTGCGCAAGCGCGCTTACCAGTTGTTTTCTGGTTTTTATCTGCGCGATGTTTCCGCGCAGTTTTCTTGCCCCGGGCACGCCTTTGAGGTAGTGGTTTATAAAGTGGCGTATTCTTACCAGAGCTGTTTTTTCCTTATATAAATCTATCATCATGTCAAGGTGGCGCATAAGCACTTTAGCGCGTTCATCAAGCGCCGGCGGCTCGCGTAGTTTTCCCGTCTTAAGAAAATATTCGCTGTCTTTAAAAATCCATGGATTTCCCAAGGCGCCTCGCGCGGCAAGGGCGGCATCGGCTCCTGTTTCATCAAGCATACGTTTTACGTCTTGGGGGGTGAAAATATCTCCGCTTCCGATGACCGGTATGCTAAGCGCGCTTTTTACCCGCTTGATTACCGAATAATCGGCCCTGCCGCCGTAGAATTCGTCTTTTGTGCGGGCGTGGATAAATACGGCTTTTGCGCCGGCATCCTCCAGCATTTTGGCGACAAGCGGGGCATTTATTGTGTCTTTTGACCAGCCGCTTCGGATTTTAACGCTTACCGGAACCGGGGAGTTTTTGGCGAGTTGTTTTATGATTTCCGTAAGGAGCTTTGGTTCTTTCAAGAGGGCGGCGCCTTCGCCGCGCCGGACGACCTTGCGCACCGGGCAGGCGGCATTAAAATCAATTAAATCCACGCCGTTTTTTAGTATTACCTCCAAGGCATAAAGAATAGTAGGAATGTCGCGCCCGAGCATCTGCGCCCCCAGCGGTTTGTCCTTGGTATTGCTTTTGAGCATTTCTTTTGTCTTTTTGCTTTTATATTTAATGGAGCAGGCGTTGAGCATTTCGGTAAAGGCGAATTTGCACCCGAATTCCCTTGATATCGTACGGAACGGCAGGTCGGATACGCCTGCCAGCGGCGCGAGGATAAGGTGGGAATTAATTTTAAGCTTGGCGATTTTTATCATGCGCATATTCTAAAGTAAAACAAGCGGTTAGGCAAATATAATTTTTTCTTGATTTTTCATATATATAACGGTAAACTTAATACATTGCTTTATTTATCTAAATAATTTAAAACCTTAAAGATAAGCCGCTTAAGGCGGTTGATTACATAGGCTTAAGCTCTAGAAAGGAAGATTGAGTGAAACATACGGTCACATTTATCCCCGGTGACGGCATCGGTCCGGAGGTAGCAAACGCCGCGAGGCGGTGCATAGATGCTACCGGAGTAGATATACAATGGGAAGAGGTTATCTGCGGCGAAGCGGCAATCAAAGATTACGGCACGCCCCTGCCGGAAGCGGCGCTTGAGTCCATACGCAAAAATAAGGTTGCCATAAAAGGCCCGATTACCACACCGGTGGGCAGCGGTTTTCGTTCGGTAAACGTGGGCATACGCCAGGCGCTGGATTTATACGCCTGCCTCAGGCCGGCCAAATATTACGAAGGCGCGCATACGCGCTATCGCGATGTTGATCTGGTAATTGTGCGCGAAAATACCGAAGACCTATACGCCGGCATAGAGTTTGAAGAGGGCGATACCGAGACCAAAAAACTAATTGATGAAATAAACGCCCACAGCCAGAGAAAAATACTTCCCGATTCAGGCATAAGCATTAAGCCAATTTCTATCACTGCCTCAAGGCGCATCGCGCGTTTTGCCTTTGACTACGCCTTGGCAAATAACCGCAAAAAGGTTACCTGTGTGCACAAAGCCAACATCATGAAATATTCCGACGGTTTATTTTTATCTTGCGCGCGTCAGGTAGCAAAAGAATATGAGGGTAAGGTGGAATTTAACGATGCCATCGTGGATAATTTATCCATGCAGTTGGTTAAGGCGCCGGAAAATTTTGACGTTCTGGTTTTGCCTAATCTTTACGGCGATATTATTTCTGATCTTTGCGCCGGCTTAATCGGCGGCTTGGGCATTGCTCCCGGCGCCAATATCGGGGATAAGATTGCCGTTTTTGAGCCGGTGCACGGGTCGGCGCCGAAATATAGAGGGCAGAACAAAGTTAACCCCACGGCGACAATTTTATCCGGGGCGTTGATGCTCAAACATCTCGGTGAGTATGACGCGGCCATCCGCCTTGAAAACGCGGTGAGCAAGGTAATCAAAGAGGCCAGATTCGTAACTTATGATTTCAGGCCGGCAGGCGCCCCTGTCGGCACCAAAGAAATGGCTGAGGCGGTTATAAATAATTTAAAATAACCTATTATGACGGCAGAATTTTTTAACCAGAATTTAGACATAGTATTGTTTATCTACGGCTTATCGTTTGTGGCCTTGGGCATTGCTATCCTTGTCCAGCCGCGCAGAGGCTCGTTTTTTAAGCTTGCGGCTGTATTGCGTTATTTGGGTATATTTGCCGTAATGCATGGCTGCTACGAATGGTTCCAGATGTGGTCGGTTATAAAATACCGCCCGGATAGCGCTTACTGGTTTGAGCTTACCGGCTGGGTAATGCTGGTAATTTCGTACCTCTTTTTATACAAATTCGGTTATTCTCTTTTGAGCGCCTCGCGCGAAAATAAAAACAAAAAATTGATTATGGGGATATGGGTACCGGCGTTATTGGCGGCCATTATCATAATTTTTGTTTTACGCGCAGGCCGCAGCTGGCAGGAAGGCCGGGCATTAGCGCGATATCTTATGGGCCTGCCCAGCGGTGTCCTTGCCTCCGCATCCATAATCGCCTATTACAAAACAGAAATTATACCGCGCCTTCCCGGGCTGCGGTATAATTTTTATTACGCCGCTTTATTTTTATTCTTATACACCATACTATCAGGATTTGTTGTTTCTCCGGTTGGTTTTTTCCCGGGGAATATAATCAATACTGCCAGTTTCAGCCGCCTGTTTGGCGGAATACCGGTTTATCTTTTCCGTACGGTATGCGCTTTATTTTTAGCGCTCTCAATGGGCAGGATACTGGCGATGTTCCGATGGGAAACTATAAAAAATTTAGGGCTTAAGCAGTCGGAAAGATTTACCGATAATATTACCTCTTCCATTGAAGAGATGATTATGATTATTGATAGAAATTTCCGCATCAAATGGGCCAATCAAAAATTAAGAGCCGCCTATGGAAAAGATGTTTTGAATAAATTCTGCTACAAGGTTACTCATCATATCGATTCCCCGTGCCAGCCGCCGGATGATATATGCCCGATAGATGAAGCGGTTAAGTCAGAGAAGCCGGTCAGTGTTATCCATTCGCATATTGGCCCTAAGGGCAACGCTTCTTACGTGGAGGTTTCAGTTTATCCGATGCTGGATGAACAAAATAAATTTTCCGGTAATTTTATACATACCAGCCGCGACGTAACCGGAAGAATTAAAGCCCAGAAAGAGCTGGAAGATGCCTATACCGAACTTAAGGCGATACAGGAAAAACTGTTATCCGCCGAAAAAATGGCCTCGCTCGGCAAGCTTTCGGCGGGGATTGCCCATGAAATCAATAACCCCATCGGCTATGTAATCAGCAATCTATCCAGCCTCGATAAATATGTTTCAGACCTGCTGCCGTTATTGAGGCAGTACCATGATTTAGACAGCCTTTTGTCCGGCGCGATCAACGATGAGCTTAAAAAAGCGATAGATAAGATACAGGACGTAAAAAAGAAGATAGACTTTAAGTACATCCTTGACGATCTGCCAAAATTAATCCGCGAGACCGCCGACGGAGCGCAGAGGGTGGTGCGGATTATACGCGATTTAAAGAGTTTCGCGCGTAAGGATGAGATAGAGCTCAAAGAAGCGGATATAAACGAGCTCATAGAAAGTGCTTTAAATATTATCTGGAATGAAGTAAAATATAAAGCTGACGTTGTTAAAGAATATGGAAAGCTGCCGGTTGTTTTCTGCCACGCCCAGCAGATAACCCAGGTGGTTATGAATATTGTTGTCAATGCCGCCCAGGCGATAGAAGAGCACGGTACGATTACCATCAAAACCTACAGCAAGGACAAAACGGTTACGATAGAAATAAGCGATACCGGCACGGGCATGGATGAAGAATTACAGAAAATGGTTTTTGAGCCTTTCTTTACCACCAAAAAAGTGGGTGAAGGCACGGGCCTTGGATTGGCGATTGTCTACGGGGTAATACAAAAACATAAAGGCAGCATTGAAATAAAGAGCAGGCCGGGCGAGGGGAGCACTTTTATTATAAGGCTGCCGGTAAACGCCCCCCAGAGATGAAAGCAAAAAAAGAGCGGTAAATCCGCGGGATTAGATAAAATAAGTATTACTGAAAATATACGATTTCGCGCTTAATAAAAAGACTATTTATGGGAGGGTT
This sequence comes from Candidatus Ghiorseimicrobium undicola, assembly GCA_002796125.1. GTDB lineage: Bacteria > Omnitrophota > Gorgyraeia > Ghiorseimicrobiales > Ghiorseimicrobiaceae > Ghiorseimicrobium > Ghiorseimicrobium undicola. The sequence goes on from PCWA01000032.1 coordinate 9,892, forward strand.
ATAATGGCGGAAAAACTTAAAATGCTGCTTGTTGATGACGAAGAAAACATACTGAATGCTTTGTGCCGCGTATTCAGAGGCGATGACAGTTATGAGATCATAACGGCCAATAACGCCCACGATGCTTTAAACAAGGCGTCTACCATGCCGGTGGATATCATTATATCTGATCAGCGTATGCCGGGAATGGGCGGGGCGGAATTACTTCAGAAAATCCGCGATATGTACCCTGATTCCATACGTTTCCTTCTTAGCGGATATGCCGATGTGGAGGCGATAATATCGGCGATTAACGAAGGGGATATCTACCGCTTTGTTAAAAAACCGTGGAACAACGAAGAATTGAAGGGATTGGTTAAAAATTCCATCAGCCAAAGGGATATTACGCGCATAATCAGCGAGGCGATTTTCAGGGCAAGGCGTACCGTTGATTTAAACCGTGATATTGACGTGGCGGTCTCGGATGACGGAAGGAATATAAACGTCCGCCTGAAAGAGACATCAAAAGTTATCCCCGCGCATAATGTTTTGCGCCTGATAGATTTTGTAATCGGCAGCATAGAGTCGGAAGGCAAGCTTGACGCCAAAGGTATTAAATTCTCCAGCGGGGTGGTTAATAAAAAAGAAGGGAAGATTAATCTCGCGATAGAGTTAGGCAAGGGCATAAACCTGACTATCGAGCTTCCTTCAACGTAGGTGCATGCATGAGCGGACAAGACAATAAAAACAACGACGATAAGAGAAGATATAGCAGATATGATATCACTATTCCGGTTGACTGCAGCGGCATGCATTTCTTGCAATCAAGGAAGTCGCGTAATATAAGCCTGGGAGGCATATTTATTGATACCAATATGCCTGAGCAGCCGGGAACAACCATTGAAATGGTTTTTTTATTCAAGGAAGACTGGGGCCGGGTCAAACTTAAAGGTAGGGTTGTCTGGGCGGGCGACGGCGGGATGGGGGTAGAGTTCATTGATCCGCCGGCAGATTTTATAGCGCGCATAAAGGAATTATATAAAAAATGGCAAGAATAAGCATAATCGGCGCTGGCAACGTAGGGGGTATGGCTGCCCTGCGTATTTTAGGCGAAAAAATAGCCGACGTTGTTTTAGTCGATACCGCGGAAAACCTCGCTCTTGCTAAGGCATGCGATTTGCAGGATGCCAGGGGCGCGCTGGGTTTTGATTATAGTATTTCGGCGGGGTCGGATTTTTCTTTGATCTCCGGATCGGATATAGTAATAATTACCGCCGGGCTTGCTAGAAAACCCGGCATGAAACGCGAGGATCTTTTAAATAAGAACGCCGAAATAATTGAGTCTGTAGCAAAAGAAATAAATAAATATGCCGATAAGGCGATTTGTATTGTTGTAAGCAACCCCGTGGATGTAATGACGCGTTATTTCCTGAGCGTGTTCAATGCGGATAGGTTTCGCGCCTTCGGCATGGGTATGAATTTAGATGCTTCGCGTTTTGCCAACCTTATTGCTAAAAAGCTTAAGATTAGCCCGAATAAAATAAAAGCGGTGGTTTTAGGAGCTCACGGGGAAAACATGCTGCCTCTGCCGCGGCTCACATTAGTCGAAGGAAAACCCTTAACTTCTTTATTGAGTAAAGACGAAATAGAAGAATTGGTAAAGCAGACTGTATCCAGAGGAGCGTATATCGTGAATTTATACGCTTGCGGCAGTGCGTATTTTGCGCCTTCGGCGGCATTGCTGGCAATGGCAAGAGCAATTTTGAACAACAGCCAAGAAACAATCGGCGCCTCTGTTTATTTAAACGGAGAATACGGTATACGCGATGTATGCATAGGCGTGCCCGTGATACTGGGAAGCGGCGGGATAAAGGAAATAGTAAATTTACAATTGACTAAAGACGAGCTCTATACGCTGCAAACAAGCGCCGATTCGCTAAAATCAAATTTTAATCTTATAGCTTGTAACTAATTATGTATGATATTGCCATAATAGGGTCTGGATGGGCTGGAATAACCGCTGCCATTCATGCCGCCAAAAATAATTTATCGGTTTGCCTGATTGAAAAAGAATCATTGGGCGGAACCTGCCTTAATAGCGGCTGTATCCCTACAAAAGTATTTGTAACCAGCGCCTGCCACCTTTTTGACGCGCGCCACTCTCCGGATTTCGGCGTAAATACCGGCGAGATAAGCCTGGATTACGAAAAGGCGTATGCCAGAAAAGAAGCTGTTGTATCCCGCCTGAAGCAGGGGCTGGAGGGGCTGGTTAAAGCAAAAAAAATAGAATTACGTAAGGCAGGCGCGAAGATAACCGGAGATGGGCGCATTGAAGCCGATGGTGATTTTATCGCCGCCAAGACTATTATCATTGCCAGCGGATCGCGCCCCAGAGAATTGCCGAATCTAAAATTTGATGCCTCCCATATCCTCTCCAGTACCGATATGCTTAATTTAAAGAGCGTTCCGGGAAATCTTCTGATAATCGGAGGCGGTGTTATCGGCTGTGAGTTCGCCGCGATATTTTCTGAATTCGGGGCCAAGGTTACCATAGTTGAAATCGCCGAGAGGATTTTAATTACCGAAGACAGGGAAATATCCAGGAAAATGCAGGTTGCTTTTAAGAAGCGGCAGGTAGATGTTTTAGCCGGGACCAATTTTACAACGCTGAATTTAGCCGAATTCGATAAGGTTTTGTTATGTGTGGGCCGCGCTCCGAATATCGAGGGGCTTGGCCTTGAAGTGGCAGGCATAAAATGCGAAAAGGGCCGCGTATGCGTGGATGAAAACCTGAAAACCAATCTGGAGAATATCTATGCCGTAGGTGATTGCAATGGAGGTTACCAGCTGGCACACGTTGCAGCATACGAAGGCAGGATTGCCGTGGATAACATTTTAGGCAAGAAGAAAAAGGCGGATTTTTCCGCCGTGCCCAATTGTATATTTACACGCCCGGAAATAAGCAGCGTAGGCATCGGGGAAGACGCGGTAAAGGAAAAAGGGCTGGACGTAAAAATATTGAAGTTTAATTTTATGGGCTTGGGTATGGCTCATGTAAAAGGCGAGCCCGAAGGTTTTATGAAGATAATCGCGGATAATAAAAGCGGGCAGATTTTAGGCGCCTCTATCATGGGTATCGGCGCGACGGAAATGATTTCCGCTTTGGCTGTGGCGGTAAGAAACCGGCTTAAGGTTTCTGATATCCATGAAACAATTTTTCCTCACCCGACATTATCCGAATCTATACATGAAACAGTTAATGGTTTCTGATAATTGCTGCAGGGCTGTGGATTTGGGGACTATCCGTTTTTCGCAGGCGTATAAAATTCAGCATGAGGCGCTGTTGTCGGTGCGGGACGGAACGCTGGAAAACACCTTGTTTTTCTGCCGCCATTATGATGTGATAACCATCGGCAGGAGCGGAAGTATCTCCAGCGTCCTGAAAGACGCCGCGTATCTGCGTGATAAAAAAATAGAGCTTGTTTTTACCGACCGGGGCGGCGATGTGACCTATCACGGCGCCAGCCAATTGGTGGCATATCCGGTTTTTGACCTGCGTAACGGCGTCAGAGACATACATCTTTTTTTGCGGCGCCTTGAAGAAGCGGTTATCGGCATGCTTGCCTTTTATGGCGTCCTTGGCGTTCGTAAGCCGGGCATGACCGGCGTGTGGGTGGACGATGCCAAGATCTGCTCTATCGGTGTGGCTTTTAAGCAATGGATCAGTTATCACGGCGTTAGCGTTAATATCGGCCCGGATCTGGAGGCGTTTTCATATATTAACCCTTGCGGCATGAAAAATATACGCATGGTATCGTTGAGTAATATTTTAGGCCGTGATGTGGACATTACTCAGGCAAAGAGCGTGCTGGCTTCGGAATTCGCGAAAATATTCAATCTTGTTTTAATAAAATAAGAAGGGGGAAGAATGGCGGAGTTAAAATTGCCCGAATTGGGCGAAGGCGTGGAAAAAGCGACAGTTTCCTATTGGCTTTTCGATGAAGGTTCCGAGGTCAAGGAAGGCGAAGATATTGTTGAGATGGTAACCGATAAGGCCACCTTTAATGTACCGTCTACATGTTCCGGGGTTATTAAACAGATATTGACCCGCGAGGGGCAGGTTGTTTCGGTAGGCCAGGCAATGGCGAATATAGAGTAGCCGTATTTTTTACTAAGTAAATGTTTTCATAATGATTATTTTGGGGCTTGAAATTTAAAGAATTGTGTGTTATACTTAAATGCTTTTGCCCTAGTTAGGAGAAATAATGGGTGTTAGTGAAACTTTGAAACATTTTAACTGGGTAGATATTTTGGCTGTAGCTCTTTTATTTCGAGCCTGTTACATCGGCTTCAAACAAGGGATTATTGTCGAGTTTTTTAAGCTGTTAGGGGTTCTTTTCGCTTCTTTCTTTGCCTTGCATTATTATTGGCGCCTGGGGACTTTTCTTTCCGAACTGGCGCCTGTCGCTAACGTAGCGTGCAACGCGTTTTCATACCTTGTTCTTATATCTTTAAGTATTGTTCTGTTTCTATTGTTTCGTAAAAGTATTTTTACCGTTATACATATTGAAGTAGCGGATTTATTGAAGTCTTTCGGCGGTTTACTGCTGGGGTCATTGAGGGGGGTTTTGGCGGCAAGCCTCGTTTTTATTTTTTTTAACGTTACCGAGGGGCCTTATTTGGCGGCAAGCCTGCGTCATTCGCGTATCGGATCTTCGGTAGTGAAGGCCGCGCCTTTTACTTATAAGTTTATGCTGGAGGGTATATTTTCAAAATTCTCTTCTCAAATAAAACTTAACCGTGAATTATTTAACGCGTTGGAGGAAAAATGAGGCTAGCTAAGCTATATGAATTAATAATAAAAATCGGCATGGATCAGGATCCTCGCGGCAGGGATATCGCGGAAAAAGAGCTGGCCAAGGCGAAGAAAACTTATTCGGAATTAAAGGAGAATGAAAGAAAAGATTTTGACGCGGAATCACTTCTAAATCCTTATGCCGATACGCGCCTTTTATGCGGCGGAAAAGACAAGCAGGTAAAAAATATTTTAGTCGGTATAGACGTGGATACAAGTGAACTCTTGCTGGCTGATCGGTTATCGGAGGAGAAAAAAATCGACCTGGTCTTATCGCATCATCCGCAAGGCATCGCTTTCGCGGGTTTTTATGATGTGATGAATATGCAGGCCGATATATTTGAAAAGTTCGGCGTTTCGGCATCTATCGCGGAGGGTTTGACGCTGGCGCGCAAACAGCAGGTTAAGCGAAGGGTCCTGCCTGCCAATCATCTCAGGGTTAGCGATGCCGCAAAATTATTAGGCCTGAATTTTATGTGTGTGCATACGCCGGCAGATAACTGCGTGGCCAGTTATCTGCAGAAATTTCTTGAAATGCGCATGCCGGATACCCTTGGGGATGCCCTAAGAATACTCAAGACCATCCCGGAATACAAATTCGCCTCACAAAATAAATCCGGGCCTTCAATCCTTCTTGGGGATGAGAAGCGAAAATGCGGTAAAATTTTTGTAGATATGACCGGTGGTACCGAGGGCTCTCAGGAAATACTTCCCAAGCTTGCCGCCTCCGGCGTGAGCACGATTATCGTGATGCACTTGAGCGAAGAGCACTATAAAAGAATTCAGAATGAAAACATTAATGTGATTATCGCAGGGCACATAAGTTCCGATAATCTGGGCCTTAACCTTCTCTTGGACAGCGTAGAGAAAAAGGAAAAACTTAGTATTATTGAATTTTCCGGTTTTAGAAGGGTAAGTCGGTAAGTTTTTTGCATCTCGCCGCGCTTAATTCAGATTTACGATAATAAAATCGGCCTGCCACAGTAAAAAAAGAGGTATGACAAATGCCGGCAATGGTTTCCCCGGAAGTAATTAGCGACGTACTAGACAGGCTGGACATTGCCGAGATCATCTCTTCTTATATTCCGCTTAAACGCGCCGGAAGAAATTTCAAAGCGGTATGCCCGTTTCATCATGAAAAAACCGCGTCTTTCATCGTCAACCCGGATAAACAGATTTATCATTGTTTTGGCTGCGGTGCCGGCGGCAACGCGTTAAGTTTTTTGATGCAGTATGAACGGATGGAATTTTTAGAGGCTCTCGAGATGCTGGCAAAAAAAGCCGGCGTGGAAATTGAGCGTTTCAGGCGCGAAGTTAAACCGCAGGATATAAACCTTAAGGCAAAATTTTACAAGATAAACGAGCTGGCATCGTTTTTCTATCATAAAAATTTATTTTCATCTTCCGGAGCAGAGCCGGCCCGCGCGTATTTAAGCGAGCGCGGCATAAGCGAAAAATCGGTACGGGAATTACGCATCGGCTTGGCGCAGAACCGTTGGGACGGCCTTCTTGAGTATTTGACGGCGCAGAATGTAAACCCGTCGCTTATCCAAAAACTTGGCCTGATTATTGCAAAAGATAAGGGAGGTTTTTACGATAGGTTCCGCAACCGGATAATTTTTCCGATCCTTGACATAAAGTCAAATGTTGTCGGTTTCGGCGCCAGAGTCCTTGATAACAGCACTCCGAAATATCTCAATTCTCCCGAGACCCCGATTTACGTCAAGGGTGAGCATTTATACGGGCTGAATTTTTCCAAGGACGCGATTCGCCGCAAGGACCTATGCCTGGTAGTGGAAGGCTATGTGGATTTTCTTACCCCTTATAGTTGCGGCATAGACAACATCGTGGCTTCATTAGGCACTGCTCTTACCCAGCGGCAGATCCGCCTTATCAAGCGTTTTAGCCATAATGTGGTCATGGTATACGACAGCGATCTTGCCGGAGAGCTGGCAACGATGCGCAGCCTGGATCTGTTTATAGACGAGGCCATGGATGTCCGGGTGGTAAGCATGGAAAAGGGATACGATCCTGATTCATTTATACGCGAGTTTGGCAAAGAGGCGTTTTGTCAAAGAGTGGAAAATGCCGTAAGCCTGTTTGAATATAAGCTTAATTTTTTAAAATCAAAACATGGCGTTAAGTCCATAGAAAATAAGGCAAAAATTATCGATGAAATGCTTTTGGTCATTAATAAATTTTCTAATGCGGTCGTGCGCGCCGATTATTTTAAGCGCCTTTCCGAAGAGTTGAATGTTGGCGAAGGCGCGATCATCGAGCAGGCGCGCAATATAAAAAAACACGCCCAGGGCGCGCGGCAGGGCAGCGAAAAATTAAAACCCGCGCCCTTACAGGTAGTTAAGGAAGGCAGGGCTTTTGAGCGCCTTTTGGTGCGGCTTCTTTTGCAGGAAGAAGAATTGGTGCACCGGCTCAAGAATTCCATATCCGCTTCCGAATTTCAGGATCAGCAGCTTGCGAAGATAGTGGGTACAATGTTTGAACTGGCTAATTTAAACCGGGATATCAGCCCGGCGAAACTATTGCATCATTTTCCGGACAAGGAAACATCTTCAATTATCTGCGAATTAACTGCAGCGGAAGATAATTTAGAAAACAAAGAAAAAGCGGTTGAAGATTGCCTTATGCGTATTAAGGACGGGGCAGTGAAAAAATATAAAGAGCGTCTTTGCGCGGCGATAAAAGACGCGCAGGATACCAATGACGAAGCACGTTTACTTAATTTACTTACTGAATTCAATGAATTATCTAAAAAAAAGCGAGGGTAAAATAACATGGTAAAATTAGCCGTCAAAGAAGATGCGCAAAAAATAATCGCAATCGGTAAGCAGAAGGGGTTCATTACCTATGATGAGGTTAACCGCCTTTTATCCGATAATGTCGTGACCCCGGAAGACATAGATGCCGTGTTTAGCCTTATCGGTGATGAGGATATCCAGATTGTAAATACTGAAGACGATTTTAAGAGCAGCTTTACGAAAGAGGCCAAAGAAGACGAGGAAGATGAGGAAGAGGCAAGCCTGGCAAGGGTGGCGGCAAAACCGGTAGCGGAAAAATTTATGCCTTTGGACGACCCGGTCAAAATGTATTTAAAGCAGATGGGTTCCATATCGCTTCTCAGCCGTGAGAATGAACTGGCGCTGGCACAGAAAATAGAGGAAACCGAAAATAAATTTAAAGAAGTAGTTTTGGCGACAAAATTCGCCCGTCATGAACTATTGGGGATTATAGATAAGATTTTGGCAAGGCAGGTCAACCTGGAGGACATACTAAAAGAGGAGGTTGGCGCGATAAAAGAGTCTACTTACCGTAAGCTCAGCCGTATCGCCCGCAAAATAAAACGTACCAGAAGCCCGGAAAAAGTCATGGCATTGTTTTCCGAAATGAATGTTGTTACCTCCGTTATTGAGGATATTGTTTTATCTCTTAAGGCATCATTTAAAGAGCTGGATTTAGCCGACAGGGAAATTCATAAAGCGCGGCGTTATTCAAAGCGCGGTGTTATCGGCAAGCTTAGGCTTAGAAAGAAACGCATTATCGCGAAGTTCGGCATGCCGTATAAAAAAATGAAGGAAGAGCTCGCGAATATTAAGATCAGGCATGCCCGTTTTATCCGTACGAAGAAAAAGCTGGTAGAGGCAAATTTGCGCCTGGTAGTGAGCATTGCCAAAAAATACACTAACAGGGGCCTGTCGTTTCTGGATTTGATACAAGAGGGCAATATCGGCCTGATGCGTGCGGTGGAAAAATTTGAATATCGCCGCGGATATAAATTCTCCACTTATGCCACATGGTGGATCAGGCAGGCAATTACCCGTTCAATAGCCGATCAGGCGCGTACCATCCGCATACCGGTGCACATGACGGAAACAATAAATAAAATTATCAGGATTTCCCGCTTGTTCGTGCAGGAAAACGGCCGCGAGCCTCAGCCGGAGGAGATAGCCCGGCAGATGCGCATGCCGCTGGAAAAAGTAAAAACGATTTTAAAAATCGCTCAAGAGCCTATTTCCCTGCAAACTCCTATCGGCGATGACGGCGATACCCGTTTTGGCGATTTCATAGAAGATAAAAAGGCGGTTTCGCCGGCAAACGCGACTTTGCAGTCCATGCTTAGGGAAGAGATGGATTCGGCGCTTACCGGCCTGACAGAGCGCGAGAAAAAAATATTGGTATTGAGGTTTGGCATCGAAGACGGATGCGCCCATACGCTTGAAGAGGTCGGAAGAGTATTCAAAGTGACTCGTGAGCGCGTGCGTCAGATAGAGGCAAAGGCGTTAAAAAAACTAAGGCATCCGACGCGTTCAAGGCGCCTGAGGTCATTTTTGGACATGACCTTGGCACAGGGGAAAGAATATTAAGCCCTTAGGCATATTCAAACTTAAAAACTCCGCCTAAATTCGCGGAGTTTTTTTTGTGTCCGCGCTTATTCTTAAAGCCGGTAATGTCAAATAAATTGTGTAAATTCTTTTAAAGGTTTCTCTTGCCATTTGGAGTTT
>PCWA01000115.1 GCA_002796125.1 Candidatus Ghiorseimicrobium undicola
TAAGATATCCATCCCCATTCCACCGTACTCGGAAGGAATCGCTAAACCTAATACATCAGCCTCTTTTAATTTCTTAAGTCCTTCCCAGACAAAAGAACAGGTCTTGTCAATCTCAGCGGCTTTTGGCGCTAATTCTTTTTGTGCGATTTTGCTAATTGTTTCCTTGATAATCTTATGGTCTTCGCTTAAATTCCAATCCATTGTATTTACCTCCCGGCAGCAGCCTTAGCCTATGCGGCCTTGCGATTTCTCGAGACCGCATAGGCTAAAAGCTCTTTTAACGGCAACATATGTCCTTCTCGCCAGAGCAACAGGACTGGATGCAGTTTTTTAGATTTTCCGGTCTAAGCGCACCCTTGACTTTGTCTCCGGTAATTTGAACCTGATAGCCGTCTTTCAGTTCGCTTACCTTGATGTCGCACTTGATATCGCTGTCTCCACACATTTAAAATCACCCCCTTTCATAAAATTAATTTAGTATACAAGCATATACTTAAATATAAGTGAAAAAAATTATTTGCCCTTACAACCCCCTGATAGGCATCCGCAAGTGCATATTCGGTTTAATCTTTGTCTGGCTTCTTCTAGAAATTTTCTGTTAAGTGAATAGTGGATCCAGTAGCCTTTTCTTTCGTCCTCAACTAATCCAGCGGATTTCAATACCCGCAGATGCTGAGAAATAGCAGAGGGGCTTGCTTTTAAGGAAGCGGCTAAGGAATTAACGCACATTGAGCCTTTTTTTAGGTGCTCAATAATTTCTATCCTTTTATCTACAGATAAAATTTTAAACAGCTCTGCTGCGCTTTTCATGACATCCCCATCATTATTTTAGTATATGCTTAAATACTATAACAAACCGGCTATTGTGTCAAGTATTTTCGTCAGGCAATAACAAAAAAACCTCTGCCAGCAATAAAACCAGCAGAGGTTGGGCAGGGGAGATTGAATTTTTATTGGTGTGCTTTGAGATACAAGTTCACCAGCTCGGCTACGAATTTCTGCTTGCCACCGATATGCCAATCGGTATTGCGTTCCGGATCCAGTTTAGAGATAAAGAGATAGATGGTAGCCGTGAGATTGGGATAAGCGCTTAAGAGTTCGTTCTTTTCCGAAGTTATGCTCTTTTATGCGACGAAAAAGCGAGGAAAGGCCTCTCCATTGAAAAACAACAGAGAGGCCTTTCCGAGTCAAAGGATGGCTCCCCCGCGAGGACTCGAACCTCGGACCCAGTGGTTAACAGCCACTTGCTCTACCAACTGAGCTACAGGGGATCAATTTTCAAAGAATAAATTTATATTATACACAGAATTTATTATAAGTCAACGCCAACTTTATCTTCCTATCCCCCAATCGCGAAAGTAACATTGACTACCGCCATAACCTTCTTCTCGTAAGAAGAAGTGTCGTTATTTCCGTACCACGACACATCATAAGAATTAACCGGGGTTATCTGGAAAATACCCATCTTGGCTGAACGCATCAGGCCTATCTTATTACCTGTTGAGGCGGCCATGGACTTGGCCCTTTCCTTGGCGTTTTCCGTAGCCATAGCGAGCATCTCCACCTTAAGCTCTGCCAGCTTGGTATAGAAATACTCCGGCACTCCGGAAATAAACTGCACGTCTTGATCTAAAAGTTCAGTGGATTTACGGGATATATCCATAACTTTCTTTACGTCAAAAGACCTTACTTCTATTGATTGCGCTACCTTATATCCCACCACCTCATTTGTATCATGTCCTTCCTCTGTTTTTTCATAAAGTGTCTGTGTCGTTGCCTGATTTACAATAAGCTCATCTTCTTTTATGCCTTGCCCTAAAAAATAGGCTTTTACCTTGCCTAAATCTTCCCTTAATTCCGCGTAAGCTGTCTTTAATACCGGGTTTCTTACGGTAAATGCCGACTCCCAGACAATATAATCTGAAACAATTTTTTTCTCTGCTGACCCCGTAACATCAATCACTTCATTGGAAAACTTTTTAATCTGAAGCAGCCCCTTTGATAAAATCACGGTTGATACAATTGTCGCAACGGCAAAACAGATGCCCAGAATAATAATCTGGGTATTCTTTAAGACCTTTAATCCGCCTTCCATAACACACCTCCTGGTTTTAATCCCGGATTTTTCTAATGAAAAATATAGGATAATTGGTTAATAGAAAAACAAAGATTTTGCTGACGATAAAAATACGCTTTTTGTTAAGTACCGTGAAAACCTATTCTTCGCTTTGGTTTTTCCGGCACGCTCATAAGCTGCCGTATTGTCTCAAAAATACTATGGATCTCTGAATCATGCCCCTCTATCCTGTGCTCAAGCAAGCTTAATTTATGCGCAAGCTGCTTATGGGTAGAGAGAATTTGCCTTAATTTTACAAAAGTGCGCATAATAGCAATATTCACCTGTACCGCTCTCCTGCTTCTTAAAACGCTGGAAAGCATAGCCACGCCTTGCTCTGTAAAGGCGTACGGATTGGCGCGCCGTGCCCCGCCCCAACTTGAAATCACAATTTGTGATTTCAAGTTTTTGAATTCTTGGCTGGATAATTGGAACATAAAATCTTTTGGGAATCTCTCAATATTGCGTTTTACCGCCTGGATTAAACTCCTGGCTTCAACTCCATAAAGCGAAGCAAGATGCGTGCTTAACATTACCTTATGCCCGCGAATTAAAAAGATGTTTTGCGCGATAACTTCTTTTTCCGTTACAGCCTTCATTAACAATCCCTCCTTTTCTAAATATTTTTCTATGCATCAGAAAATAAAAAAACCTTCACTGGCACAAAATCACCAATGAAGGTTTTACTTTTTTAACGTCCGGGATTTCCCCCTTCAACTCGGGACTTACCTAATTGTTAGTTTTAATAATAACTCTATCTTAATGGGTTGTCAAGCAATTTTCTCTTTCTCATCAGGCAAACCCAGCACTTGGGCCGAAGGGGCATATCGGAATCAAACCAGCTGGAATACAATGATAAGATTTCAAAATGGGGCTCAACTGCCAATGCTATTTCCTTTACGCTGCGCAGTGGCGGGCCGGGGATTTGCCGCGCCTGGTCTTTACTTCCGATCAGGCTAAGCCAGATAGCTTTATCTTTTAAATGCAAGGCTACATTTTTTGCAAATTTCGCCCGCTCTTTTGCGGATTCAAAATGATGAAAACACCCCCGGTCAAAAATAAAGTTAAAAGGCCTGCCCTTAATCTTCTGTTTTAGGAAATCCGCTACAAAAAAACGGCATTTTAAACGGGCTTTATTTGCCTTTATCTTTGCTCTCTCAATGGCCATTGCGGTAACATCCACTGCCGTTACGGAAAAACCCTGCTTTTCCAGCCAGAGCGCGTTAGTTCCCGTGCCGCAGCCGACTTCCAGCATCCTGCACGGGCGGATAGGGGTTTTCTTAACCATCTTAACCAGATTAAAATCCCGCCTGCCGGTATCCCACCGCGCCTGGCCGCTTAGATAACATTCCTTCCAATTAGTTTCTCCAACCATAGCATAAATCCTGTTTATTTTAAAACATTTAAAATTTATCAAGATGCAGGACTTGCGAAACCTCCCTCTTCTTATGCGCTATAAATCCGCCCTTGGGATAACCCAAAGAGACAATACTTACAAGTTTATAGCCCGGGCCTGCGCCCAGATACTCCCTGATTTTATCGGCGTAGGGCTTTTTGTCTCCAGCAACCCAGCAGGAGCCGATACCTAGGGCGGCCGCGGCCAATAAAATATTTTCTGTAGCGGCAGAGCCGTCTTCCAAGTAATATTTCGTATCTTTACAAAGGACGATAATTCCTGCGCTGGCACCTTTTAAGAATTTACCGTGGTCGGTCATATCGGCGATCTCTGCCAATTCTTTTTTATCCGTGACCACCACAAATTCCCATGGTTGTTCCCCGCGCGCGGTAGGCGCGAGGCGCGCACAACCTACGATTTTTTCTATATCTTCCTTCTTTACCGGTTTTTCACTATATTCCCTGACACTGCACCTTTTCTTTATTGCCTCAAAAAAATCCATAGTCCGCCTCCTTAAAAAAATAACTGCTTTTCATGATTTAAAGCGGAGGTACACTGTCCCGATTAGGCTGGACAACGTCTCTATGCCTGCTCTATGCCTGTTTAATCAGCCTGTGTATTTCTTCAAGCAAGCTCTCCGATTCAAAAGGCTTGGTGATATAGCTGTCGGCG
>PCWA01000021.1 GCA_002796125.1 Candidatus Ghiorseimicrobium undicola
CCAACAGCCCCTCAAACTGTCGCGTCTGCCATTCCGCCACCCTCGCGATAATCCAGCTTTTTATTTACTTAAGCAGCCTAAACGTTCGTCGCTTGCTCGGGATGATTCGACCAGACGAACCTCATATCCTCAAGAGGTTCACTTAGTTGTGAAAATGACCGTCCGCCATCACAAACACGGTTTTATCTATTTGGGCAATCGCCCGCATTAAAATCATCAACCTAATCATCAACCTAATCATCAACTCCGCCTTCGGCGAGACCTCGCCCGCCAGCAAAACAGGCGAGGCGGGCAATTGACAGCCACTTTTCGCCTATAACAAAACGTAACGCAACGCCCTGCCTTCACCGATAGATTTGACAACCTTAAGCTCTACTAATTTGACTAATTCTTTATGAACGGCTTGGGCAGAGATTTTGAATAGGCTTTGCAAATCCCTATTCGTTACCTTACCATTAACATTGATGAATTCGACTATCTTCATCTGCTTTGACGTAAGAGCAATTTGCGCCTGGCCGCTTTTCCTTTTGGAACCTACTTTCAAAACGGCGTCCTTTGCTTCTGTAACTGAGTAGAGTATGCCATTGGTGAAATACTCCAGCCAACGAGTAATATCTCCATCAGTAATTTGAGCCGTCTTTAAGGCTGCGTAATATGCCTGTCTATCCCTGTCATAATAATCGTCCAGAGCAAAAATTCTTCTGTGATCGAAATCGCTCAAGTATAGAATTACCATGGCAAACAATCTGGCTGTTCGACCATTCCCATCAATAAATGGATGAATTCTTGCTATCTCATAGTGAACAATTCCTGCCAAAAGAACAGAATTCATTCCCCATGTTTTATCCAGATTAAGCCAATCTATAAATTCTTGAACAAGCTGCGGCACTTCTTCTGTCTTAGGCGGCATATATTCTACGACTTCCTTGAAAGTTGTGCCATCAAAAACTCTCTTGCCTATAAAAACTTGCCTGTTTCTAAATACACCTGAATCAGTGCTATTTTGCATTACATCTCTAGTTATCATCCTATGAATGTTCAGCAAGTCAGCGATTTTAAATTTCCCTTTTTCAGTAAAACTAGGAATATTTTCTAATGCCTCTAAATAATTCAATGCTTCTTTTTTATCTTTACTAGTAGCGACAACGTCTTTTCCTTCAGCTAACGCCTCAACTTGTTCGAGAGTTAATTTATTGCCCTCTATAGCCGTAGATGAATGAGTATTGCGAAGCAATGCCTGCCTTCTTAATTTCGCCTCCCATTTCGGCACTAAATGCGCCTGCTCAATAACCTCACGCGCTACCGCAATGGCCGTAAGGTTATTTAAGATTTTGTCGCTAATTGTGTATTTTGGTTTGAATGCCATAACATCGCTCCAACAAATGACAACCTATTATTATTTCTTTGGTTTCTTATCCTTTCCGAAAGTGGCGTATCCTATCAAGCCAACCAAAGCCCCCATCACAATTAAACCAATCAGTGCCGCTATATCAAAAGTTTGCCCTTATAGATTTGTTAACTTTGTTAAGGCAACCAGAATAATTCCCCCTATTATGAATTTATCTCGTTTTTCCATAGCGACTCCTTTCGTATACCTACCAATAAACTACCTTACAACATCCCCTTTGTTCGCCTGAGCGTCAAGGTTGGCCATAAACCCAACGTGGTTTAGGGTTGTCCTCAACATTTGCTTTAATGTTGACTTACCTTTTGTTGTCTTAAAATACACTTCGCGGCGAAGCGCATCCTCTTTACTAAAATGTGCTTCGTAGTAAATAAGCTCAAAAGGTCTCCTTGACTTAGTACTCGTATTACGTCCGGCATTATGATCTGCTAAACGTTTCTTAACATCTTCACTAAAGCCGATGTAGAACTTGTGATCCTTTAAGCTTAATAGGACGTAAACGTAATTCATCTATACTTAAAGTAGGGTTGGGCTGTGCACCGCGTTGGGTGCACAGCGCTGAACCCTACGTGGTTCAGCGCTGCCCGAACTGGACGCCAGACGAACTTCACAACTCCATATAGTGCATATGGTTGTGAAAATTTACACCCGTAGGAGCAGGAAACAATTGATCCGTTTTGGCGATCCTTTACCTGAGAAACCTCAGCGGGCAAAGCGAATTATTCAAAATGCTGTCTACGAGGGCCTCAAGATTCAGGCATTTATCAATAACGGCCCAGACCGTATAACCTGGGCAAGAACCCGTAAAGAGCTCAATATATCGGAATCCAAGTTAGCACACTTGCTCAAAATAGTCAATAATCTGCCCCCGGACTTCGTCGAAACCATGAAATCTTGCACAGATGAAAACATGCTAAAAATCTTCCACGGCAGACGGCTTCTGAAGATTTCCCGCCTTAAAACCGACAAAGAACGCCGAAATGAGATTGAACGCCTATTGCCAAAGGCCTAACCCTCTTTGCGCCGTTGACACCCCTTTGTTACCCGTTTTGCCCAATTGCTACCATAAACCACAATCGCCAACTAATTGCCACAATCGCGCCAATAATGGCACCTTTGGCATGTTTATGGCGTGATTGTGACTTATTTGAGAAGGGTCTTAAAAAGACTTTCCATAGCTGCAAAGAAGTCATTAGCAGACTTCAGGGCGTTTTCTGCATCTTCTTTGGTTGAAAAGAAGCTAAGGTCATATTGGTCGTTATGCCTGATTTCCCGGTTATGATCCAACAGTTCTACCCACTTCTTGTCTAATTTGCCGGTTTTAACATACTTCTCTTCAAGATACCTTGCCACGCAGGCATGGCTTTTTTCCCGGAAGCCATCAAGAAACAAAATAGTCCTGGCTGCATGAAACATCACCATATAAGAAGCCAGAATTGATGAATTGAACGCATCGCCTTTTAAGGAATTCTCCGCTTCTTTCAACCACTCCCGGGCCTTCTTTAAAGACTGCGTAGCCTTATCTTTTGATGGCGGAATCTTCCTAAGCAACCCTTCCCTCATGCAATCGTTATAATTGAATGGCATCTTTTTCTCCGTAAATGACGATTGAGCCGAATGACAATGAGTGGTAGAAAAGCTCATCGTCTTTCCTCATCTTCTCAATCTTTCTGGTAGTTAAAAATAGGGGTTTAACATTCCTTATCTTCTTATTCATTTGAGCGGTTAAGGAAGCAACTTTCTCATCACTTACATCTTTGATTTTTATCCAGAGATCTACATCAGATTCATCCGTGTTATCGCCTTTAGCACAACTCCCATAAAGGCCCGCAGCCTCTACAAAGTCAAACTTCTTAAAAACCCACACATCAATGCCTGTTATGTTCAATAGAATTTTTGCGCCTTTTGTAATAGGAGAGTCAACTATAAGGTATTTACCGTTTGATTTTTTAGTGATGCCTTCTTTTAGCAAAACGTCAAGATACTTAGAAACCAACCCCTTGCTGATCTTAAGCTTAACGGCAATGACATTAACACTAATAGGCTGATCGCTAAAAATAACGGCTTTCAGGATTTTTATTCGCTCTTTTGTGGAAAAGATGCTTTCCATTCCTGCCTCCTGACAAGTGTTCACGCATCGTGAACGATTAGTTCACATTTTATGAACATTCGAGGAGTTTGTCAAGCACAAAAAGAGAAAAAGAGAATATAAGCTGTGTTATAAACAAGTATTGTGTTAAAATTTTTGAATAAATAACAACAGGTGGGTTATAATCTGGGATGGGCTAGGTGGGCACCCAGGGATATGTAAAGAAACGGGTACAATATTCTGCACCCCTTTGCAGGTATAATAAGAATCTTTAAACATGCCTCCTAAGGAAGCACACTCACCCATTGTAATCACAAACTTTGGTTCAGGCATGGCTTCATATGTTTTTTTAAGCGCGAGTGCCATGTTTTTGGAAACCGGCCCTGTAACCAACAACGCATCCGCGTGCCTTGGCGAAGCAACGAAGTCTATCCCGAAACGTTGTATATCATACATCGGATTTGAGCAGGCGATAATTTCGGATTCACAGGCACCACAAGAACCGGTATCAACTTCCCGGATATGAAACGACCTGCCGAATTTAGCGTGAATCAATTTCTTAAGCTCCCTGCCCATCTTTTCTATCTCAGGCGGACACACCAATCCAGAAG
>PCWA01000092.1 GCA_002796125.1 Candidatus Ghiorseimicrobium undicola
AAGGCGAACCTTGCCCGCTCGGCCTGCGTTACGCCCTGCTCAAAATCAGCCCAAGCCAGCAGGCGAATTTACACAATTTTCCGTATACTACTCCCGCTTCTAGTTGTTTGACAAAAACACGTAAATTCTATAGAATAGTCGTATGACAATTAGAAATATTGATAAAAATTTCCGTATTTTTGCTTTAGTTTTTTTTCTGGTTTCCGTAATTATCAGCATTTATTATTTTACGCGCATATATCAGCCGTGGGGTACCTGCTGGACGGATTTTACGGTGTTCCATAGGGCAGGGCAGAGGATAGCCAAGGCTGAGGCGATATACGATTTGTCCGATACGGCTGAATACGGAATCGATGTGTACAAATATTCTCCCGCCTTCGCTTATTTTATGGTGCCGTTTACTAAGCTGCATATGCATAAGTCGGTGAGCATATGGTATGCGCTTATTATACTTTTAACCCTGGCTTCACTGTATTTTATCAAGCAGCTGTTGATTTATTATAACCGAGGAGAAAAATTACCGAAATATTTTTATTTCGTAACATTGTTTTTAATTTTACGTTTTTACCTTAATATGATTTCGCGGGTGCAGGCCGATTTTCTGGTTTTATTTTTTCTTTCGCTTATGTTCTGGCTGCTCCACTCTAAAAAGGAGGTTTTTGCGGGGCTGTCTTTGGCAACAGCCGTAATGATAAAATTAACGCCGCTTATATTTATACCGTATCTAATTTACCGCAGGTTTTATAAGGCCGCTTTCGCTTCTATCGTATGCGGCGCCGGTTATTTGCTGATTCCCGCTTTTGGGCTTGGATGGAATGAAAATATTGCTTATATAAAAGGTTGGTTTAATATGCTTTCTGTCTCAACGCCTGATTTAATGCTCTGGTATAAAAATCAATCGCTGGCAAGTTGTATTTTTAGGATGTTCTCCAATGATTCCAGGGTGAGTTTGATTGTCTTGCCGCCCCAAGTAATAAATATCATTTTTTTCCTTTTGGCATCTCTGATGGTATTTTTTGTTTTGTATTCATGCAGGAAATTAATCATTAAGGAAGGCAAAGATTTCGCCTACGGCCATCTGCTTGAATCATCATTAATTATCATATGCATGGTTTTATTTTCGCCTCTTGCCTGGAAACACACATTTCTACATTTAGTCGTACCGGTTATGGTTATTTTTTATTACATGCTTAAGAACAAAAAAGATCATCTTGCGAAGTATGCGCTGGCGGTATTTTTTATCTTGACCAGCGTGTTAAGCCCGGATATTTTAAAGTCTTATAATGAAATAGTAAGCCTTTATTCAACTATTACCTGGGCAGTGATTATTTTATTTATTTGCCTTATAAGGGCGGCCTGTAAATTATCCCGTCAGAATGCAGCATAAGACATTAATCGTAATACCTACTTATAATGAGAGAGACAATATCGGCCCGCTCATTAATGATATCTTTTGTATTTTACCTTATACCGATATTTTAATAGTAGATGATAATTCTCCGGATGGGACACAGGGCTTGGTTGAATCCCTTGCCAGTGCTAACGCGCGTATAAAGCTGATAAAAAGGCCGTCAAAAGCCGGTTTGGGCAGTGCCTATCTGCTGGGGTTTAAGCATGGCATAGATAATGGCTACGATTTTATTTTACAGATGGATGCCGATTATTCACATCAGCCAAAATATCTTAAAGAATTTTTAAACCAAATTCGTTCTTATGATTTAGTAGTCGGTTCACGCTACATAACCGGCGGGGAAATAACAGGCTGGGGATTTTTTAGAAAGATGCTTAGTTATTGCGGTAATTTATACGCCAGGTATTTTTTAGGCATACCGTTAAAAGATTTGACCGGAGGGTATAACTGTTATAGGCGAAAGGCATTGGAAGATATTTTAGGCTATCCTGGATTTTCAGACGGTTATATATTTCAAGTTGAAATGAAGTTGGTGGCATACAAAAAAGGTTTTCGGATTAAAGAGATACCCATAGTATTCGAAAACAGGCGGCGCGGCAAGTCAAAGATTTCTAAAAAAATAATTTTTCAGGCATTGGCTAAAGTTCCTTTGATACCCTGGCGCGTCAAAAGGGCTATTTAGGAAGCCGTGTTTTTATTCGGCGGAGCATTCAATCATGAGCCCTAGAGTACATTTGGCCGCTTCATTCACCATAGGCAGCCTGCTCTATTTATATTTTTATTCTTTCCAATCGGCTCTAATGGCGTTTGCCTGCGGTGTTTTGATAGACCTGGATCATTGCCTGGATTATTTATTGATTTACAGAAACGCGGATATAAAGCGGTTTTTTGATACTTATGCGCTTATATCATCGGCGCCGCTTGTAAAAAGATGCTATCTTTGGCTGCATTCTATAGAAGGTTTATTTTTATTTTGGTTTTTAATAAATGAATTCAGTTTAGGCATTTTATGGGTGTCTGCGGCTATTGGTTTTACGCAACATATCGCACTCGATTATATATTCAATACAAGATATGCTAAACCTCATTTCTATTTTCTTGTTTTCAGGGCCTTAAACGGATTTGATCGCAGGCGCCTTTTTAAAAACACCCACGCATAAAAAAATACTTGATTTTTATTTTGTTATACATTAATATAGCATCATGATGGATAAGTTGGCTGGTAAGGAATCAGGCGTAAAGATTAGAAACTCATCCTCTTCAAAGGGAGCATCTTGTATTAAAGTACTCGCGAGAGAGAAGGAGAATAACGTGCCTTTACTTAAAA
Organism: Candidatus Ghiorseimicrobium undicola; assembly: GCA_002796125.1. GTDB lineage: Bacteria > Omnitrophota > Gorgyraeia > Ghiorseimicrobiales > Ghiorseimicrobiaceae > Ghiorseimicrobium > Ghiorseimicrobium undicola. The sequence continues at coordinate 2,739 of PCWA01000092.1, forward strand.
TTTCCAATGAAACAAATAATTTGGCAAAAGGCAGTCTTGTATTTGGCTATCAGCTTTTATTGGATTTATATGATTGCAAGCCGGGTGCATGTGATGATATAGATCTTTGCTATAAATTTTTGGATGAAGTAGTAGATTTTTTAGGTATGGAAAAACAGGCGCCTCCTTATATTTTTAGAAGCGATGGCATAAAATTTCCGGATAAGGCGGGCCTGTCGGGGTGGGCGCCGTTGATAGAAAGCTCTATAGTTATCCATACTCTTACGCCAAAGAACTTTATATCTATAGATATATATTGCTGCCGCGAATTTGATGTCGAAAAGGCAAAGCAATTTTCACAAAGTTTTTTTATGTCCAAACGCATAGACGGCCAGTTTGTTGAAAGAGGCCTGGATTATTATAAGTGATTCTTGTGGATGAAGTTTTATCCTGCCTGAAAGTTATACCTGGAATCCGGCTTGCCTTTCCAAAATTAAATAAATAAAAATATTGACTTTTATAAAAATTGTGGTATATTAATATTCTTGTCAGTATTATTTTAGGCAATAATAATATACCTTTTTTTGGAGTTGTATCATGAGAAAAACATTCATGGCCAAGAGTTGCGATATAAAGCGGGATTTATATCTAGTAGATGCGAAAGGCGAAGTGCTGGGTAGATTGGCAGCTAGCGTTGCCAGGATTCTACGCGGTAAACATAAGCCAATTTTTACTCCTCATGCGGATTGCGGCGACAGAGTGGTTGTAATTAATGCTAAAGATATAAGGGTAACAGGCAAAAAAGCCAAGGATAAGATTTACTGCCGTTATTCGGGATATCCCGGGGGATTAAGAGAGATGTCTTTTGAGGAGATGCTCATTAAAAATCCTACTCAGATTATTAAATTAGCGGTAAAGCGCATGCTGCCGATTAACGCTCTTGGCAGGGACATGTTTAAAAAGTTGCGGGTATATAAAGATGACAAAACTCCGCAATTCTCACAAAAAATGATTAAATTATCTGTTTGATCAGGGTTTAGGGAGGTATAATTTTGGATAAGGTTATTGAATACATAGCTACCGGCAGGCGTAAAGAAGCAGTAGCGAGCGTACGGCTCCTGCCCGGTAAAGGCAATATTTTGGTAAATAATTCTAACTGGAATAAATATTTTGTCCGTGAAACAGATAGAATAATTATACGCCAGCCTTTTAAAGCAACGAACAGTTTAGATAAATTTGATTGTGTGGCCAAAGTGACTGGAGGGGGAATATCCGGCCAAGCCGGAGCTTTACGGCATGCTATTTCCAGGGCCTTAGTCAAAGCAGATGAAAGCGTTAAACCGGTTTTAAGGCAAGGGGGATTTTTAACCCGTGATCCGCGCATGAAAGAGCGCAAAAAATTTGGCCGCAAAGGCGCTCGTAAGCGTTTTCAGTGGACGAAGAGGTAATATAGATTATACTGATATCAGAAAAGATTTAAAAATTTATATGAATCCCGCTGAAAAAGCGGGATTTTTTTTCGCCGGAATCCAGACGAGAAAAAACCTTGCCCCGTTAGAAATTTTATGTTATTATTGGGCATTGTAGACGAGAAGCTTAACGATGAATTTATAAGCTGGAGAAAATAATGTTAAAGGTAGGTATAGTCGGGGCATCCGGTTACGCCGGAGAAGAACTTAATAAAATTTTGAGCCGCCATCGGAAGGTAAAAATCGTTTCTTTGTCCGCGACATACGCGCGCAAGGAGGCCGGCATAGAGGCATTTGATTTGAATAGAACTATATCTTCCTGCGAGCTTGTTTTTTTCGCCCTCCCTCAGGCGCAATCAATGCGTTTTGTGCCGAAAGTTTTAGAAGCCGGAAAAAAAGTAATAGATTTGGGGGCTGATTACCGCCTAAAAAATATCCGGGAATATAAATTTTGGTATAATGCCGGGCACATTGATCAAAAAAACTTAAAATATTCCATATATGGTTTACCGGAAATTTATAAAGATAAAATAAAAAAAGCAAAACTTGTAGCTAATCCCGGCTGCTATCCGACAGCTGCTATTCTTTCGCTCGCGCCGCTCTTAAATAAGAAGCTAATAAAATCTGCGCCTATTGTTATAGACGCGAAGTCTGGGCTATCCGGAGCAGGGCGTAAAGCTGTAGAAGGCGGTTTGTCTGATGAGTTAAAAAATAATTTCCGCCCTTATAAAATAAATTATCACCAGCATATGCCGGAGATAAATCAAGAACTGTCATTTATTTGTAAAAAAAAGGTATCGGTGAATTTTGTGCCGCATTTGCTGCCTTTATTCCGGGGTTTACTTACTACCACATATGTAAAATTATTACCAAAATCATCTTTATCTCAGGATAAAATCATTAAAATATACCGTCAATTTTATAAAGATCAGCCGTTTATACGTATCGCCGGCCAAGGGGAGACGCCTCAAGTAACGGATGTAGCAGGTACTAATTTTTGCAAAATCGGTATTTTTTGGAAAAATAAATCCGGCATGCTTGTTATAGTTAGCGCGATAGACAATTTGCTTAAAGGAGCGGCAGGGCAGGCTGTGCAAAATATGAATTTGATCTACGGTTTCGGCGAAACAGAGGGTTTACTATGAGCCCCGCCCTTCCTAAGAAAAAGAGAGTATTTTATTGAAGGGAATGGGGTAGCACTCTATAAGAAAGGAAGGGCGGGGTGAAGTTTATCAATTATGGAGTTTGCGCGCCGTTGGGTTTTTTAGCTTCAGGCATTTCCTGCGGCATAAAAAATAAACGGAATAATAAAGACTTGGCGCTTATTTATTCGCAGATTCCTGCCGTAAGCGCCGGCATGTTTACAACCAATACTTTCAAGGCCGCTCCTATCCGCATCAGCAAGAGGAATTTGTTTAATTCTAAGGCGCAGGCGATTATTGCCAATAGCGGCAATGCTAATTGCTTTACGGGTATTTGCGGTATAAATTATGCCCAAAGGATGAGCCAAGCATGCGCCAAAGAATTATCTATAAATGCTAAAGATGTTTTGGTGGCTTCTACCGGAATTATCGCCAAACCCTTGCCGATAATTAAAATAGAAAAGCATGTGCCTGGTTTGGTAAAGGTATTGAGCAGGCAGGGGGGGCGCTCTGCGGCTGAGGCTATATTAACTACTGATAGCTTTTTAAAACAGGCGGCAGTAGAATTTAAGATAGGTAAATCGAAAACACGCATAGGAGCTATTGCTAAGGGGGCAGGCATGATTGCGCCTAATATGTCTACAATGCTTTGTTTTATTACGACCGACGCAAAAATTAAACCTTTGGCTTTGAAACAGGCATTAAGGGACGCGGTGGGTAATTCTTTTAATAATATAACCATTGACGGCTGCATGAGTACTAACGATACGGTTTTCATTATGGCAAACGGATTATGCGGCAACAAAGAGATAAACTTTAAAGACAAGAATTTCGCTGTTTTTTCGCAAGCGCTTTCCGTTATATGCGATAAAATGTCAAAGGCTATCGTGCGGGATGCTGAAGGGGCGACAAAATTTATCCGAATAAAGATAGAAGGGGCAAGCAGTGATTATATCGCCAGAGAAATAGGGTTATCAGTGGCGAATTCAAATCTTTTTAAAACAGCCGTATATGGGGAAAATCCTAATTGGGGTAGGATCATAGCTGCCGTAGGCTCATTAGGGCTGAATATACGGGAGAAGGCGATAAAGATAAAATTCAGTTCTTTTAAATCCAGCGATGTGACTATTGATATTGGCTTAAGTATGGGCAGGGGAAGGGCAAAAATTTACACTTCAGACCTTACGCCTAAATATATAAAGATTAACGCGGAATATAACTGAAGCCGCAACTTATGGAGCGTAAGCGAACATAAGTTGTATGGCTGAAGTTACCCGGCACCCTTTTTAAAGGCAATATTTATCAAGAAAGATAAAAAAACGGATAGGAATTTTTAAGGTATATTTTAAAAACTCCCGGTAAAAAGTGGTGCGGGGTAGGAGAATTCGACATGGAGCATATAATCAAAAAGGCCGATGTTTTGATAGAGGCTTTACCTTATATTAAAAGGTTTCATAAGAAGACAACCGTGATAAAATACGGCGGTAGTATTCTGGGTGAAGAAAAAATACGTTGCGGTGTTTTGGAGGATATAGTTTTTTTAAGCTATATGGGTTTGCGCCCGGTTTTAGTGCATGGCGGCGGCCCGAACATAAGCGAAAGGATGAAGTCTTCCGGGAAAAAAACTGATTTTGTCGAAGGCATGCGCGTAACCGATAATGAAACGCTGAAAATTGTTTCTGAAGAGCTGGAGTCTTTGAATAAGCTTATTGTGAAAGAGATAGTAGATTTGGGCGCAAGAGCAAAGGGTTTAAACGGCAAGGATAATAATCTTATAGAGGCAAAGAAGAAAACAGCTAAGGTTGATCTCGGTTTTGTGGGGGATGTTGTCGGAGTCAACGCGGATTTAATTTCCCGCCAGCTAAATCAGGATGTTATCCCGGTAATTTGCCCCATGGGAGCCGATAAGGATTCTATTGTTTATAATATTAATGCCGATGAGGCGGCAGCATGTGTTGCCGGCGCACTTTGCGCAGAGAAATTTGTCCTGCTTACTAATGTAAAAGGCATCATGCGTAATGCCGATGACGTTAATTCTTTTATCGCCGCATTAACTGTCAGGGAAATAGAGGGTTTGATTAAAGATAAAGTTATCCAGCAGGGAATGATCCCTAAGGTTAGCGCATGCGTTGCCGCGTTAAAGCACGGGGTTAAAAAAACCCATATTATTGACGCGCGTATTTTGCACGCCCTTCTTTTAGAAATTTTTACCGACGAAGGGATAGGGACGGAAATTGTAAAATGAAGAATTTAAAATGCAAAATGCAAAATTAAAATTGAAAATTTAGAATTCAAAATAATTTTTAATTTTGAATTACGGTTTTGAATTTTTCATTTTAGACTTTAAATTTTAACATGAATAAACAAGAGATATTTCAGGCTTATAATGATTATATCATGCCTACTTATGCGCGGCTGCCTTATATTTTCGTAAAAGGCAAGGGCGCGAAATTAGTGGATATTGATTCCAAAGAATACCTGGATTTTTTTCCAGGCTGGGGAGTTTCAAATTTAGGGCACTGCCATCACAAAGTAGTTTCTTCCGTGCGGGAGCAGGCAGGTAAATTAATACATTTACCTAATAATTTTTATTCTCTTCAGCAGGCGCAATTAGCAAAAGAGCTTATATCTGTTGCTTTCGCGGGCAAGGTTTTCTTTTGTAACTCCGGAGCGGAGGCGAATGAGGCGGCGATAAAACTTTCCCGTGTCTTCGGAGAGGGCAGGCGTTTTGAAATAATAACATTTGAGAATTCTTTTCATGGCAGGACGCTTGCTTGTGTATCTGCTACCGGGCAGCCGAAATACCAAGAGGGATTCGCGCCTCTGGTGCCGGAATTTAAGATAGTGCCGTTTAATGATATAGAGGCGGTAAAGAAAGCAATAAGCCCGAAAACTGTTGCTATAATGCTTGAGCTTGTGCAGGGTGAAGGAGGAATAAATGTCGCAGAAAAAGATTTTGTTAGGCAGTTGCGCCGGATATGCGATACGGACAAGCTTCTTTTAATAGTGGATGAGGTGCAAACCGGAATAGGCAGGACAGCTAAAATGTTTGCCTATCAGCATTATGGCATAGCCCCCGATATTATGACCCTTGCCAAGGCTTTAGGCGGAGGGATGCCAATAGGGGTGATGATGGCTAAAAAGGAGATAGCGGACTTGTTAAGGCCGGGTATGCATGCTTCTACTTTCGGAGGAAGCCCTTTAGTATGTAAGGCGGCGCTTTCCGTACTGCGCGCGATAAGGAAAGAAAAATTATTAAATAAAGCTGAAGATTCGGCAGTATATTTAAATAAAAAGTTAGCTTTTTTAAAAGATAGATATAAAACAATCAAAGAAATACGCGGATTAGGCCTGATGCTGGGTTTAGATCTCAACATAGACGGCTCGGCTATCGCAGGCGCCTGCCTTAAAAAAGGCTTGATTATTAATTGTACTCATCGTACAGTATTAAGGATGATGCCGGCGCTGGATGTTAGTAAAAAACAAATTGATAAGGCCGTAAAAATCCTTGATGCCGTATTATCGGAAAAGGCGCTTTAGCAAAGCGTATTTTTTTAACCAATAAGAATTAATACCCGCTGAAAACTTATGAAACACCTGATATCGATTAAATACTTAAACCTTAAAGAGATCAATAGTATTTTTGCGATCGCCCAAGACGCAAAGAAAAACAGGCGTAAGTATTCCGCGCTGCTTGCGGGAAAAAATATCGCCCTCATTTTTCAAAAACCATCGTTACGCACCAGGGTGTCTTTTGAGGTGGGTATAAGGCAGTTAGGCGGTAACTGTGTTTATCTTGGCTGTAACGAAATAAATTTAGGCGTCAGAGAAGCGGTTTCCGATGTGGCAAAGACACTCTCGCGGTATGTGGATGGTATCGTGCTAAGGACTTTTGCCCATGAATACGTAGTTGAGCTGGCAAAATGTTCAAGCATCCCGGTAATAAACGGTTTATCCGATTTATTGCATCCCTGCCAGGCGCTATCGGATATTTTTACGATAAAGGAAAAGTTCAGGAAGCTGAATAAAGTTGTGCTGTCTTTTGTCGGCGATGGCAATAACGTCTGCAACAGCCTTTTATATTTATGCGCGAGCTTAGGGATGACATTGAACATTGCCTGCCCTGAGAATTACGCCCCGCAGCACCATGTAGTTGAGGAAGCAAAAGATATCGCAAAGGCATCGGGGGCAAAAATAAATATTTCTCATGATGCGGATTTAGCCGTTAAGGACGCCGATGTGGTTTACACTGATGTATGGACCAGCATGGGTCAGGAGGCTGAGAAGGCGGAGAGATTGAAGGCGTTCAATAAATTCCAGATAAATGAGGCGCTGTTGGCTTTGGCCAATAAAGATTGCCTGGTTATGCATTGTCTGCCGGCGCATCGGGGAGAAGAAATAACCGATGCCGTATTAGACGGCAAGAATTCCATTGTTTTTGACCAGGCTGAAAACAGGCTGCATGTTCAAAAAGCGATATTGATTAAATTGTTTAAATGAGGACATAACTTATGGAGCGTAAGCGAACATAAGTTATCTGTCCGAATTTATCTCCTTGCTTAAGCAAGGGGTAAATTCTCTTGCGATAATTTACCCCTTAAGCTTCGGAGTAGATTAGAATTTAGTTTATGATAAATACGGCTTAACTCCGAACCTACCCGCAGCGTGCGCAGGAAATTTCTCCGAAATTTCCAAGCGTTTACGCAAGGGATATTGGATAACATTGGCGAGGACATAACTTATGGAGCGTAAGCGAACATAGGTTATTCGTCCGAACTTACCCCGAGAAGCAGCAAGTAGATTTCGAAGAAATATACGCAGCGCTTTGCTTCCGGGGTAGGATGATATTGAGGGAGAAGTAGATGAAAAAAGTTGTGCTTGCTTATTCCGGCGGCTTGGATACCTCTGTCTGCGTCAAATGGCTGAAGGATCGGGGATACGAAGTTGTCTGTTTTATCGCCGACGTAGGCCAGGGGGATAATTTTTCTTTAGTCAGGAAAAGGGCGCTCAAGACCGGGGCATCGAAAGTTTACGTAAAGGATTTAAAAAAAGAGTTTATTTCAGGCTTTATATTTCCCGCCTTATGCGCTAACGCGGTCTACGAAGGTAAATATTTTCTGGCAACGGCATTATCGCGGCCTTTAATCGGCAAATATCTGGTGGATATCGCCAAAAAAGAGGGGGCAGGATATATCGCTCATGGCTGTACCGGTAAAGGCAATGACCAGGTGCGTATTGAGGTAACCGCGGCAATTTTGGCGCCTAAGCTTAAGGTTGTCGCTCCTGTGCGGGTTTGGGAGTTTAAATCACGGGAAGAAGAGATGGATTATGCCCGGGAGAAAAAAATCCCCGTGGATATAACCAGGAGGAAACCGTATAGTTTGGATAAAAATATATGGGGGGTAAGTATAGAATGCGGCGTCTTGGAGGATCCCTGGAAGGAGCCTCCGGATGATGCCTATCAGATGACCAAAAGCGTTGCGCGGGCAGCGAGTGCGCCGAAATATATAGAAATTTGCTTTGAGCAGGGGATTCCTTGCTATATCAACGGTAAATATGTTGAGGGCGAGGAATTACTTAAGCGGCTAAACAAACTTGGCGGAGATTACGGCGTTGGCCGTTCCGATTTAGTGGAAAGCCGCCTTGTGGGCATAAAATCAAGGGAAGTTTATGAGGCGCCGGCAGCAGTAATACTTTCTGAGGCGCATAGGGCGCTTGAAAATTTAGTATTGGACAGAGACCTTTTGCATTTTAAGGAGATGATCAGCTTAAAGTATTCAGAGCTGATTTATAACGGCCTCTGGTATTCACCGTTGAAGCTCGCGTTGGATAAATTTATTAGCCAGACCCAGAAAAAGGTAACCGGCACGGTGCGTCTGAAATTACACAAAGGCAATTGTTCCGTGGTCGGACGCCGCTCGGATTATTCGCTGTATAAGAAAGAGCTGGCTACATATTCAAAAGAAGATAAATTTGACCAGAGCCTGGCGGAAGGATTTATTAAGATCTGGGCAATGCCTTTTAAATGAGGACATAACTTATGTTCGCTTACGCTCCATAAGTTATCTGTCCGAATTTATTCCGCAGCGTGCGCAGGAAATTTCTTTGAAATTTCCAAGCGTTTACGCAAGGAAAGATGACGACAGTTAGAAATAGAAAAGTAAAATCAAAATAAAAGAGGAGCTCATGGCAAAGAAACTATGGGGCGGAAGGTTTAGTAAAAAGACAGACCCGTTAGTGGAAGAATTTACTAAATCTATCCAGTATGATTATAAGTTGGCTAAATATGACTTGCTTGGCTCTATGGCGCATATAGAAATATTAAAAAAAGCCGAATATTTAACTTCTGCTGAAGCAAATAAGCTTTTAGAAGGATTGGATTCTATTTATGATGCCGTTGAAGAGAAGAAGTTTAAATTTGACAAAAAATGCGAGGATATACATACTGCTATCCAGAATTCATTACAAAAAAAAGTTGGTGATCTGGCTTTAAAATTGCATACCGCAAGGTCAAGGAATGATCAAGTAGTGTTTGCCACAAAGATGTATTCTAAGATGGAATTAGCCAAATTAAATATTGTTATTGCAGAATTAGGCAATGTTTTGATAAAACTTGGAAAAAATAATAGCGAGGTTGTTATTCCCGGATTCACCCATATGCAGCATGCCCAGCCGGTTTACCTATCGGATTATCTTCATGCCTACTGTGAAATGCTGGATAGGGATATTAAACGGTTGGGTCGCATTGAAAATGATATAAAAATATGTATGGGTGCCGGCGCTCTTGCCGGAACTCCTATTAATGCCGAAGAATATAAAATAAAAGCCGAAGAATTTATAAAAGAATCAAAAATTGGCGAAGCTTTTAATGTGCAAGCGGTCTCTAATTCTCTGGATGCGGTCAGCGACCGGGATTTTGTGATTGAGATAATCAGCGCTTTATCAATTTTGAGCATGCATTTATCGCGGCTGGCGGAGGATTTGATTATCTGGTCAACCAAAGAATTTGATTTTGTGGAGATTGATGAGGCATTTTGCACGGGAAGTTCGCTTATGCCGCAGAAAAAAAATGCTGATGTTTTGGAATTAGTGAGGGGTTATGCCGGACGGCTTTACGGTAATTTAGTCAGTGTTCTGACAATGATGAAGGGCCTGCCGCTAACCTACAACAGAGATATGCAGCTGGATAAGGAACCGTTGTTTAATTCTTTTGAGATAGTATCGAGCGAACTAAGGGTTTTAGCCGGTTTGGTTAAAACGTTAAAATTTAATAAAGAAAAAATTGCCGAACACCTAAAAGACGAGTCGTTATATGCCACGGACTTAGTGTATTATTTGGTAGATAGAGGTATTGCTTTTAAAAACGCGCATACGGCTATCGGAAAATTAATTAAATATTCTCTGGATAATGATATTTTAATAAAAGATATGCCGGAGAGCCTGTTAAAAAAATTCAGTAATAAGATTATTAAAAAGGAATTCGTTAAATTATTTGATCCCTTAGTCTCAGTCAAGTCAAAAAAGTCTATTAAAAGGTGATTCAAAGCAGGGCTTATGAAATATGACCATGTATTCCAGCTGCTTTCTTATATATCAAAAAAGAAAAACATAACTTTTATATTGATTGGGGGATTTGCGGTTAATTATTACAAGTACGCCCGGATATTATTAACTTAGCAAAGATTAACAGTTTTGATATAAAGGGTGATAAATTTCATGAATTGTGTTCAAAATTCGCCACCGAAGAGATTTATCAGAAAATTTTAAAGACTATTAATGGATAATCTTAATCTGCCGATAATTAAATTACCCATTTTTAAAACTAAGCCATTATCAATGGATGAGTACCTGCGATTTATTGCCTTTAATTTAAAATATACGGCGGATATAAAGACAGGGCGGCGTTTGAAAAGGGAAACTTTTGTGAATGCGCCGTTTGTATTAAGGTAAAAATATTATGCACGAGTTTAAATATAAAAATAACCATCTTTACTGCGAGAACATAAAAATAGAGGATTTGGCAAAGAAATTCGGCACACCGCTTTATGTCTATAGCTACCATACTTTAATTGACCATTTTTTCAAATTAAAGAATGCTTTTAAACCGGTTGATCCGCTTATTTGCTATTCGGTTAAGGCGAATTCGAACCTTGCGATATTAAAAGCATTGGTAGATAAGGGCGCCGGACTAGATATCGTATCAGGCGGGGAGCTTTACCGTGCGAAGGCCTCCGGCGTTGATGCGAAAAAAATAGTTTACGCCTCTGTCGGGAAGACAGAGGAGGAAATAGAAAAAGCCATACGGCACGGTATTTTATTCTTTAACGTTGAGTCTATCCCGGAGCTTGAGCTGATAAATAAAGTCGCCTGCCGGCTGGGGGCAAAGACAAATGTAGCCATACGCATTAATCCGGATGTTGAGCCGAAAACTCATAAGTATATTACTACAGGAAAACTTACCAATAAATTCGGCATTGATTTTGAAACCGCGCGGATTATATTTCTCTCAAATAATGAATTGCCGCATCTTGACATATGCGGTATACACATGCATATCGGCTCGCAAATAACTGACAGTGCTCCTTATATCGCCGCGCTTAAAAAGATTGTTAAGTTTATCGGCGAATTAAAAAAGAGGGGCATAAATTTAAAATATTTAAATATCGGCGGAGGGCTGGGGATAATTTACAATAAAGAAACGCCGCAGACGGCCAAGGAATTTAGCCGTAAAATTATACCGGTTTTAAAGAGTACGGGACTTAAAATTATCATGGAGCCGGGAAGGTTCATCGCTGGAAATTCCGGCGTATTGATTACTAAAGTATTGTATATGAAAAAGACGCCGCTTAAAAATTTTATCATAGTGGATGGCGCGATGAATGACCTTGTGCGGCCCAGCCTCTATGGCGCCTATCACGAGATACTGCCGCTCTATAATCCTGCCGGCAGCAAGCGCATTAACATTAAGTATGATGTAGTCGGGCCTATTTGCGAGTCGGGAGATTTTCTGGCAAAAGACAGGGCGGTGTCGAAAATATCGGCAGGAGAATACCTGGCAGTTATGTCATGCGGCGCGTATGGATTCACTATGAGCAGTAATTATAATTCAAGGCCGCGGGCATGCGAGGCGCTGGTTATAAAAAATAAGGCATTTATGATCCGTAAAAGGGAAAGCGATAAGGACTTGATTCGCAACGAACATGTGCCAAATTTCCTTTTAGGTTTCTAGAGATGAAGAAAATGAGCTTCACAAAGATGGTCGCCAGCGGTAATGATTTTTTAATTATAGACCAAAGGCCAAAGGCCAAAGACCAAAGGTTATTTATCTTAGCCAAAAAGATGTGCGACAGGAAATACGGCGCCGGGGCTGACGGCCTGCTTATTTTGGAAAAGTCTAAAAAAGCCGATGTTAAAATGCGTATATTTAATGCCGACGGCTCGGAGGCGGAGATGTGCGGCAATGGAGCGCGTTGCGCGGCGCTCTATAGAGTCATAGAGCCGAAGAGCCAAAGAGTTAAAGCTAAAATTAAGATAGAGACGAAAGCAGGGATTATCGAGGCAGAGATAGGCGGTGATAGAGTAAGAATTAAGCTGACTGACCCGAAAAACATAAAATTAGGTATTCCGCTTAAGGTTAAAAACCGTCAGGTAAAAGTTAATTTTATCAATACGGGTGTGCCGCATGCGGTTATTTTTGTCGAGGGCGTGGATAAAATTGCGGTAGAAGATATCGGCAGAGAAATACGCCATCATAAGAAGTTTATGCCCGCGGGTACAAATGTGAATTTTGTGGAAATACTAAATGATGATTCCATCAAAGTGCGTACCTATGAAAGGGGCGTAGAAGATGAGACGCTTGCCTGCGGAACAGGCAGTGTCGCCTCTGCCCTATTGTACGCCTTGCGTTATACGCCGAAAGCCGGCAGGATAAATGTATTTACCCGAAGCGGAGAAAAGCTAAAAGTTTATTTTGATTTCTCCGGCGGGGCGGCCACAAATGTCTGGCTTGAGGGCAGTGCTAAAAAAGTCTATGGAGGTATCTATTATGCTTAAAGGCTCGATTGTCGCGCTGGTGACGCCTTTTACCGACGGCGCCAAGAAAATAGATGAGGAATGCCTAAAAGAGCTTGTTGATTTCCATATTAAGGGCGGCACAGACGCTATCTTGACCTCCGGCACGACAGGAGAATCGGCAACCCTTGATTATGCCGAGCATGAACGCGTGACTGAAATCTGCGTACGCCACGCAAATGGAAGAATTCCGGTTATTGCCGGCACCGGCTCTAATTCTACGAGCGAGGCAATAATGCTTACTCAGCATGCCAAAAAAGCGGGAGCGGCGGCGGCGCTTCTTGTTTCTCCTTACTATAACAAGCCAACGCAAAAAGGCCTCTACCTGCATTTTAAGGCAATCGCCGATTCCGTAGGGGATTTCCCCATAATACTTTATAATATCGCATCGCGTACCGGAATAAATATTGAGCCGGAGACGACGTCAAAGCTGGCAGAGAATTGCAAGAATATAGTGGCGGTTAAGGAGGCCTCCGGCAACTTGGATCAGATGTCGCGTACAATAGGCATCTGTCCTAAGGATTTTATTTTGCTCTCAGGAGATGATTCGCTCACTTTGCCTATTCTCAGCATAGGTGGAACAGGTGTTATTTCGGTTGTCGCAAATATTATTCCCAAGGAAGTGAAGGCGATGATTTCCGCATTTGAGAAAAATGATATAAAAAAGGCGCAAGCCCTGCACCAAAAAATGCTACCTTTGATTAAGGCGATGTTTATAGAAACTAACCCTATACCTGTTAAGACCGCAATGGGTTTGATGAAAATGTGTTCGCCTGATTTAAGGCTTCCTATGTGTGAAATGGGCGCGGAAAATCTAAAAAAACTAAAAAGAGTCCTGAAAGATTACAGGTTGATAAAATGATTAAACTTGCGGTAAGTGGCGCCTGCGGAAAGATGGGCAAGAGGATAATTGCTCTTGCCCAGCAGGATAGTGATTTTAAATTAGTTTGCGCTTTGGAGCATAGCGCGCATCTAGAGCTTGGAACTTCTATCTGCGCGGGTATCAATGTCGCCGCAGATAACGAGGAAATTAAGAATTGCGATGTCTTGATAGAGTTTTCATCGCCCCAGGCGACAATTTCCCATCTGGAGCAGGCGATAAAATTTGGTAAAAAGGTGGTTATCGGTACAACCGGGCTATTAGACGAGGAGAAGATAAAGATAGAAAAAGCGGCTGAGAAAATAGCCGTTGTTTTTTCTCCCAATATGTCCATAGGGGTTAATCTATTTTTTGATATTATTAAGCGGCTGTCTTCAAAAATTTCAGGGAATTACGATATAAAAATTACAGAAGCGCACCACGTCCATAAAAAAGACGCTCCTTCGGGTACTGCTAAAAGAATTTCCGAAATAATAGAAAATAGCGGTAAAAAGGTATCTGATGTAAAATCAATACGCGAGGATGAAATTATCGGAGATCATTGCGTTATTTTCTCATCAAGCGTTGACACGATAACACTTACGCACAGCGCCAAGACAAGGGATATCTTCGCCGCAGGCGCCTTGGTGGCGGCTAAGTGGGTTATTGATAAGAGAAACGGGTTTTACGCTATGGATGATGTATTGGGTTTGTAATAAGGAGGGTTAAGTTAGTGAAGGTAGAATTCTCACAAAGATTAAATAAGCTTCCGCCGTATTTATTCGCTGAAATAGATAAAGCAAAACGAAAAGCGCGCGCCGAAGGCGCTGATATAATTGATTTAGGTATCGGTGACCCCGATCAGCCTACGCCGAATCACATAATCGAAAAATTAAATGAAGCCTCTCATGACCCGGCAAATCACCGCTATGCGCTGGATCAGGGGATGGATATTTTAAGGGCAGCGGTAAAGAAATGGTATGAGGCAAGATTCGGAGTTTCCCTTAATCATAGCGATGAAATTCTTCCCTTGATCGGCTCTAAAGAAGGCATTGCCCATATCCCGCTGGCATTTATAAATAAGGGGGATTATTCTCTTGTGCCTGAGCCTTGTTATCCGCCTTATAAAGGGGGGACGATACTGGCCGGAGGGACGCCTTTTATTATGCCGCTATTGGAAGAAAATAATTTTCTGCCCCGCCTGGACAAAATACCAAATCGCGTATTGAAAAAAGCGAAGTTTTTATTTTTAAACTATCCAAATAACCCTACTTCGGCCTGCGCGGAGCTGTCTTTTTATAACGAAGTGGTGAAATTTGCAAAAAAACACGCCATCATTGTATTGCATGATGCCGCCTATTCCGAGATAAATTTCGACGGATATAAGCCTCCGAGTTTTCTTCAGGCAAAAGGCGCCTGCGATGTCGGTATAGAATTCCATTCGCTATCAAAAACCTATAATATGACCGGCTGGCGCATTGGCTGGGCGTGCGGAAATAAAAAGATAATTGCCGGCCTTGCGAAAGTTAAGGCGAATACTGATTCAGGAATATTTTCAGCGATACAGCTGGCAGGAGTCGAAGCGCTTAACGGCCCGCAGGAATACATTGCGGCCATGTGCAGGCTGTATCAGCAGAGGCGGGACGCGCTGGTGGAAGGTTTAAACCGGATCGGCTGGCAGGCAGCGAAGCCAAAGGCAACTTTTTATGTTTGGGTAAAATTGCCAAAAAGTCATAAGGCATCTATAAAGTTTGCTAAGTTTTTACTTGATGAGGCCTCGATTGTAGTAACTCCGGGATGCGGCTTCGGCCAATCAGGGGAGGGATATGTAAGAATGGCCCTTACTGCTTCGGAAGACAGGATTAAAGAAGCGATAGAGAGATTAAAAAAGGTTCTTTAAGTGAGGACATAGCTTATGGAGCCATTTACTGAAGATAAGTTATTAGCTGGTTGAATATGGTAACCTGTTTTTTAGGACTAGGCTCAAATCTGGGTAACAGGCGGAAAAATATTAATGAGGCGCTGTTTCGCCTTGGCAAAACAAAAGGAATAAAAATAGAAAAAATATCCGATTTTTATCTTACCGCGCCATATGGCTTTAAAAGGCAGAGAGATTTTCTAAATGCCGCGGCGCGTATTTCAACTGATTTTACCCCCCATAAACTCCTGCGTAAATTAAAAAACATAGAGATATCTTTAGGCAGGCGTAAAACATTTCGTAACGGCCCCCGCCTGATTGATTTGGATATTTTGTTATTTAATGGAGAGAAAATAAGTAGAAAAGATTTGATTATACCTCATCCTGAAATGTATAAAAGAGATTTTGTGTTAAAGCCGCTGCGTGATGTGGCGCCTGAGATGTTCAATGTAAAGATTGTTAAATCTATAGGCGAAATGCGCGTTTTTGTTAAGCAGGCGCGTTCAGAAGGCAAAACCATCGGTTTTGTACCAACTATGGGATATCTGCATGAGGGGCATTTATCTTTAGTCAGGCAGGCAAAGAAGGAAACAGATAAGGTGGTGGTAAGTATTTTCGTAAATCCCGCGCAATTTGGCCCAAAAGAAGATTTCTCCCGGTATCCGCGGAATTTTAAAAAAGATAAAAATATGCTTTCTGCCATTGGTACAGACGTTATTTTTTATCCCGGGATAAAACAGATGTATTCCAAAGAATATTTGACTTATGTCAACGTAGATAAGATAAGTTCCGGTTTATGCGGGCTATCGCGCCCGGGGCACTTTAGGGGGGTTGCGACTATAGTCGCCAAATTATTTAATATCATAAGCCCGGATATCGCATATTTCGGCCAAAAAGATTTTCAACAGGCTAGGATTATAGAAAAGATGGCGCAGGATTTAAATATGCCGGTTAAAGTTAGGCTTATGCCTACCGTGCGCCATGAAGACGGCCTGGCGATGAGTTCGCGTAATAGCTATCTGAATAATAAAGAAAGAAAACAAGCGCGTGTTCTTTATTACAGCTTAATGGATGCAAAGGCTTTGATTGAGAAGGGAGAACGCAATAGCAGCCGGATTAAACAGGCGATTATAAACAAGATAAAAAAAGTTAAACCGGCGCGTATTGATTATGTTGATATAGTGGATAGCAGGAGCCTTGTTAAGGTAGGCAGGATATCCGGCGAGGTTCTAATTGCTTTAGCTGTTTGGTTCGGTAAGACGAGGCTGATTGATAATATATTAGTAACTAGTAACTAGTAATTTTTGGTTAAATATGGAGAAGTTAAAAATTGGTATTGTTGGCTGTGGCGCGATTGGTGCAAGGATAGCCGCGGCTGTCTGCCGGGATTTTAAGAAGAACGCAAGGCTTGTCGCTTTGTCGGACATCAGTCGAACGGCCGCAAAATCGCTAAAGAAAAAATTAAAGGCGGATGTTGTCCTTTGCGGCTTGGATGAGTTGATTGAAAAATCAGATTTTGTAATAGAAGCGGCATCGGTAAATATTTCCGCTATGGTTGTAAAGAAATCTATATTAAAGAGGCGCAGCGTATTAATTATGAGTGTCGGCGGATTATTAAACAGGACGGGGATTTTATCTTTAGCACGCCGCAGAAAAGTTTCTGTATATTTTCCTTCGGGAGCTATATGCGGCTTGGACGGGCTGAAGGCTATGGCCTTGGCAAAGATTAAAAAAGTTACTTTGATTACCCGTAAGCCGGTTAAGTCATTGCCGGGGCGTTTTGCCGGCATTAAGAAAGAAACGGTTATTTTTAACGGCAACGCCCGTGATGCCGTCAAAAATTTTCCTCAGAATATTAACGTCGCGGCAATATTAAGCCTAGCGGGCGTAGGGCCGGAAAAAACGCGCGTCTGTATCATTGCCTCGCCTAAATTTAAGCGTAATGCGCATACAGTAGAAATTGAATCAAACGCGGGAAAGATAATAAGTCAGGCGGAGAATGTGCCTTCGCCGGATAACCCCAGGACAAGTTATCTAGCTGTGCTTTCGGCTATTGCTACGCTCAGACAGGTGTTTGACAGCGTCAAGATCGGTACATAATATGGTTAATTGGTTAAGTTGTTAAATGGTTAAACTATTTAACCAGTTACCGGTTACCATTTAACCAGAACGGGAGGAGGTGAAAAAAGGATGGCAAAAAAAGTAGCTAAGGTAGGAGTAAAGAGAGAAGATGGTTATCTTTATTTTGTAGATAAGAAGGGTAACGTCTCAAGAGCAAAGATGGCCAGAGGTAAGAAAAAAGGCGGTAAACCTACTGTCGTCGCTAAAGTAGGGGTAAAGAAAGAAAAAGGATATCTTTACTTTGTAGACAAGCAGGGTGATATATCTTGTGCCAAGATGGTCAGAGGCGGCAAGAAGAAAAAGAAGAAGAGATAAGAAATAGAAAAAAGGGACACATCCTATTTTTATTGTCGCATAAATAGGATGTGTCCCTAATTAATTCAAAGAGGCATTTGACAAAGGGGATGCCGGGAAGGCAATCACGATTAGCAAAAAATATTCACGGCCGTAAAAAAATCCGGATTTAATAAGGTCATTTATACTTTGTGGACAAACGAGGCGATGTGCCGTGCTGAGATAGCCAGAGGCGGCAAGAAGAAAAAGAAGAAAAGATGAGAAATAGAAAAAAGGGGCGCCTGTGAAATTTCAGTTACGGTCAAATGAGCAGAGCATTAATAGATGCGTATGGTTTTTAATCGCTACTTATATTATTATATTTTGCTATTTCTCTTTTCTCAAGCTGATATCTTTTTCCTACGGCGATTTTGATTTAGCGGTTGATGAGCAATTCCTCTGGAATTTAGGCTGGCGTGGTTCTTTTTATAGTTCTATTCTTGGAACTAACTTTTTTGGTAACCACCTGCATTTTATTATAATTTTCCTCTTGCCGTTTTATAAGTTATTGCCTTATTCGTTAACATTGCTATGGTTGCAGACTTTTATTTTAGCTCTTGGGGCATGGCCGTTATATCTTTTGGCAAAGAATGTCTTAAGCCCGTCATGGGGGCTTTTAGCAGTGTTTGCTTATCTGCTTTACCCGCCATTAGCATATACTAATCTTTTTGAGTTTCATCCAGTAGTTTTTGTTGTGTTTTTTCTTTTATTCACGCTTTATTTTTATCACACGCGGCGTTTTGTCCTATTCGTTGTTTTTCTGGCAATATGCTTATTATGCCAAGAGAACGTTTCTTTAGGTATTGCAGTATTAGGTATTTATGCTTGGGCGCAAAGACGTTCTAAAAAATGGATTTTAACGCCTTTAATCTTTGGGACAGTATACTTTATTTTCGCGGTAAAAGTTCTTCTGCCGTTTTTTAATAAGAATACCTTGCATTTTTTATTACTTTACAGGCATTTTGGCAGCAGCTATTCGGAAATTTTTTCAAATATACTTTTACATCCTCTTGGCACATTTTCATATATTCTTCAGGCGGAAAAATTACATTACCTATTTAATCTCTTTGCTCCCCTTGGGTTAATATCCTTGCTTAGTCCGATATCGCTTCTGCCGGCTATTCCATTTTTCTTGCAGCATTTGCTTTCCAATAGAAGTACTGAAATCACGGTTTATTTCCACTATGCCGCCGAATTAATTCCGTTCATTTTTACGGCTTTTATCTTTGGCATTAAACGTGCTTTGTCTTTTGCGGTATTTAAAAAAAAATCTTATCTGCTTGCTCTTTGTCTCTCAGGCGCGCTAATTTTAGGAAGTTTACGATTGTGGCCTCATTTTACCCAAGCAGCGGCTAACCAATGGCAGGTAGATACCAAAGATAGAATAAAGAAGTTTTTTCTTAAAAAAATTCCTCCGCAAGCACCGGTCATAGCAACTTTTGAGTTTTTGCCATTTTTAGCTCACCGCAGCGGTCTCTATTCTTTTCATCATGTATATGGAGGATTTCATACGATATCTGCCAAGCCTTACGTATTGCCTTCCGATATTGAATACGCGCTTTTAGATTTTAGCGACGAATTAACTTTTGGCGCAAGGGGATTTTTTAGCCCCCAAGGCTATGAAAACCTGCGTAATTTTTTAAGCAGCGGTTCGTGGGGCATTGTGAATGCCGTAGATTCCATAGTCCTTTTTAAAAAAGGAGAGAAAAGAGACATTTTTCTTTATAAAGTAATGGATGTGCCGCCGCAGCCGGAAAATAAAGCCGGTTATGTTATTGAAAATGGTATTGAGTTTTTAGGTTATGATGTTTTGGAAGACGAAGGCAGGTTTAAAGTGATTTTTTATTGGCATTGCCTTGAAAAGATAGATAAGGATATTACGGTTTTTTTTCATCTTGTTGATTCCGAAGGCAGAATCATTTATGAATCGCTTATTCCGCTCTGCTATCGAATTTATCCAACCACAGCATGGGCGGCAGGAGAATATATCCGGGAAGTTAAATTTTTACCGTTTATACAAGAAGTAAAGACTAAAGGTGCGCGATGGAAAATGGGTTTTTATAATTTCTTAAGTGGCAAGGGTTATCCTGTCATCGAAAAAGATACTTTTGGGAGAATAGAGCTTAATTTAAAATGACAGAACAGGTTAAAACAATAAAAGTTTTGGTTTTCATCGTCGCCTATAACGCAGAAACGACGATAGAAAAAGTATTGAGGCGCATTCCGGAAGAAATATACAATGCTTACGATACGCATGTGCTTATTATCGATGATTCATCCAGCGATGAAACCTTCAGCGTTGGACTGTCTTTTTCCGGAACCTTTCCGGGGAAAAATATAACGGTTTTACGCAACCCAGAAAATCAAGGTTACGGCGGTAATCAGAAAATTGGCTATAATTACGCTATTAAATACGGGTATGATATTGTTATACTTTTGCATGGAGATGCGCAATACGCTCCGGAATGTATGCTCTCGCTCATTGAGCCCATTGCTAAAGATGAGGCTGAGGCCGTTTTCGGCTCGCGTATGCTGAAAAGCGGCTCGGCTCTCAAAGGAGGCATGCCGCTTTATAAATACATCGGAAATAAAATTTTATCTGGGTTGCAGAATAAGATAATGGGAAAGATGCTTTCCGAATGGCATTCCGGTTACAGGGCTTATGCGGTATCTGTGTTCAAACAAATTCCCTTTGAGCGCAACGACAACGGCTTCCCTTTCGATACAGATATTATCTTGCAGTTGATTCAAGCCGGGGCTCGTATCAGGGAGGTTCCCATCCCGACATATTATGGGGATGAGATTTGCCGTGTAAATGGCATGCGTTATGCTTTTCAAGTTTTCGTGAACACAATGCGTTGCAGGTTGCATAATATGAATTTATTCTACGAGCGTAAATATGACTGTGCTCCCCAAGAGGCGGCCTATCCTCTTAAGCTTGGGTATCTTTCGTCGCATACAATGGTGATTGATTTGGTAAAGGAGAATTCTTGGGTGCTTGATATAGGCTGTGGCCAGGGTTTAGTCGCAAAAAAACTAGTTAAAAAAGGATGTCATATTGTCGGGATTGATTCTTTTAAGCCGGCGGATACTTCTTTTTTTGAAAAATTTATTAAAGCCGCTTTACCAATGGATGAGTGTCCTTGGAATAAAGAATATCGTTTTGATTATGTTCTTCTGCTTGATGTTATTGAACATATGGCTGATCCCGAAAAATTTATGGATAAACTGCGCGATTTCCTGCAGGGGCATCCCTGCACGCTTATTATAACTTCGGCAAACGTTTCTTTTTACCTGACGCGTTTACAGCTTTTGTTAGGCCGTTTCAACTATGTAAAAAGGGGAATTTTAGATATGACGCATCTGCGGCTTTTTAATTTTGGCACGTTGAAGCGCTTACTAGTGCAGTGCGGTTATAAGGTCTTAAAAATTAAAGGAATCCCTGCGCCATATCCGGAAGTTATCAAATTTAGGCGGTTAGCTTTTTTTATGGTTTATCTTAATCAGCTGTTTATTTTTTTATGTAAAAATTTATTTGGGTATCAGGCTTTGATTATAGCCCAGCCTTACCCTAATTTAGACTTTCTTTTATCCCGTTCCATGGGACATAGCAGCAAGGAAAAAAATGATACGCCCGAACGAAAAGAAAACGGACAAGGATCAGGCCTCAATTTTAAAAATTAACTGACAGGCAATCATCCGATCAGATAATTTCATCTTTAAACGTAGATAAGCATTTTGATTTTCGGACAAACTAATCTTGAATCGATATCGGCATGCCAGAGAAATTAAAAGCTGCCAGAAGGTTTTTGCGCATGCAAAATAGTTATATAGTTATCCGCGGCGCCAAGGTCCACAACCTAAAAAATATAGACCTTGAACTCCCGCGAAACAAGTTGATTGTCGTAACCGGCCTTTCCGGCTCGGGAAAATCATCTTTGGCATTTGACACGATATACGCCGAGGGCCAGCGCCGTTACGTGGAAAGCCTTTCCAGTTACGCCCGCCAGTTTTTAGAGCGCCTTGATAAACCGGATGTAGAATTTATAGACGGTTTATCTCCCGCCATATCTATAGAACAAAGAACAGCCGGAGGCAATCCCCGTTCCACAGTAGGCACGCAAACCGAGATTTATGATTACCTGCGGCTTTTATTCGCTAAAATCGGCACCCCCTACTGCCATAAATGCGGCAGGCTCATCCGGAGGCAGACATCCGAAGAAATAGTAGCGCAAATTATGAATCTTGGTTTGGCAAAAAAAATACAGATACTCGCTCCGCTCATAAGAGGGAAAAAGGGGGAATACAGGGATATATTTAAATTGCTGCAGAAGGAAGGTTTTGTGCGCGCCCGCGTAGACGGTAAGGTGTGCGAGTTGGCAGCGCCGCCGAAGCTGGATAAATACAAAATTCACCATATTGATGCTGTTGTTGATACGGTGACCATAGACAGCAAGAATAAACGCAGGATCGCCGACTCAGTGGAAACGGCGCTCAAAGCGGGCAAGGGTATGGTAATAGTGCATAGCCGGCAGTCGATAGTCCATAATAAAAAGAAGCTTTCTCTTGACCGCGGACGATCGGCTATGGATTTGGTTTTCAGCGAACAATACGCCTGCCCTGATTGCGGTATAAACCTGCTTGAGATAGAGCCGAGGATTTTTTCTTTTAATTCGCCCTATGGCGCCTGCCCGGTATGCAATGGCCTGGGAACAAGAATGGAGTTTGATGTAGACCTTATTATTCCTGATAAAGATAAGTCGTTGTCAGAAGGAGCCCTGGCTCCCTGGAAGAAAGGCGGAAAAGGGTATTTAATGTATTATCGTATGCTCCTGAGAGAACTATCCGGGAGAATGGGCTTTAGCATGGATACGCCGTTTAAGAAACTAAGTAAAAGAGTTCAGAACGCTATATTATACGGCAGCGATGAGGTAATTTGGGGCAAGCCTTTTGAAGGGCTTATGCCGCATTTAGGAAGGCTGTTTAATCAGACTGAAAGCGAGCACTTTAAAGAGCAGATTGCTAAATTTATGTCGGTTTTACCTTGTACTGAGTGCAATGGCGCGCGCCTTAAAAAAGAGAGTTTGTCGGTGAAAATTAACGGTAAATCTATCCATGATATTTCACTCATGTCTTTAAAGCAGCTAAAAGATTTTTTCTCCGGCTTGAGGCTTTTGCCAGGCCAGCGGTCTATTGCCAAGGATATATTTAAGGAAATAAGCGAGCGCCTTAATTTTTGTATAAATGTGGGATTAGATTATCTTACTCTGGAACGTAAAAGCTCTACGCTTTCCGGTGGTGAATTCCAAAGGATAAGGCTGGCGACACAGGTGGGCTCTAGGCTTGTCGGGGTAGTTTATGTTTTGGATGAGCCGAGTATTGGCCTGCATCAAAAGGATAACCATAAACTGTTAAATACGTTGAAATCCCTTCGCGATTTAGGCAACACATTGATAGTCGTAGAGCATGATGAGGCAACAATAAGGGAAAGCGATTACGTTGTTGATTTAGGGCCGGGCGCCGGCAGATTCGGAGGCAGGGTTGTATTTGCCGGCGCGACAAGCGGTTTATTAACACATAAAGAATCTCTTACCGCCAGATATCTGCGCGGAGAATTGGTTGTAGGCGTTGGCAATAAGAGAAGAGGTTGGCGTGATAAAAAACATCTCAAATTTTTCGGCTGCCGCCAGCATAATTTAAAAAGCATAGACGTTAAGATCCCTTTAGGCGTATTCACCTGTATTAGCGGCGTCTCCGGATCAGGCAAATCTACGCTGATAGAAGAGATTGTATATAAATCCCTGCAGAAAGAAGTTTATAAAACTAAAGTTAAACCGGGTATCTTTGATAGGGTGGAGGGGGCGCAATTGATTGACAAGATAATAGAAATAGACCAGTCGCCTATAGGCAGGACGCCCCGTTCTAACCCGGCGACCTATACCGGAGTTTTTAGCCTTATAAGAGATGTTTTTAGCAGATTGCCGGAGTCGCGCCTGAGAGGGTATAAGCCCGGCAGGTTTAGCTTTAACGTTAAAGGCGGCAGATGCGAGGCATGCGGCGGCGACGGCATTAAAAAAATTGAAATGCATTTTTTGCCTGATGTATATGTTGTCTGCGAGGTGTGCCGGGGGGCGCGTTTTAATGAGCAAACCCGGGGTGTTTTATATAAAGGTAAATCCATATCTGATGTTTTAGAAATGCCCATAGAAGGAGCTTATTTATTGTTTGAGAATATACCTAGGATAAAGGATATTCTTCAAACGCTTATAGATGTCGGTTTGGGTTATATACAGCTGGGCCAGCCGGCTACCACGCTTTCGGGCGGAGAGGCGCAAAGGATAAAACTTACTTCAGAATTAGCTAAGCGCGCTACGGGTAATACGTTCTATATATTAGATGAGCCGACTACCGGATTGCATTTTTCTGATGTGGACAGGTTATTGAAGGTATTAAACAGGCTGGTTGAGCGCGGTAACACCGTGGTTGTGGTAGAGCATAACCTTGATGTGCTAAAAAGCGCCGATTTTATTATTGATTTAGGCCCCGATGGCGGGGATAATGGCGGTAGAGTAGTCGCATATGGCTCTCCTGAGGAAATAGCAAGTAGTAAAAATTCTTATACCGGAGAATATCTTAAACCGCTATTGCAAAAACAAGCATAGATGATAAAATAAAATAAGAATGCAAAAAATAAAATCCAAAATCAAAATTCCCAAAAGGCAATTCCGGCTAATAATATTTATATTTTTAGCAGCTGTTTTTTGCGCCTTCTTTTTTAATCCGCCGCTTTTTGCCGGCCAGGAAGATGATGATTTATATGTGGCTGAGAAAGCGTTAAAAGATGGTTTTTGCGAAATATCACTGGGATTGTTGGAGCGCTTTATTAACGACTATCCGGAAAGCAAGCTAAGGCCTAAAGCTGAGTTGTTGACAGGCCAATGCTTGTTTAATTCCGGGAAATATTTTAAGGCCCTAAGCACTTTTGAAAAATTGATGAATTCCAGCGATGCCGCTTCCATCATGGACGCTGTATTATACTGGACGGCGGAGGTTCATTTTAAAGGCGGTGATTTTTCGCAGGCAAGGCTATATTATCAGAGGCTCGTTGATGAATTTAGCGCCTCTTCCTACGCGCCGTTCGCGCAGTATTATTTAAGCTGGTCTTTTTTTGAAGAAACTAAATTTGAAGAGGCAAAAAAAGCATTTCTTGAATTAAAGCAGAAATTTCCTTTATCGCACTTGGTGGAAGACGCCGATTTTAAAATCGCGCTATGCTATTATCATCTTAAAGATTATAAACAGGCAGAAGAAATTCTCGGCGCGTATATAAAAAATTATCCAGAATCAGCGGAATTAAATGAGGCATTGTTTTATCTGGCAGAAAGTATGTATTATCTCAATGATTTTATCCGGGCTAAAGATACATATGCCAAGATTATAGCTAAATCCCAGAGCCGCAAATTGAACAACCTGGCATATGCCGGCCTGGGGTGGTCTTTTTTTAAATTAAAAGACTTTGATGAGGCGCTTAAGTTTTTTGCTAAGGTTGATGAATCAAATACTAAAGCTTATGCCGGAGCATTGCTGGGCGAGGCATCCGTATTAAAGGAAATGAAAGATTTCGAATCGGCACTTGATGTTTATGATGAGCTGCTGGGAAAATTTCCTACCTATGATTCCGTGCTTTTTGCGTATTTTGGCAAAGCAGAGAGCTTGTATTCTCTTTCGAGATATGAAAAAGCCATATCAATATACGTATATATATTGGATGAATCATCAAAGATTGAAGGCATGCCTGAGCTCACTGGATTATTGGATAAAGTGCATTATAATCTCGCCTGGTCATATTTAAAAACGGGTAATTTCACAAGCGCGATATCACAATTTCAAAAGGTGGCCAAAAGTTCCAGCGATGATATAGTAAAAGTCAGCGCTTTGTGCCAGGTGGCGGATACATATCAGGACTTGGGAAACTATCAGCAGGCCACCGAAGTCTATGATTCTATATTAAAAGGCTATCCGGATAACATATACCTTGATTATGTGCAATACCGCTTAAGCCTCTGCCTGCTTAAAATGCAGAAATTTGAAAGTTCTATCATCGGCTTTAAAAGCCTGCGGGTTAATTTTCCTGAAACTAAATTAAAGCCCGATGCGGAATATTATCTTGGCCTGGCGTATTTTAAAGGCCGGGATTTCATAAAAGCTAAAGAACAATTGGACAGATTTATTTCTTTATTCCCGGATAGTTCTTTGCGGCCCCAGGGTTTATATTTAAGCGCTGTTTCTTCTTTTAATATGGGGCGTTATAAAGAAGCAAGCCTGGTTTTTGCGCGTATTATAAAAGAGTATCCTCAAGAATCCGAGCTTGCCATGAGGTCTGAATTCGAAATGGCCAACTCTTTTTATCAGGCTAAAGAGACGGAAAGAGCCATAAAAAAATTTAAAGAAATATTATCACGCCATCCTAATTCCGCGATAGCCGCGGATGTTATTTATTTTCTGGGAGAGCACTATTTTTCAGTAAAGGATGAAGATGTCGCGATCAGGTATTTTAAACGTATTATACAGGATTACCCTGCCAGCGATCTTGTTTTTGATTCTTATTATTCTTTGGGCTGGATTTACTTAAGCCGTAATAAATATCAGGAAGCTTTAGAGCAGTTTAATAATATCATTAAAGCCGATGGCAGCCAGCTTAAGCCCCAGGCGATTTTAGCGCGCGGAGATTCTTATCTTAAAATGAACAGCATAAAAGAAGCGCTGGAGGCTTATAATCAAGCTCTAGCTGATTACCCTGAATTTTCCAAGAATGCTTACATAAGGATTGCCGATGTTTATAAGGCTCTTCAAGATTGCGATAAAGCTATAGAGCATTATCGGCTCGCTTTAGCTGAAAGCAGCTCCGGTGAGGCCGCAGAAGTTCAATTTAAAATTGCTGAAACCTTGCAGGAATGCGGCAGGCTTGAGGAAGCAAAAGAAATGTATCTTAAAAATGCCTATCTTTATCCTGCCAGCCGGCATTGGGGCCTGCGTAGTTATCTTAGGGTGGCCCGTATTTTAGAAGATAGCGAGGATTGGAAAGGGGCGGGTAATATCTATAGTAAAATTTCGGTTATGGACGTGGAGGAGGCTAAGTTCGCGCGGGAGAGGCTGGAGGCAATAAGCAAAAGGATTAAATGAGCTATGGTTTACGGTTGGCCGGTTTGTCTTTATAGGGAATTGAGTTCTTCAGTTAAATTTATCAAAAAGCGTCTCTATAATTAAAAAAAAGGGGGGGGTATGGAGTTTTGGAAAATGTCGCCTTGGCAGGTATTTTGTGCCGGGGGGCCGTTAATGTGGCCTATATTTATTTGTTCTATCATGTCATTAGCAATTATATTAGAAAGGTTTTTTGTCCTTTCGCATTCAAAAATAAACGCCCAGAGTTTATTAAATAAAATTATTGAGTATGTTAAGCATAATAGGATAAAGGAAGCTCTGGAGGAATGCGAAAAAAAATCAAGCCCGGTAAGCAGGATACTCAAAGCCGGTATCATCAAATACGACAGAACAAAGGACCAGATGAAAGAGTCGATAGAAGACGCCTCCTTATATGAAATACCGATTCTGGAAAAACGCATGACGGCTTTAGCTACCATTGCGCATATATCGCCTCTTTTGGGTTTACTGGGTACTGTGACCGGTATGGTAGGAGCTTTTCAGGCGATTCATAAAGTAGGCATTAGCGGGCCGGTAAGCCCAGCAGACCTTGCGGCAGGCATCTGGGAGGCGCTCTTAACCACGGTTTTTGGGCTGATGGTGGCAATCCCGACATATGTATTTTATAATATACTGGTAAGTAAAATTAATTCTATTGTGTTAGATATGGAGCGGACAGCCACAGAACTGGTTAATTTTTTAAGTGAATAGCATCGCGAGTCCGTATTTCATTTATCGTGGGGGATTTTATGCGTTTTAAACGTCATATGGAGTTAGAGCAAGGATTGAGGCAAATTGATATCGCCCCTTTAATCGACATAGTATTTCAGCTTTTAATATTTTTTATGTTGACATCGAATTTTGTCATGCAGCCGGGGATAAGGGTTAACCTGCCTAAAGCGGTTACCAGCGATGTAATTGCGGAAGAGAGCCTTATTATCTCGGTATCCGCCGAAAATGTTATCTATATAGAAGACAAAATCGCGACCCTCTCCGAATTAAAATTACAGCTAAAAGATTCTAAAAACAGGCCGGTATTGATTAAATCTGACCGTAGGTCATCATTGGGCAGAGTTGTTGAAATCTGGGATATATGCCGTGACCTGGGAATATCAAATGTTAATATCGCCACCAACCAGAAGGAATGATAAGAAAAAACGCTAAACTGTTATTTATTATTTTTTTTTCCCTGATATGCCATTTATGTTTTTTTATACCTTCTGAAATAAATTTTGCCAGTTCCAATCATAATTTTAATTATCCGGGAATACATTTTTTAGGCGGAATCATTGACAGCAGTGATTTTTCTGATATGGGTAATCCGGTCAGCAGTTTTTCCGCCGGATACAAAGAAAAGCCGCCCCTTATTTTGTCTGGACAAAATTTGGAGGATAATATATTATATAAATTATCGAAGCTTAATTTACTGACACAGGATCGATTATATATGGCGGGGGCAGGGAAAAAGAATGCGCCATATTCTAAATTGTTTTTTCTAAATATTAAAAAGCCGCAATTTTCTTACGCGGCCAACGTTGATCGCGCGATAAATTTCAGCGGTTTTGAAATAACCGATAGCAAAAAATATGGTTACGGATTAACCGCGCCAGAATACAAGCTAAAAAACCCATTTTTTTATAAAGAATTATTTTTATCCGCTATCGAAGCTGAGTTCTTAATCTTGCCGCAGAGCAGGATTGCCGTCGTTAGAAAAATAGTTTCAAGCGGCGATTTTGAAGCGGATATATTCGCTATTAAGTCTATGAGACGAAAACTTTATTTAAGGGGAGGGATGCGTGATTCTTCTTTTGAAAAGGCGCTCATAACTTTTAGCGATGATTGAAATAGACTTTTATAGCGCGATAAGTATATTTTTGTCTGTTTTTCTTCTTGCCAGTTTTTTTTATTTTATTTTTACTGATGGCGCGAAAAGAAAAAACACTTCTCTTGATGCGCGTTATCTCTGGCATTGCAGTGTTTGCCTGCATGCTTATTTTGATGCCAGAAGGAGTTCTTTTTCGCATTGTCCCAAATGCGGCAGTATTAATAAAAAAGATATAAATGGTAAAGCGGGTAAAGATGCGTTATAATAAATAATGTGCATATAAAAAAACCATTAAAGCAACTGTCTTTAATGGTTTTAAGGAGGATTAATATGATAACAGAAATAGGCATAGTTGCCGGAGAGATATGGCATTTTCTTGATCAGAATCAGGAAGTTACGTTGTCTAAAATAATTTCTAATATTGACAGGCCGAGGGATAACATATTAATGAGCCTGGGGTGGCTTGCGCGGGAAGGCCATATTCTTCTTTTGCAGGACAAGAAAGATTACAGGATTTCGTTAAGAAAATAAAACAGGATTTATTAATTAATTTATTATAAAATTTAACAATGCTTATCATGCCGCCCATAGCCAGAAAGTTTCAAGCACTATACGCTATAGGCAATACAGCCTGCGCCAAATACGGCATAGCTATGGCGACTGTGTTGATATTTATGCTTTTACTTACTATTATTGCCGGAGCATCTCTTTCCGTGATGACAAAGCAAGCAAGGTTGGCGGAGCATCAGATACGCAGGACAAAAGCTTTTTTTGCTGCCGAGGCCGCTGTCAATAAAGCATACCAATCATTGCGTTACGTAGACATAGCCGGAGCTCCTGTGGGTAACTGGAGCGATGCTAATGGCAATGGTGTTTGGGAATGGCAATGGAATGGGCAATTTGAATGGGATGTTAGAAACAACGGGAGTGGGCCGGGAGATTTTACAGCCTGGGATATTCGGGTGCTATACAATAGAAACCTTGCCACTACCGTAGAAGGCGGCGTCACTCTGCGCCCTAGAGAGATAAGGGCAATTATTGATTACAGCCCGTAATGTCTTATTGAGCTTTGCACAACTAATAATGGTAAAAATTCCGCAAAACATAAGCGAAATATTGACTGCCTTAATGCCATTGGTAAAGCAAAAGTCAATAGTTTCTTAATATTAATCATGCCTAAGCTATATGTTTGTTTTTAAGATAAGTAATTTTATACCACCTAGTTGTTAATTACTCCGCATCATATCTTACCATTTATCCTTAAGTAAACCTAAGTAAATCTAAGTAAAATTTTTATAAACTATCATTAATTTTAGCATTATAATTAAAAAAATACTTGACAATATTAATTCATTATGATGTAATATGTTTTAAATATATGCTTACATGTTACTTGTTGTATCTTATAGAGGACGAATGTGATGAATAGGCTGATGGATATTGATGAGTTAGCGCATTATTTAAGGCTAAAACGGCAAACTATTTACAATTGGTTGCATCAACGGAAAATATCCGGCATTAAGGTCGGGGGTGTATGGCGTTTTGACCGTAGAGAAATAGATTTATGGCTGAAAAGTAATCAGCGTAATTCATTGGCAAGAGAGAAGAAGGACGCTTAATATATGGCTAAGAATTCCATGCTTGGGGTATCTTTCACTTATGACTCCATAAATATTGTGGAGCAGCAGGCAGGCAAGGCTGTGAATTCCATAAAAATACATATTGATAATAAGCCTGAGGTTTCAGCCGGCCCGAATACAACGAAGGGCGAGGCTGATACCGCAGAGCTTATAAAAAATACCTTGGCTGAACAAAATATTGCGACGCAAGAAGCAGTTTTGGCCTTACTGAGCAAAGATTTGATTATAAGATTTTTTGAAATACCGCTTGTGCCTCGCAGCGAGATTGCTTCCACCGTAGGTTTTGAGGCGAAAAAATACGTCCCTTTTAAATTGGAAGAATTAATTTTTGATTTCCAGCCGAACATAGATAGGAAGAATAAAAAAATAGCCATTTTATTTATATCAATAAGAAGAGAGATAATAGACAGGTATATGTCTATCCTGGAGCAGGCGGGTTTAAGCATTGTTTCAGTTGAGCCAATGTTTTTTAGCGTCATGAGAGCGGTTAAGCATATCACTAAAGCTGCAACCAAAGCGCCAATCGCAATTATTGATGTTGATTCAAGCTTTGAACGCGGAGATATAACGGTCATTGAAAGATTTTATCCCCTCTTAAGCCGCGACCTTAATTTAAAAATTTACGCAGATAAAGATAAAGACGCTATTGAGAGCATCGCTTTGAAATTGGGCAATGAAATAAGAATTTCCCTTGATTATTATCGCCGGCAGTTTCCAGGCAGTTTTGTTAATATCGAAGAACTTATTTTACTTGCTCCGAGAGATTCCGGCGCGCTTGGCGAAACGTTGACTAAAGAGTTGGAAATGAAGGTTCTGGCACCTGATATAAATGATTCTTTGGCTTTGATAGGCAAAGAATTGGATTTGGAACAGATTAGAGCCTATGGCGCGTCTTTGCTGAACAAAGTAAGCCTCCCGATAAAGATTAATCTTTTGGCAAAGATGGCGATTAAAGAGGCGGAAGAAAGGCCCCCGGCAAATTTAGAGAATATCCTGACTATTATAGCCGAAAATGTGGATAAGAATTTTGTCATTAAAAATGTTGCGGTATTTTTGATTGTTGCTTCGGCAATTTATTTATTGGGCCTAAGGCAGGTCATGGCTGTAAATACCCGGCTTAAAAGCATAAAAACGGGAAGACAAAAATTATCTATATTAAAAGACATGAAAAAAATAACCTATCCCGCGCTTCAGACATTTGAAAAAGAATACGAGAAAAAAATTCAAGCTGTTGAAAAATTAGAAACTGAGAGGTCGTATCTTACTCCGAAACTTTCAGCGGTTGCTAAATCCGCTGAAAAGGGGATTTGGCTTGATCGGATCAGTTTTGACGATAAACAGGATAAGCAAAATTTGATTATTAGAGGCTTTGTATATTTGGCAGACGGGCAGAAAGAATTTGTCGCGGTGAATCAGTTTTTATCTAATTTGAAAGCGAGCGAAGAATTCTCGAGTTTTAAGGATATATCTCTCGGTGAAGTATCGCGCCTTAAAAAAGGCGAATTTGATTTGACGAGTTTTGAAATACAGTGCAGAGATGTTAAGATGTAAGCGCGTCGATACATAGCTGCTTTTCTAAAATATGCTTACTAATCAAAAGATAGACATTTTTGTTTTATTAAAACACTATAAAAAAATATTGCCGGTTATCATTGCTGTCGCTCTTTTGTTTGCATACATCAAAATGCAAGAGGCAGGCGAGAAAAAAATTGAATTGTTACAAAAGGACATTGAAAAAGAAACAGCCGTTAATGAGCTCATAGATGAAATTAAAGACAAAGAAAAAGCATTTAACCAATACCGGCAGAAGTTTAGCGAAAAATCATCCGCTTTAATTATGCAGATGATTTCCAGGTTTGCGGCTGAGTCGCAAGTTAAAATAGCATCGCTTAGCCCTTCACGTTCAAGCAGCGGGGAGGTTTTTAGCCGGATGCCGTTTAACCTTAAGGTTGAAGGCACTTATCATAATTTGGGTTATTTTATCAGCATGATTGAATCATCCGAAGATATTTTGAAGGTTACTAACTTTAATTTAAGCCACGATATTCCCGGCACTAAAGGCAAAGAAAGCGGGCAGGAAAATTCGCTTATGGCGGTTATCATGCTTGATGCGATATATCTAATGAAAGATTGAAATGCTTTATAAAAATAAAATATAGCATGGAGAAAAAAATATCTTTTTTATTTTTATGTTTTTGCTGCAGTATTTTTAGTTTGGATGCGCATCCTGCTTTTGCCAAGGATACAGCTGATGCGCAGATAGTTTATTCAAGCGGGACTTATCGCGATCCTTTTCTTTCTTGGCTGCCTAAGCCTAAAGAAATTGAAGAAATTACAGAGATGATGGGTGCTGCGCAGAATAAAAACATACCTCCTTTTGTTGTCAAGGGTGTTGTTTGGGGTGAGGGATTTACGCAGGCAATTATAAATGACAGCGTAGTAAAAGAAGGAGATTATATTGAGGGAGCTAAGGTTTTGGAAATAAATAAAGATAAAATAAAATTATCTTATGAGGATAATATATTTTTTCTCTCTGTCAGCGTAAATGATAAAGATAAGAAATAATAAAGGAGGTCAGATAATGACTGGCGAAAATAATAGCCGCGGTTTTATGGTTTTATTATCCATGCTTATATCGTTATGCGTTTTTTCAAATGTTTTTGCCGCCGGTGATATCCCTTATGAAAATCTTTGGAAGCGTATTTCTATGGATTTCAAAGACGCCGATCTTAAAGACGTGCTGAAAATTTTTTCCCAGCAGTCAGGCCTGAATTTTGTAGCCGCGAGCGATGTGGAAGATAAAACGCTCACGCTTTATTTGGATAATATTACGGTAAGAGAGGCCTTAGATAAGCTTTTGTCCGCCAATAATTTAGCATATGAGCTTTCTCCCCAGAGCAATGTCTTTGTAGTAAAGCCTTTGGCGCTGCCTGATAAAATTAAGACCGTTACTAAAGTATTCTATCTTAAGTTCGCGCGCGTGCCTGGTTCGCGCCTGAGCAAGGAAATAGAATCCGGTTTAAAGAAAGAAGCCGAGCTTACAGGCGGGGAGAGTCAACAATCAAAGTCAACAGCTGAAGAAGGCGGTATATTGCTAACGCTTAAAAACGTTATTACTGAGTATGGTAAAATAGATATAGACCCGCGCACAAACAGCCTTATTATAACGGATATCCCTCAGCAGTTCAGCGTGATAGAAGAAGTAATCGCGAAATTGGACAAATCCCTGCCGCAGTTAATGATAGAGGTAGAGATACTGGATGTTGCCAAAACCAAGATAGATGAGTTGGGAGTTAAATGGCCGCAAGCTATCGCAAAGCTTGATATTACGGGCTCCAGGATTACGTCTTTCCCATTTACTACCAGCAGATATCATGCGGATATCAGCGGCGCCGCATGGAGCGAGCTGACAAGCCCGGGCGGTACGGATTTAAGCGGGTGGGATGCGACAAAATTTGCTCCGACTATATTTAAGATAATAAACGCGGAACTCGCCTTGAATTTTCTTTTAAACGATAAGCACACTAAATTTCTCGCCCGTCCGCGTATTCTTACGACGAGTAATGAGACCGCGGAAATAAAAATTGTTTCCGATGAGGTAATAGGTTTAAAAAGAGAATATACGACTGAAGAAGGCACGACTAATGTTACCGAGGAGGCAGAGCGCGCCGAAACGGGTATAGCTTTAAGGGTTACGCCGCAGGTAAACCTTGATAATAACGAGATAACCATGTTTCTTACGCCTATAGTCGCAGAAAGCAAGGATTCAAGCGTTGAATCCGCCATAGGGCAGAAATATAAAGACGTAGAAAAAAGAATTACAAAGTCAATAGTTAGAATGAAAGATTCTGAAACATTGATTATAGGCGGGCTTATACGCAAAAAGGATGAAGAAGCAAGATTCAAGGTTCCTTTTTTATCCAGTATTCCTATTTTAGGGGCGATGTTTAGAAGCAAGAGTAAGACCGCCGAAGACAGGGAATTGGTCCTGTTTCTTACTCCTCATATTCTGCGCGATGATGGATGGGGCTATGTCAATCCTGCAGGTTCCCGTGGTTTGGCAATGGGTTTAGACAGGGAGCAATCATTATCAGGCAGGGATATGGAAATAGAAAGATTATTGATGCAGTATGAATAAGGGCATAATATTATGGCGCGGGCTTATTTAAAATTAGGCGAGATATTGATAAAAGACGGGCTGATTACGGAGGATCAGTTAAATCAGGCTCTTGCCATACAGGCCGAACACGGCGGCAGGATAGGCGAAGTTTTGGTAAATCTCAAGCTTGTTACCGAGCAGAATATGATCGCGGCTATTGCCAAACAGTTGTCTATACCTTATGTAAGTTTGGGTACCGGCCATTTAAAGCCTGCCGTAGATCAGGGGTTGGAAGAATTGATCCCGCGGGATTACGCGGTTAAGCATTTTGTTTTACCTTTGTCGCGCAATCTTAATTCACTTACTTGCGCCATATCGGATCCGTTTGATCTTTTATTGCTGGATAACCTTAAGAAGATGACCGGATGCGAAATAAACCCGGTTATAGCCACAAGCACGGATATAGAGACGGCGATTGATAAATTTTATGAAAAAGCGAGTATATTTAAACAGGCGATACAGGAATCATATAAGATAAATAAACAGCCCTACATTAAAGATGAATCGGAGGAAGACGGCCTTAGCCTTGATAAACTTATAGAAAAAGCGGAAGAGGCCCCTGTAGTTAAACTTGTGGATTTAATTATCAGCCAGGCGATTGAAGAAAGGGCTTCTGACATACATATTGAGCCGTTTAAGGACAGGATATCGCTGCGTTACCGCATTGACGGCAAGCTCTATGAGATACCGCCGCCTGCCAAACACCTGCATTTACCCATACTTTCCCGCATTAAAATACTTTCAAATTTAAACATAGCCGAGAAACGCCTGCCGCAAGGCGGGGCCTTTTTCGTAAAAATTAAGAATCGCAATATAGATTTGAGGGTTTCCACCATCCCTACTATATACGGCGAGAAGATGGTATTAAGAATACTGGATAAGGAAAGCGTTAA
This sequence comes from Candidatus Ghiorseimicrobium undicola, assembly GCA_002796125.1. Classification (GTDB taxonomy): domain Bacteria; phylum Omnitrophota; class Gorgyraeia; order Ghiorseimicrobiales; family Ghiorseimicrobiaceae; genus Ghiorseimicrobium; species Ghiorseimicrobium undicola. Next base: position 38,349 of record PCWA01000092.1, read on the forward strand.
TCTGGACCTGTCGGCTTTGGGCTTTGATGATAAGCAATTGGCAGATTTTAAAAAAGGGATAAGCGCTCCTTATGGGCTGGTCTTTCTTACCGGGCCAACCGGCTCAGGCAAGACAACCACGCTTTATGCCGCGATTAACGCGATAAAATCGCCTCATAAAAATATTGTCACTGTAGAAGATCCGGTAGAATACCGTTTAGACGGCGTTAACCAGGTGCAGATAAAGCCGGATATCGGCCTGACTTTTGCCGAAGCTTTAAGGACATTTTTGAGGCAGGACCCGGATGTAATGCTGGTGGGTGAGGTCAGAGATTTAGAAACCGCGCAAATATGCGTGAGGAGCGCTTTGACCGGGCATTTGGTTTTTTCCACCTTGCATACAAATGACGCTACGAGCGCGATTACCCGTCTTATTGATATAGGTATTGAGTCGTATCTATTGCTGCCTTCTTTAATTATGATTGTTGCGCAACGTCTTGTGCGCAAGCTTTGCCCGCACTGCAAGGAAGCCTATGAGCCGGAGCATAAAAAAATAGGCACTGTTGGAATACGGTCAGATTTAATTTACCGCGCCAAGGGCTGTGATCAATGCGCTAATATGGGCTATAAGGGGCGTATTTGTATTTCAGAGGTATTGCTTGTTTCTAATGAAATACTGGACGCGCTTTCTGAAGGGATTTCTCTGAGGAAAGTTAATGAACTGGCGCGCAGGCAGAATGTTGCTACTTTATTTGAGAGCGGGATAAGAAAAGTTGAACAGGGGCTTACCACTTTGGAAGAAGTAATGAGCGTCGCCTTAGAGACTTAGTTTAAGCATACTATGCCGAATTTTTCCTATACAGCCAGAACAAGAGAAGGCAAGAAAGAAATCGGTACGTCAAACGCGATTTCTAAAGATGCTTTAGCGCAGCGCCTTCAAGAACGCGGGCTTATTGTAACCAAAATTGTTTCCGTGGAAAAAACTCGCGGTAAGATGATGGGTTTTGATGTAGGCAAGGAAGCCCCTAAGAAATTCACCCATAGCGGAGTAAAATTATACGACCTTGTTTTTTTTGCCAGGCAGCTCGCTATCCTCGTCGATTCCGGAGTAACGATACATAGAAGTTTGGACGCTCTTTTAAAACAGGTGGATTCTGTTAAGCTGCATAAGATTATTCTTCAGGCGAAAAAAGATATTGAGGCGGGCCTGACTCTTAAGGATGCCCTGGCAAAGTACCCAAAGGTTTTTTCCGAGTTGTGGATAAATATTATTGAGTCAGGCGAGGCGAGCGGAAATTTAGCTTTGGTTTTGGACAGGCTGGCTAAATATATGGAAATGCGCGCCGAGTTTAACCGTAAGATTACATCCGCTTTGATTTATCCGGTTATATTATTTGCAGTGGCTTTATGCGCCATAATATTTTTTGTGGTAAAAATCGTGCCCACGTTCGCGGAGTTATTTAAGGGTTTAGGCGCGGAACTGCCGGCTCTTACAAAGGCCTTGGTCAATATTAGCAACGGCGTAAAGGATAATTTTTTTATCGGCATAGCTTTAATCATCGGCCTTTATTTCGCTTTCAAAACTTTTGTTAAAACAAGCCAGGGCAGGTATATTTTTGACGTGTTTAAGATAAAGCTTCCGCTATTCGGAGATTTTTTCAAGGTTATGGCGGTTGAAAGGTTTACTTCCGAGATGGCGACTTTAATAGAAGGCGGCGTGCCCATACTTTATGCTTTGGAGATTACCGAACGAAGCTCGGGCAATAAGATCCTGCAGGCGATAATCAGGGACGTGAAAGTAAACGTGAGAGAAGGGCAGTCTTTGGCGGCATTATTGGGGAAAAACAGTTTTTTCGAGCCTATGGTTATACAGATGATTTCCATAGGAGAAGAGGTAGGCGAGCTGGCTAAAATGTTCAGGCGCGTGGCTAATTTTTACGAAGAGTATGTCCAGACCTTTATCGGCAGGTTCGCCACTATATTTGAACCTATTATGTTGGTGTTTATGGGCGGCGTAATCGGTACTATGCTTATCGCTTTATTTTTGCCTATTTTCAGCATCGCGACTTTAGGCGGAAAAGCAGCGGGTTTTTAACCTTGCTTTTAGTTGAAAATAGATGAAATATATGTTAAGCTTCTATGGAGGGGGGTGATAGGTAAAAACAGCAGGATCAATAAGCAAGGCCATGATATTTCTGATGCGCAGGATAATTAAAAATACGCCTTGCCTTAAGGTTGCGTGGTAGGCACAATAAAGTGCCAACTGCGCCTTTGTTGGGCGGGTGTTTCGCTTTCAGCGAAAGGAGGAGGATATGTTTAGTAGAAGAGGTTTTACCCTTCTAGAACTTATCATTGTGGTAATAATCATTGCTATATTGGCCGGAGTGGCGCTCCCTCAATATATAAAATCAGTGGAAAGAGCCAAAGCCGGTAAAGCGGTTAACGCTTTGGGAATAATCAGGCAGGCGGAGAATCTGTATCGCGCGGCCAACGATACTTATATTGATATTTCCAGCGGCGGCTATGAGGCGGCCTTAGGTAATTACGTGGAAATGGTAAATGTTGATGCCGATACGGATTGGGCGTATGATGTTACTGGTTCAGGACCGGATACTTTTCTTGCGACCGCTTCAAGAAACACTGGCCCATACGCGGGCGAGAGTATAACAATTGACCAGGACGGCGTTATTGACTGGAGCGGTTGGTCGATCGGGCCATAGTAGCATAATTTAGTACTTATTGTTTTGTAAAAGCCCGTTAGAAAATTATACTGCTTTTGGATAGTGGAGTTTGTCCGGTATTAAGAAGCTTATATGCAAGGGAATAAAATGTCAGAATCTGTATGTTTACCCCGTACGAAGCTAACAGCCGCAACTGGCGCGATCTTCGTACGGGGTTTATTTTGCAGGTTTCTGAACTTGTTGGTCCGCAAAAGGCATAAGCGTAATTTTCTAGCAAGCCATGCCCCGTACGAAGCTAACAGCCATAATCGGCGTAATCTTCGTACGGGGTTTAGCCCGCATGAAGCCAGCAACCTTAACTGGCACGATCTTCATACGGGCTTTACTTTAATAGAATTAGTAATCGTCGTAATAATTCTGGCGATATTGGCATCTATGGCTGTGCCCGGTTTTATCAAATCAAAAGAACAGGCATTGGCAAATTCGGCTATTGTCTGTCTTCGGTTGATACGCGCCGCGGAATTGGCATACTTGAGCGAAACAACCACATTTTATCCGGCAGGAGGTAGTGAGGGCGACATTGCCGTTATTAATACCAATCTCAGGCTGGATTTAAACGAGAATGATTGGGATTATACCGTTACAGGCGGGGCCGGCTTCTTTCAAGCTGATGCTGTCAGAATAGACGGCCCTTTTACGGGGTGTACGTATTTTATAGACGAGACTGCCGCGGATCCGGCTGATAACGGATTATGCCCTTAATTTAGCCTGAAACTGTATTTTTAGGCTACAGCCATGAAAAAAAATAGAAATAAAGGCTTTACGTTAATCGAGATAATAATCGCAAGCATAATTATGGCGCTTACCATAGGCGGGGTATTTGCGGTTTTTTCTTCGGGGAGTAAATATGTTTTTCGCGCCTCGCGGCGCCTTTCGGCGATCAACCTCGCTCAGAGGGAAATGGAAAATCTCAGAGAGCATGTCAGGTCTGATACATGGGATAATTTCGCCAATCAACTTACGGTTTTAGGATGGTCTGTTTGGCAGAATTTTCCTGCCGGCACTACAAATTTACCCAACGCGCAATTCAGATTTACGGTAGTCCCGGACAATTTTGGCGCCAGCCCGACTGCCCTTCCGGCCGGTGAGCAATGCCGCGCCGTATATATGCAGGTGCAGTGGGATGAAGTGCAGTGATGCGAAAATATAAAATTTCCGTTACCTTGATAGAGTTGATGATAGCTGTAGTGCTTTTGAGTGTAATATTGCTGGTAGGGGCGACTATAGATATCGCCGCGCGCAAATTCTATAATCTTACTGATCGCCAGGCGGGATTACAGAATGAGATTAACCCGGTAATTCTTCGCATAAAAAGGGATGTTAACCGCGCAAGCGGCCGCGTGGGCGATCAGGGCATAACAGTCCAGTCAGGCAACAGCCGTTTCAGGGTCAGGGTGGATAATAACAATACACCAAGCGATACATCGGATGATCAGTGGGTTTCTTATGGTTTAGTCGGAAATGAGGTGTTGTTTTTAGGCCCGCACTCGCCTCCTGCCTGGCCTACAGCTGCGACCGCGGAAGTAATCGCCGATAGAGTAACGGCATTTGTTCCGACCGCGATAGTAAGTGCTTTGGCCGCTGTTAATAGAGGCGTTGATATAAATATCACCGCCTGTTTTAATCCTGCCGCGGCCGCCCCCAGCCCATTATGCGGAAGCCGGGAAAACCCGAATCTCAGCGTAACTACCCGCGCTTATTCCCTTTCTTTATCGGCAAATTAACCTTAAAATTCCATTGCAAATTCATTTTTGTTATGATAGATTAGGTTCTGTTCTGAGAAAAATTATGGGGTTGCGCAGCCCCGACGTTCACAAAAGACGTGAAGTCGGGGTCCCGGCCGAGCGAGAAGCGAGCGTCGGGATTGGGAGAGTAGCAGCGTTAGTTAGGAAGTAAGAATTATTGGGGCTGTAGCTTCCGCCAGTGACAAAGTCACTGGCGAGATCTCGCCCGTCAAAATTTTCTAATTTTGACGAGGTGGGCATTTGGCTTCGGTAAGCCGAATGATTTCGGTTGCCTAGGAGGGGGTTGACTCTATAAAATATATAAGGAATGATATTGGGGCTGTAGCTCAGTTGGGAGAGCACCTCGTTCGCAAAGCGTCCTGAACGTTTTTCATAACTCGTTGAAATTGTTGTAATTATATACTCCGTAAACAACTTACGGAGTTTTTTTATTTGTGGCAACTAATGTGAATTTGTGTAATTTTGGATGCTGAATGGACACTTTTTGGACACCAGATTTCTTTATTTTTTAATACTTAAAAAGATATGAGAATTAGGAAATCGCTGTATTTACTTTTAGCCTTATTTTTATCCGCTTATTTCCTTAGCTCTGCGGCCTTTTCGCAAAATCCCGCCGCTTATCATGCGGAAGTTTATTTTTCCCCTGGCGGCTGCATAGAAAGCCGCATAATTAAGGCAATAGATAATGCGCGCGTATCAATTGACTTGGCGATATACTCTTTTACATCTAAAGAAATTAAATCGTCGCTTGAATTGGCACATAGGAGAGGAGTAGAGATAAGGATTATAGCAGATTCAAAACAGGCAGAAGGCAAATACTCTGTTATCCGGCCGCTTTATGATGCTGGGTTTAGGGTTAAAATAATTCACGGCAAAGGCAGTGGTATAATGCATAATAAGTTTGCTCTATTTGATAGAAATCTTCTTTTAACCGGATCATACAACTGGACAAAGAACGCTGAATCTTTTAATTATGAGAACGCGATATTCTTATCTGATCCGGAGATAATCAAGCAATACCAGAGCGAATTCGATGATATTTGGTACGCGCATTAAAAATAATATCCAGTCAGGCGCAGGCTGGCTGCGGCTCGGCTGGCTTCTTTCGCTATCTTAGCGTGTTACCTAAATTTTTTAAGGAAATTATCCCTTTTACTTCGCTCCCTTGCTATAGTTATTTTTTTCTCACGCCGCCTCGCTCTCCGCCCGCCGCATCCACTCACTCGTCGCAAAAACCGCTGCGCAAAACTTTCGCCTTCCGGCTCAAGATTTGCTTCGCTAATAGGCACTTTTTAGCGTTCGCCTAAAAAACAGGCGAACCCTAAAACTTTTCTCCTCATCGGAGAAAAGGCGTGCCTCTTTTTTGTTCCTCGTTCGTGCCTGCCTCTGCATCGCCGCCCGTCAGGCGGCGAAGCAGAGCGCCTGCCTGCCAAAGGGCTTTGCCCTCTGAACTCCCACTGGGGAATTTCAAATTCCCCAGACCCCAACGTTTTTTCGTTCTTCGGCTGTGCCCCGCCACAAAGTTGTTTTGTTCTCAAAAACGTATCCAGCTATATCCTCAAATTTATTTTCTTCCGCTTATCTTCCAAGGATATTTTTGCCCCACGCCTCCCCTCTTTTCGTTTTCTTTTCGCCAATAATGCCTAAAGTTTGACTTTTATCAAGAAAATTATTTATAAAATTCGCCTCTATCCCGAACTAATTCGGGATACCAATAAAAATTTTATGGGCTGCCTTAAAATTTTTCTTGTCCCTTTGGGGAGTTCTCAATTTTTTAAATCACCCATGAATGTCGCTCGCTTGGCGCTCGTTCCTTTCGGGCTTACCAGTTTTCTTGACAAAAGCCGTGATTTCTGTGGTCTGCCTCAAAAATCACTTCAAATCTTTAGGCAATTCATATTGTCGAAAAACGAAAGGAGGTTCGCCATGCGCCAAAAAAAGTATTTTAGTCAGGCAAAAGAAAAGAAATTTGAGGAGGGTCTGCTTCGTGTGGATGCCTGCTTTAGCCGGCATTCTTTACCGCGTAAGTTTCAGTATGAGTTTGCTTCGGAGGATATTTCTTCATCCTTTGGGCGTTCTGGTGTCTGGGAAGAAAGGCGCCTGTTAAACAAGGTGGCAGTTCTGCTTTCCAAGGGGCTAAGGCCTTTGGCTTCGGAGCCGCTGGAGGCGTTTGTTGAGAGAAATAGCGAGTTCTTCGCGGAGGAGGTATTTTAGATGAGGACAAAACCAATATATCTTTTAATCTTTTTCTACATTGGGTTTTATTTATTTCAGTTAATCCGTATTACTCCGGAGATGATTAAGGATTTTTCTAACCTTATACCGTTAGTTTCTGCTTATGGCTTGTTTGCTTGTTTGATTTTTATCTTTGGTTCAGCGGTGTTAAAGCGGCGTAAATGGAGAGGAGGCAGAAGGAAAATGTTGAAGAAAAAAGCCGTTTCATTCGGCAAGAAGGGAGGTGAAAACAATGTGTATTGATCCGGATTTTGTTATTCGGGTTGAGTTAGAGGATGGCGATCCCCGGGTGTGCGATTATTGTAATGCTTTCTTGGTTGGCGAAGACGGCATTGCGGCGGAGGATTGCTTTTCTACGGATTACGGCCTCGTGTGCAGGAAGTGTTTGGGTGATATTAAGCCGCTTTCTTCGCACAGGCAGGGTGATTATGTTAAAGAAGAGCGTTGGTATAAAGGACGTTAATCAAATGAGAGGAGAAATTACCATGAGAATCTTAGCTAATTACGGACACAAGAATAACGGAGATACCTATTCAGTCACCTTTGAGACAGTCGGAGACGTGCCAAAAGAGCAGGCAGACGCTACAGTTGATGAGCTTTTTCGTATGGCGAAGGCGGCAATTGAGCGTCAGGTTAACCCTCTACCTAAGTCGCAGGAAGTATCTGCACAGGTAAAAGAGGAAATAGTTGTCCATCAGGCAGATGGCGCTGATTCGCCTTTGCCTCCGGTAGGCAATAAGCCGCAGATTAAAGAGCCTAATGCCCCAGCCACCAAGAAACAAAAGCGCTTTATCGCGCGCCTTGCCAAAGAAAGAGGCCAGTTCATTGAAGGCCTAAATGACCTTACGATGCAGCAGGCATCGCAAACCATTGATGAATTAATGGCTGTGCCGGTGTAAGGATTTCTTTGCCGGTAGGTTATAACAGGCTGCATAAAGGGCGGGTTCTATTCGTAGCTCGCCCTTTATTTTGTCCTAGTCGCATCTTTTACAGAGAATACTGCTTGTAAAAAACTTCTCTTTTGATATACTATAGCTAACCGCCAAATTTGGAAAATTAAATATGGAAACTCTCTTTAAAGCCCATAAACAAATAGCCAAGAATTTCGATGAAAATGAAAGCATAGTTCTGCATCTCGGAGATACGCTTGAGTTTTTAAAAACTCTCCCTTCAGAATCTATATCCTTATCTATCAGCTCCCCGCCATATAATATCGGCAAGGTTTATGAAAAAAAGGTGGAGATTGAGGAGTATTTGTCAGCTCAGAAGCCGGTAATAAGCGAACTCGTTAGAACATTAAAAAAAGACGGTAGCATTTGTTGGGAAATTGGCAACTATGTTGATAAAGGAGAGATTTTTCCTTTAGATATTTACTATTATGATATTTTTAAAGAATATGGGCTAAAGCTAAGAAATAGGATAATTTGGCATTTTGGGCATGGGCTTCACGCGAGCAAAAGGTTTTCAGGCAGGTATGAAACTATTCTCTGGTTTACCAAAACCGATTCCTATAAGTTTAACCTTGATAATGTAAGAATCCCGTCTAAATATCCGGGCAAACGGCATTTTAAGGGCAAGCAAAAAGGAAGGCCTTCCTGCAATCCCCTCGGAAAAAACCCCTCTGATATTTGGACTGTGATAGAAGACGATTGGGACAAGGAAATATGGAATATTCCGAATGTTAAAGCAAATCATCCTGAAAAAACTATTCATCCTTGCCAGTTTCCGATAGAGCTTGTAGAACGTTGTGTTTTAGCGTTGACGGATCAAAATGACTGGGTGTTTGATTCCTATTGCGGGGTCGGCAGCGCGTTGATTGCGGCCCTAAAGAACGATCGAAGGGCTATAGGCTGTGATAAAGAAGAGGATTATATCAAGATTACGGAAAAAAGAATAAATGATTATTATTCCGGAGCCTTAAAGACACGGCCTATTGGCAAACCTATCTTTATGCCTACAGGTAGAGAGAAAGTTTGCCAAATTCCCAAAGAATGGAAAGAAGGATCAGGAGAAAATGAAGATAGCCGGCGTCTACTCTTTCAATAAAGGCAAGGAAATCATAGAGAAAAATTATCCGGAGCTGCTTTCCGAGATCAAAACGATAATTTCTTCTATTGACGCGGGAAAGTATAAGGTTAAAAAGAGCAAAGAGAAGACGATGAAGGGCAGGCTGCTTTTTAGCCCGATTGAGTTAAACAACGCTTTCAAAACGAAGTTTAAGAAAAACAAATGGAAGACTATCAGGGTAAAGTGCGCGTATTCCAGTGAGCACTATTTAGACGGACATAAAAGCAAAGAAACCAAAGGAGCCTTTCGCGAAATGGATTTTGTAAAAGATGGGTTGGGTGTTGAGTTGCAATTCGGTAAGTATGCCTTTATGGTTTATAACGTCTGCGCTAAGATGACCATATTTAATAAGCTGAAATATATTAAATATGGGGTTGAGGTAGTCCCGATTAAAGAACTTGCAGAATCTATGTCAACCGGCGTATCCTACTTTGAGCAGTTTGTCTGGGATTTGGAACATAGAGGCGTTTCTGATATTGATATTCCCGTGCTCATATATGGAATAGGGGTATAATCTAAAATGTAGCGAGATGGTATTGCCAATTGTATTTAGTCGCTTCAAAGGGATATATGGGCGTTGGTTTATTCTAACGCCTTTTTTGTTCAACTGATCCAAATGAAGATTTATCTTAAAAGCCGTTACGTTGTATCGGGAGAGCTTGAATCAAGAATAGCGCAAGAATTACAGTTTAGAATACCTATGCAGAATAATGGTGAGGCTATTGTTAAGATATCCCTTGATGGCAAGCAAATTGAATCTTTCTGCGAGGCCGAAATCTCCAATGATTTATATAATATTCTAAAGACAGGAATAAAAGAGGTTGATGGCTTATCGAATAGTTTGCAGGTTGAGCTTGCAGGATTAAGATGCCCCTTTAAAGCAGCTCAAAAAGTATTTTCTCTCATTAAATATTGTTTTAATAATATTAAGTTAGATGAAGGTCTACTAGGTAATAAGGGTAATTATTGGTCCGAAGATAAATTGGATTGGAAGTATTTACCAGGAAAAATTATATTTAAATTTGATGCTTACTCAACAAGACCTTTAACAGAAGATAATGCTAGGGCTATTCAGGACTATATCGATAGTAATTTTGAGCCATTTTTAGCATTTCGGCATTTACACAGAGCGATACGCGAACGGAGCCCCAGATATAAATGGATTGATGCTACTATAGCCGCCGAATTAGCTATCAAAGAGTTTTTTATTAGATTAAATAAGGATATTGAACCGTGGGTCTTAGAAGTTCCTTCGCCGCCCTTAGATAAATTATATGGTAAAATCCTAGAATTTTATACGGGAGAGCGCTCTCCGAAAGTAAACGCTATTCGTGAAGGAGCGAAAATCAGAAATGAGCTTTTACATAAGCCGCAGGATAATAAGATCGAATATCAGCGTGCTGTTGAATATGTTAAAGACGTTGAAATAGCTATTTGGCATCTAATAAAATTACTGTATAAAGATAATCGTTTTATCGAAAATAGTTATATACGCCGTATTTAAAAGAGGCGCGAGATGAAGCGGTAAAAAGGTTGCGTATAAGGTAATACAAAAGTAATGCAAAGGTAATGAAAGTAACGTAAAAATAATGCGATCTTTTAGAAGATAATATCCCGGTTTTAAGTTTGGCGGGTAGTGGAGATTTAATGCTAAGAAGATAGAGGAGTGAGAAAGAAGCAAAAGCAAGAATAAAAATTAATAAAAAACTTGAGGAATCAAGCTGGTGTTTTGAGGCTGACAAGAACGGCTTGGCCAATATCGGGCTTGAGGCTGGTGTGAAATTCACCGAATTAGGCAATGATTTTGAAAATGCGATGATATAGAAAATAAGCTTGAGGCAAATAAGGGTACATTGTGGTAGTTTTTGGTTAATGTACGAATATTGCACGTTTAGATACTATAATGAAAACAAAGAAACCGCCGCTGGAGATAGAAATCGAATATAAGCCCATGAGCGAAAAGGACTACGATATATTTATCAAGATTCTTACTAAAATGTTTAGTAAATATATGGCAGAAAGAAAGACAAAAATAGAGAGTAATGATAAACCTGTAGATTATGTTAATCCGTTGCACTGTTAAGCTTTTAAAAGAATTAAATTTAGCCGCGTCTGAACTTACCGATAGCGTGCCTTCTGAATTGAAACTAGGAGAGTGGTTCGCGAACCTCTTTTTCATAGAGCGTAAAAAATGCCTTATTTTCACCAATACTCGGACGCTGTTTACGTTTATATCATTCGCGGTCAACCGAACGCAGATAAAGAACATCGGAGAGCTTTTCCGCGCGGGATTGGGCAAGGCTTTATTAGATGAGGATTTTGACGGTGCCGTGATTCAGCGGTTAGTTGACGAGTGTCACGATATGCAATTTTCCAAAACAAATAATAAGAGCGTTCTCGGTGCCATGAATGACCATGTAAAGACTGCAAAGTGGATGGTCTGGCGGGATGGCGGATTGGGAAAATGTAATTTCCCCCATCTTATAAAAAAACTTAACCGCACGCCATTTTCAACGCGGAGATTTGCCTACGCGATTGAGGAGCTGGGTAAGGTTTTAGGTATCGAGATAGACCCGAGACTAAACTTTAAACCAAAATTCGTGTATGGTTAGGCATTTCGCGGATAAAAGATTTAATTCATTTTAATTTCGCCTTGACAACTACTGATTAATAAAGAATAATAAGATATCTTGGGAGGTATCTTTGGTGAAGTCGGAAGTTTTAACCTTTGATGAGACAAAGAAATATTTAAAAATAAGCGACTCTACGCTTTACCGGCTTGTGCAGTCTAAAAGAATACCCGCGGCAAAAGTCGGCCGCTCCTGGCGTTTTCGGAAAGAACGCATTGACCAATGGCTCAAAGAGCAGGAGAAAGTTAAATAGGGATATCGGCATGCCAAAGAATATATTAGTTATTGATGATGATCCCCAAGTATTAAATAGCCTTGAGAAGTTATTTAAAAAGGAAAATTATACAGTCGTTAAGGCTTCAAGTGGTAAGGAAGCTTTTGAAAAAGTTGAGTTTCAATGTTTTGATTTGGTTATTGCGGATATTAGGATGCCGGGTATTGATGGCGTTGAAACGGCAAAGAAAATAAAGCAGATACAGAAAGAAAAAGGCAGGGGAGATATCCCCGTTTTGTTTATAACCGGCTATGCGGATTTAGCCGCCAATGCCGAAGCAGAGCAGTTAGGCGAAGTGGTTTTAAAACCTTTTGATGTTGAAAATTTACTAAATCGAGTAAAGGCGCAAAGTGGTAAAAGAAGGGTTGTTATAACAGGTTTAGGCGTAGTTGCTCCTAATGGTATCGGCAAAGATGAGTTTTGGGAAGCTAATATAAATGGTAAATCAGGGGTAGATAGGATTCTATCTTTTGATGTATCGCAGTTAAATTCTAAGATTGCCGCTCAAGTAAAAGATTTTGATCCGCTAAAATACATGCCTAAATTATTGGCAAAGAAAGCAGATCGTTTTACTCAATTCGGCATTGCCGCTTCTAAGCTAGCATTGGAAGATAGCGGCTTAGATTTGGAAAAAGAAGATAGGGGGCACATTGGCGTATCTATCGGAACCGGATTAGGGGGGATGTTATATCATGAAGAAGTTGTTTTGCAAATGCATAAAGATAAGTTTAGTAAAGTAGATCCGTTAAGCGTTCCTAAGATTACTTCGAACGCCGCATCGAGTAATGCAGCGATTCTTTTTTCCTTGAGTGGGCCTAATGCTACTATGTCTACCGCATGCGCGGCTGGAGCCCATGGTATAGGCTATGCTTATGATTTAATCAAATTAAATAGAGCAGATATAATGTTTGCCGGTGGAGCCGAGGCCCCGATAACACCTTTTACTTTATGTACTTTTGATGCTCTCAGGGTATTATCTACGCGCAATGACTCTCCCCATGAAGCCAGCCGTCCCTTTGATAAGGAGAGAGATGGTTTTGTAATGGGAGAGGGGGCAGGCGTAGTGATATTGGAAGAATTAGAGCATGCCAAAAAGAGAAATGCGCATATATATGCAGAAATTATTGGGTATAGTTTAACTTCAGGTGCGCATCATATGGTTATACCTGCTAGCGAAGGTAAAGATATCTCCCGAACCATATCCTTAGCCTTAAAAGACGCAAATATTGAGCCGCAAAAAATAGATTATATTAACGCACACGGAACATCCACGCAAGCTAATGATAGGGCGGAAACGCGTGCAATAAAAGAAGTGTTTGGGAATTATGCCTATAAAGTTCCTATTTCTTCAACAAAGTCTATGATTGGTCATAGTCTTGGAGCGTCTGGAGCGATTGGTGTGATTGTCTGTCTTTTGACGATAGAAAACAATATTATCCCACCCACGATAAATTATAAATACAAAGATCCGGAATGTGATCTTGATTATGTGCCTAATGAGGCAAGAAAAGCAAAAGTGGATTTTGCCCTGACTAATGCTTTTGGCTTTGGTAATAATAATATTTCAATTGTCATAAAAAGATTAGGAGAGTAATTTATGAATAAGAAAAATAGAACCGTTGTCGAAGGTAAAATAAGCGAGATTATTTCAGAGAGGTTGGATATCAAGAAAGAAGATATAAAGCCGGAGTCTAAGCTAAGGGAGGATTTAGGAATTGATTCTTTTGGTTTGGTAGAGTTATCGTTTGAGGTAAAGGATAAGTTTGGGCTAGAGCTAAAGGATCAGGATTTTAAATCAATAACAACGGTTAACGATGTGGTGGATTATATTTTTAATAATATGAAAGGGGATTAATTATGCCGGAGAACGAATTTATTTTCGAAAAGACAATTTACCTGGGGAATACCAATATGTTTGGTAATGTTTATTTTGCTAGGTATTTTGATTGGCAGGGTGAAGCGAGAGAAGCCTTTTTTTATAAAACCGTACCAGAAAGTTTAGCCCTTTTTAAAAGCGGCATAAAATTTGTAACCATAGAAGCGTATATTAAATATAACAAAGAAACAGTCGTATTTGATGATGTCATGATTAAAGTGCAGGCGGCAAATTTTAAAATCACTACATTCGAGTTAATATTTACGTATCTAAATAAAAAAACTGGTGAGCTTATTGCCACAGGTAAGCAAAAATTAGGATTTGTTGATTCTAATAATAAGGTTATCCCCGTACCCGAGCAACTTAAAATTGCTTGGGATAAGTTTATAGGAAAATGAGTATTTATTCTGTCTCGCCGTTAATTTGTTCTCTGCTGGCTCTCTCTTTCGGATTCTTCGTTTACTTCCATAATAGAAAATCGCAGGTAAATATTAGTTTTGGATTATTATGCCTAAGTACTTTTTGGTGGCAATTTAGTTGGTTTATTTTATTTAATATTCAGGATAGGTCTTTGGTTTCATGCCTAACCAAAATCGGTTACACGGGTATTATATGGATACCTTTTACTTTCTATCATTTTGTTATTTATTGGTTAGGCCTGCATAAGGAAAAAATATTACTTTATCTATCGTATATCTTAGGTTTTGTTTTTCTTGTCATACTTTGGAGCTCGGATCTATTTCTAAAAGGATTCTATGAATATCGCTGGGGTTATTATCCAAAGGCGGGTCTTCTCCACCCGCTATATTTGGCTATTTTATCCATAGTCGCGGCAAGAGTTTTTTGGGTTCTAGGATTGTCATTAAAAACAAGAAATTTATCTGCTGTTCAAAGGAATCAATTTAAATATACCATTACAAGTTTTGCCATTTATACATTAGCGTCCATCGATTTTATTATAAATTATGGTATTGAGTTTTATCCATTTGGATTTAGCTTTGTAATACTTTCTCTTTTCTTAGTTGCTTATGCTATCTTTAAATATCGCTTAATGGACATTAATGTTGTTTTTGCCCGTGCGAGCATATTTATAATAGTGTACGCGCTGGTTCTTGGTATCCCTTTTAGCTTAGTTAGCTGGGGAAGACTTTGGCTTGTGAATGTTTTCGGTCAGTATTGGTTTCTCGGGCCGATGATTATTCTTCTTGGTTCGGCCACCGCTGGTCCTTTCATATATCAATATCTAAGAAAAAGAGCCGAAGACCTTATTCTTAAAGACCAACGTCGCTACCAGGGTATCTTGCATAATCTCTCTAAGTCTATGATACGCATAAAAGACTTGGACGCGCTCATCGCAACTGTTACTTTGACAATGGTAGATATAGTTAAGGTGGACTTTGCCGCGATATACCTGAAGGAAGATGAATACAAAAGTTACCAGCTTAAGCGATATTACCCTAAAGAAGCAAAAGGGAGATTCCAAGAATTTATTCCTTTTGAGCACTCTCTTGCTAAAATACTCTTTCTTAAAAAAAGTCCTATTTCGGGAGGAGATATTGGCCCTCAAGATAAGGTTGATTTAGACTCCGGTATTATCGTGCCTTATCTCGTAGAAGAGAGTTTGTTGGGCTTTTTAGTTTTAGGAGCAAAGTCCAAGGGGCAAATGTATACTACTGATGATATCTTAATCCTGGAGACTATTTCTTACTCAACAAGCCTTGCCATTGAAAACTGCCGTTTCTGGAAAGAAATTGAAACCAAACAGCGCAAGGCCCGCCTGCAGGAAATGGATGCCTATTCTTACTCGCTTGCTCATGAGATAGATAACCCTGTGCAGGTGGTTATAGGTCAAACCGACCTTTTAAAGAAATACCTCCTGAAAGATATCCCCGAAGAAAGAAGAAAAGACACGTTAGAGGCCTATGAATATATCTTAGAGGCGGCCAAGCGTGTCTCCGGCATGGTTAAGGCTATTCGCGACTTTGGCTCCCCTGCTACCGGAGAATTAAAGCCATTAAAACTTAACGACGTGGTGGAGAGTTTCTCAAAGCTTTATCTGCCGCAGTTTAAGACTAACACTGTCTATTTCGAAAAGCATCTTCCCGATGGGGATATTTGTATAAAAGGCGAAAAGGCCGAACTGATGCAGGTTCTAGTAATCTTAGCCAATAATTCCATTCACGCCCTCTTGGATACCAAAGAAAAGAAAATCACCCTAAAAGCAGAGCCGCTTAATCAGGATAAGGTAAGAATAATATTCTCTGATAACGGCTACGGCATAAAGAAAGAAGACCTTGAGATTATCTTTAAGCCCTTTGTCACCACTAAGGCATCTACCGAAGGCACCGGCATGGGCCTTGCCAACGCGATAAAGATAATAGAGAAGCATAAAGGCAGGATTTGGGCGGAGAGTGAAGGTAAGGGTAAAGGCGCTAGTTTCTATATAGAGTTGCCTGTTGCGCAAGACACCAAAGAGGAAGACTTAGCTTGCGAGACAAACAAAACAAAGAGATTATTTTAGCCGGAGGTAGATAAAATGCCAGAGACTAAACCCATAAAACTTTTAGTTGTTGATGATGAAGAAGGGATAGTGCATTTTACTAAGAAAATCTATGAGCATAAAGGTTTTATTGCCTTTGGCGCGACTGACGGGGTTACCGCGGTAGAGATCTTTAAAAAAGAGAGGCCGCAAATTTCGCTTATAGACGTGCATATGCCTTATTCGCCCATTGACGGCATTGAAACCCTGCGCCAGATAAAAGAGATAGACAAAAACGCCGTTTGTATAATGGTAACTCGCATTACCGAACAAGATAAAGTGGACGCGGCGCGTTCTGCCGGCGCCTTTGCTTATCTTCTAAAGCCGCTAACCGCCGAAGATATAGACAATGTAATTAGTGAAGCAAGAGAGAAGCTGGGGTTCTAAATGGCTAATCCTCTACAAAACGAAAAAGAACTGTTCGAACAAATAAAAACCGAAAATATCACCATGCCCCCGGTCATATGGAATTTTATCTATACTTACATCGGAGACGACGTTACCGCGATAAACCTCATCTGTCAGTATTACTTAGATAAAAGCGAGCCAATGCCGGTGGCAGAGGCAAAAAGAATAGAGACTTACTCAAGCAATGCCGGAGATGTCATCAAGAGGCTTACCGTAAAAGGCGAAGAAAACCGCCACTTTCCGGACTTTGAGAAAAACATGCCGCTTCATCCGCTAATAATAGAGATGCTCACTCATTATATAGGCAACGATACGCAAGTAATTAACCTAATCGTAGGCGTTCATATCGAGACCGGGGACGATTATCCGCTCTCCAAGCAGGAAATTGCCAATGTGTTAAGCCATACCAGTTCTTTAAAGGAATTTATGGAGAAGCTAAGAGAGGCAACTTATAAGGGCGAAAGGATCAAGCAATGATAAAGATTTTAGCCGTAGATGATGAGCCGGGAATATGCAATGTCTTAAAGAGGACTTTTGAACCTACAGGTTTTACTGTTTTAACCGCCGTCAACGGCAAAGACGCCCTTTCTCTGGTAAATAAGGAAAAACCCAAGATTGTATTCTTAGACGTTAAAATGCTGGGGATGTCTGGATTTGAGGTATTAAAGGAAATCAAGCTCATAGACAAGAATATCAAAGTAATTATGATTACGGTAATGGATGATGAGGCGACGAAAGAAGAGGCAAGGCGTTTAGGCGCGGACGACTTTGTTATAAAGCCGTTTGTATCCAGCCAATTGGAAGAAATAGTTACGCGCGAGATAGGCGAATTGACTAAGCCGAAGATATTAATTGTAGATGATGAGCCGAATATAGTCGAGACCTTTGCCGATTATCTTTCGCGGAACGTTAACTGTGACGTAGAGTTGGCTTATAGCGGTAAAGACGCTTTGGAAAAGCTCAAAAGCGGCGCTTTTGACGTAGCGCTTTTGGATATTATGATGCCCGGGTTATCTGGTATAGATGTAATAAAGGAGGCGCAGAAATTCAGCCCGCAGACTAAAATTCTGGCAATCTCCGGCTATGACAGCTTAGACATAGCAGATAAAGCGCTTAAGGCAGGAGCCGCGGATTTCCTGCATAAGCCCGTACCTCCCAAGGCGCTTACGTATAAGATAAAGCAGATTCTTGGCGAGATGGGAAAATATTCGCCGAAATAGTAATTAAATATGTTTCGGGTTTTGGATAATTATGCAGGCGGTTTTTTGGCTGGTGTTATTTTCGAAATGATGCGGCAGAGTGCTTTCAAACGCAAGGGTTTCGTCTTTGGCGATTTCATGCTTTTCCTCTCCAACTACGCAGGTAACCTTTCCCTTTAAGACATAAACCCACTTTTTAAAACTTCCTAATTCTGGTGGATCCTGTTCAAGCTTAGTTTTTCCGCCCGGTGTAAGCATGAGCCTTAAACCTAAAAATGGCTGTTTATCGCTGGTTAATATCTGCGCTTGAGCCTTTTCTGAATGGACATATTGGGCAATTTTATCGCGCTTTCTGATTACTTCAACTAAAGAAAACTTTTCTTCTTCCGTGCCTTCCTTAACTTCCTTTAAGGAAACACCCAGCCCAATACATATTTGCGAGAGGGAGGCAATGCGCGGATCTCTTAATCCCTTTTCAATACGGTAAAGAGTATTGTAGCGTATAGCCTTCTTGCCGAATATACCTATTAATCTTTGCTCTAATTCGGTAAGAGATAAGCCCTTTTCTTTACGGATTTGTCGTATCTTTTCACCAAGCGTCATTTCTCACCTCATTAAAATTCTATCCTAAAATACTGTTCTTGTCAAGAAATATTTCTACCGATAGTATGGATAAAACAAAAATTTGGTTGTAATATTAAGCATAGCGAATAGTTAAATATCATAACTATTTTATTCCCATAGTGTTATGCTATAAGATATTATTCTACCAATATTTTTGATATACCCTTGACATCGGTAGAAATGTATGCTATAATTATGCCATAAGGTTAAGAAAGGATATTGAAATGGTAGAACAGAAAATAAAGATAATCGTGGTAGATGATGAGGCATCAGTAAGAGACGTAATCGGCTCTTATTTTACAGTGAAGGGTTTCGAAGTATTCACCGCGGAATCCGGAGAAAAAGCCCTGCCAATTATCATAGAGAAAAAGCCGGAGATAATGCTTCTGGATTTAAACCTGATCGGAATGACCGGTTTAGAACTGCTTAAATTAGTGCGTGAGTTTAATAAAACCATTAAAACCATAATGATTACTGGATCTGATATAAGTTTTAAAGATGATCCGCGGGTCCAGCAATTAAATATCACCGACTTTATCCAAAAGCCGGTAACTGTTTCAAAGCTTAAAGAGGCGGTAAAGAAAGCGCTTGAGCCGTAAAGCATAACACCCACCAGCCATGGATAATTCCAGCTGGAATTTGAGGGTAGGCAGGCTGCCTTAACGGGCGGCCTGCCAATTAAAAAGGATAAGTGATGGAATATATCGGTAACTGCCTAATCGTTTTGGTAAAATTTTTGCACCAAGATAAGATTTTAGATTTTTCCAGTGATGATGCTATCGGAGATAATATACCCCATGTCTTTCTAAGTTAATATAGGGCCGTCTTCTTCGCAGCCGTTACAAATAATTATTTAAAAGAAAGTAGTTTTTGCTATAATATAGGTTAACAACTTAATCAAGCCGCTTTAGCGGCTGTTAGTGGTTCCTAGAACCCACATTGGAACTCCTTTTTAGGAGTGCTCTGGTGTGGGTTTTTTGTTTTCTATCCCTTGGGAGAATTAGATGACTGAAGGAAAAGTAATTTATCAGGAAAAATGTGTTATTGAGGCCAAAAATAACGAAGGCAAGCTTTATAGCCGTGAAATCTCTTTTACTGTCGGGGAATTATCCCGTAAAGAGGTTAGCGGGAAAAAGATTATTGCTCTAGAAACAGAATTTAAGAACGGCCTAAAAATTGAGAAAGAAACCTTGGCTGTTTCTGATCTAAAGTATGTACGTGATTATTTCCTAAAGAAGCTTACTGCCGCGATTGATTTAGTCCATCCGGAGAAAAGAGTTAAAATTACCTTTCCGCAGGGCAATAAATATTTGAAGATGCGCCGCGCTTATTGCCAGAACTGCCATAAACGTATCAAAGAATTTTACGGCTTCTATGAAGGCAGGGTAGAAAAGTGCCCGCATTGCGCAAGGCCTACCGTTTTAAAACGAACCCAATAAAATTAACTGATGGCTGAAAGATTAGAAATAACTTTTGACGAAAAAGAGATTATCGAAGGCTGGCGTATGATAAAAAGGTACCGCAAAGGCCATTTGCAGGTAACTTTAAGGTCAGACGGCACGCAATACTATCTCGAAATGACCCCGGCTAAAGAAGGCCGGGTAATAAACGACAAAATAAATTCTTAAAGAAAATTCTTGACAGGATTTAATCTTTAAGGTAATCTTGTTTTTAACAATTTGATTATTTAAGCAGTCGCTGTCACTCGGTCTAATAGATCAGAGAAAAACAGGGCTGGTTTTCCGATTCGTTTCGGAGAGCCAGCCCTTTTTTATTTTCTTATGTCCAATGAAATATGCCTCGCCGCAGCTTGAAGATGGTTATACAAGGATTGCTAATGAGCTGTTAGAGGCAATTATAATCTATCCTTTTCGCGCGGTTGAATTAAAAATTGTGCTTTTTATCATCAGAAAAACCTACGGCTGGAAAAAGAAAACGGAAATTATCAGTTACGGAGCGATTGCCAGAGAGCTAAAAACCGATATCCGTTACGTAAAAAGACTAATGAATAAACTCGTTTCTGACAGGGTTATTTTTAAAGTCAAGATAGGCAGGCAGAATCTTATCGGCTTAAACAAAAACTATACAGCTTGGATGTTGTGGCTTTGCTCATCGGAAAGCAAACCACCGCCCTCTGGCTTGTGGAAAACCGACAATGCCGGTGGCGGGCAGTCCACTGGGGTAGTGGTTAGCTGACCACTATGATAGTGGCGCAGCGGCCACCAAAAGTAGTGGTTTGCAGGCCACCACATATAAAGAAAGAAAGAAAATTAAAAATAGTAGTAAAGAAAGGCCGTTAATTCTGTTGATAAAAAACTGTTTTTAAATTAATTAAAAATTATGCAGAGAAAAAAACGCGAAATCTCTGAAACAATCTTAGTCGGCCGAGGCGTAGAGCTTGAGAAGCTCAAAGAGAATATTAAGAATAAAAAACACACTTCTCTAACCGGAGATATCGGTACCGGCAAAACCCATCTTTTAAAGTATGCGGTCAAAGACATGAAAAAAGTTATTTACGTAGAGCGTATTCACCCTTTAAAAACAGCAGTTTTAGAAATTGCCTTTTGCCTGCATAAGCAGGGAAAATTAGCCATAGAGGGAGTGCACGCCGAATACCTGGAATGGAGGGATCTCAAAAGAAAGGTTACTCGCCTTCCCATAGCTGAGCTCCTTAGCTGTATCTTAGATGGCCTATTCAATCAGAACTATATCTTAGTTTTGGACCATCTGGAAGGCCTTACTCCTTCTATGGCTTTTACAATATCCTGTTTGATGGATAAATGCCTGCTTTTAGGCGCGACTAACGATTTAAAGAAAGCGGGACATCTTTCTAAAATCTGGTGGAGGTTTGAACATATAGAAATTAAGAACTTAGATAAAGAAGACGCCAAGGTTTTGCTCTGGCTTTACGCGGATAAAGAAAGAATTAAAGATGAAGCGATGTTTGAAAATAAAGTATTAACTCACTCTTGCGGTAATCCTCTCGCCATCGTTGAGATGGCGCGGCGCACCGGCCCGGAGAAATTCGACGATCCGCAGAAAATCCGAGACCTAAGGCATGATGCCGGAGTAAGGTATTTTGACCTTTCACCCTGTTTATTATTTATCGGGGCGATTATTGTGGCAGTACGATTTATCTCTTTAGGCTTAAATGATACGGATGGCTATATCTTAGCCGGTTCATTCGGAGCGTTCTTTATATTTTTGAGATTTTTTATCTATAAGTCCATGCGAGAGGCTTAAGGTTGGCAATTTTTGCTATATATAAGAAAAAAACACACAGAGAAAGGACAAAAATCTATGCTGGTAATCGGAGATGATTTAAAAAAGAAAAAGGTTATTCAGATTGATGCCGCGCGTTCCCGGGCAATTC